>NZ_CP159811.1:701550-1052325 GCF_047720245.1 Candidatus Pelagibacter sp. Uisw_137
CATTTTCCCATCTATCTCCATTATCGAGTAATTTTTCTTTATTATAATAAAGCTCTTCTCTTGTTTCGGTTGAAAATTCAAAATTAGGCCCTTGTACAATAGCATCAACTGGACAGGACTTTTCACAAAGACCACAATAAATACACTTCATCATATCAATATCATATCTTGTAGTTTTTCTACTACCATCAGCTCTTTCCGAAGATTCAATTGTAATTGCTTGAGCGGGACAAACAGCTTCACATAATTTACATGCTATGCATCTTTCTTCACCGTTAGAATACCTTCTTAAGGCATGCTCACCTCTAAATCTTGGGCTTATTTTTCCTTTTTCAAAAGGATAATTTATTGTTTTTTTAGATTTAAATATTTCTTTGATTGCAATGTTTAAGCCACCTAAAAAATCTAATAAAAAAATTGTTTTAAATATTCTTGAAATTTTCATAATTAATTGACTGGTAATAAGTTGAAGTAGAACAAATAGCTAGCTGTTAGAACTACCCATGTTAATGATAATGGTAAAAATATCTTCCATCCTAGTCTCATTAATTGATCATATCTATATCTTGGAACAATAGCTTTAACCAAGGCAAACAAAACAAATAAGAATAATATTTTAAATATCATCCAAATTGCACCAGGAATTAAGTTAAATGGATAAAGGTCTATAGGTGATAGCCACCCGCCTAAGAAAAGTATAGATCCCATAGCACACATTAAAAGAATATTCGCATACTCTCCAAGCCAAAACATTGCATACATCATACCTGAATATTCAGTTTGATAACCCGCAACAAGTTCTGCTTCTGCTTCTGGTAAATCAAATGGTGGTCTATTTGTTTCTGCTAAAGAGGAAATAAAGAAAATCACAAACATTGGAAATAATGGGATTACAAACCATAAATTTTTCTGAGCCACAACTATATCGTTCAAATTTAAAGAGCCAACACAAAGTAAAACGTTGATAATAATAACTCCAATTGACACTTCGTATGAAACCATTTGCGCTGCAGACCTAATAGCACCTAAAAATGGATATTTTGAATTTGATGCCCATCCACCCATGATAATTCCATAAACACCTAATGAAGATACGGCAAATAAATAAAGGATACCTACATTGATATCTGCCAATACTTGAGTTGTACTGAAAGGAATAACGGCCCACGAAACTAAAGCCAAAGTCATAGTAACAATTGGTGCTAATATAAAAATTACTTTATCTGAACTTGATGGAATTATAACTTCTTTAAAAATATATTTTAATGCATCAGCTAAAGATTGAAGCAAACCAAAAGGTCCAACAACATTGGGTCCTTGTCTTTTTTGTACAAAAGCCCAAATACGTCGGTCAAGCCATACAATCATAGCCACAGAAACTAAAACAGGAACTAGTAAAAATAATATTTTATAAGTTTGTGAAAAAATTATATTAAGATATTCCATAAATTAACCCTCTGTTCCTGTAGATTTTAAATCTGCTTTTAAACCTCTACACTCAGACATAGTTTTTGAAGCCCTAGCTATCACATTTGAATAATAATAATCATTATCTATTTTTATCAATTCATTTTCAAAAATTAATTCCTTAACTTTTGATGATGTCAAAGAGGTATTTTTTTTAATATGTAGATTTATTTGATTAATTAAACTGCTATCTAATTCATCTTTATCATTAAATAATTTTCTATGATTCATAGATTCAGCAAGTTCATTTATTATTGCCCAATCCTCTTTTGCAAGTTCAGGTGGATATGATGCTTTGTAAGCTTTTTGTAATTTACCTTCTAAATTTGTAAAGTAACCATTTTGCTCTGTATAAGTGGCGCCAGGCAATATGATGTCTGCCATTTCTGCCCCTTTATCACCATGAGAACCTTGATAAATAATAAACTCATTTTTTTTCTCAAAATTAATACTGTCTAAACCTAAAAGATAAACAATTTCAAACTTGTGAGCTTCCAAGTTTTTCAAAACTTCATTGTCACCATTAGTTGTTTTGTATATCCCAAGATCAAATGCACCTACCGTAGATGCGTTTTCAGAGATAACATTTAATGCATACCAATCAATAGAAAGTTTATTATTTTCTTCTAAAAATAGCTTGATTGACTCAAAAATATATTTTGATGATTTGCTTTTTAATGCAGATTGACCCATTATAACCATAGGCTTCTTTGCTTGTTTAATTAAATCAGACACCTCATGTTTGCTCTCAATAATTTTTTTAATTGTTTCGGTGCTTCCATCTAAAGACTGATATGGGAATGTTAGGTCCCCCATTTCATTTAAGGAAATAATTTTAGTTTTATTTTGAAGATAAGCTTTTCTAATTCGAGCATTTAAGATTGTTGCTTCAAATCTAGGATTTGTCCCTAAAAGAAAAATAAAGTCAGACTCTTCTATTCCGTTAATTGATGAATTAAATAAATAATTTTCCCTTTTTTCAGAATTTAAATAAATATGATTATCCCTAGATTCTATATTTTGAGAACCTAATGTTTTATTAAAAAATTCCTTAAATATATAAAGTGTTTCCATATTCGCTAAGTCACCAGTTAACCCACAGATTTTTTCTTTATCAGTATTTTTAAATTTAGATTTAATTATATTAAAAACTTCAGACCATGATGCTTTTTCAAATTTGCCGTTATACTTAATGTAAGGTGTGTCTAATCTTTGGTTTAATAGTCCATCACACGCATGTCTTGATTTATCAGAAATCCATTCCTCATTAATATCTTCATTTATTCTCGGTAAAATTCTTTTTACTTCCCATCCATAAGTATCAACTCTTATATTTGAGCCAATAGCATCCATAACATCAATAGATTCTGTTTTTTTTAACTCCCAAGGTCTTGCTTCAAAAACATATGGTTTAGATGTTAGGGCTCCAACTGGACACAAATCAACAACATTGCCTGATAATTCTGATTGCATCGATTGCTCAAGGTAAGTAGTTATTTGCATATCCTCACCACGTCCTATAGCACCTAATTCTTCTACACCTGCAATTTCCGTAGCAAACCTAACGCATCTAGTGCAATGAATACATCTAGTCATTTGTGTTTTAATTAAAGGACCCATATTTTTTTCAGGAACTTGTCTTTTGTTTTCTTTAAATCTAGATTTATCTACTCCATAAAACATTGATTGATCTTGAAGATCACATTCGCCACCTTGATCACATACAGGGCAATCTAAAGGATGATTTGCAAGCAAAAATTCCATTACACCTTTTCTTGCTTTTCCAACAAATTCAGTATTCGTTTTTATATTCATACCTTCAACAGCAGGCATTGCACATGATGCAACTGGTTTTGGAGATTTTTCAATTTCAACTAGACACATTCTACAATTTCCAGCAATTGAAAGTTTTTCATGGTAACAAAATCTTGGAATTTCAACCCCAGCTATTTCACAAGCCTGCAGGACTGTTAAACCATCTTCAACTTCAACTTCAATATTGTTAACTTTTAACTTAGGCATTTTTTTTATCCAATAAATGTTGATCAACTAAATAAGGAACTTCATTAAGTTTTTTTATTGTTGGTTCAATATTGTTTCTTTCTTCAATTTCTTTTCTAAAGTGTCTTAATAAACCTTGAACAGGCCATGAAGACCCCTCACCAAAAGCACAAATAGTATGACCAGCAATTTGATTTGTAACATCTCCGAGCATTTCAACTTCATCTTTTGAAGCCTCTCCTTTAGCCATTCTTTCTAGCATTCTCCACATCCATCCAGAACCTTCTCTACACGGTGTGCACTGGCCACAGCTTTCATGTTTGTAAAATCTTGCAATTCTTGCCATACACTTAATAATATCTTGGTCATTATTTATAACAACAATACCTGCAGTTCCTAAACCACTTTTTTCAGCAACAAGTGAATCAAAATCCATTGTTAAAGTTTCGCATGTTTTTTTTGGTATGATAGGCATAGAAGAGCCACCCGGTATAACAGCTTGTAAATTTTCCCACCCACCAATTACTCCACCAGCATGTACTTCAATTAATTCTTTAAGAGATATACTCATCTCCTCTTCAACGTTACATGGTTTATTAACATTTCCAGATATACAAAATATTTTAGTTCCTGTATTTTTTGCTTTTCCTAATGATGCAAACCATTTTCCACCTTTTCTCAAAATTGTTGGAATAACAGCTATTGTTTCAACGTTATTAATTATTGTTGGACATCCATATAGCCCTATTAGAGCTGGAAATGGAGGTTTTAATCTTGGTTGACCCTTTTTACCCTCAATACTTTCAAGAAGTGCTGTTTCTTCACCACATATATAAGCGCCTGCTCCATAGTGTATATAAATATCTAAATTCCAACCAGTACCAGAGGCATTTTTTCCGATAAGTTTTTTCTCATAAGCTTCATCAATTGCTTTTTGTAGTTTTTGTCCATCAATAAAATATTCACCACGTATATAAATATAGCAAACATGAGCCTGAACTGCGTATGCAGCAATCAAGCATCCTTCTATCAATTTGTGAGGTTCAAACCTTAAAATATCACGATCCTTACATGTGCCAGGTTCTGATTCATCACCATTTATAACTAGATAGTGAGGTCTAGAACCAAGTTCTTTTGGTGCAAAAGACCATTTAAGCCCTGTAGGGAATCCAGCACCACCTCTACCTCTTAGTTCAGAAGATTTAACCTCATCTACAATCCATTCTCTACCTTTTTTTATTATTTCAGCAGTGTCTACCCAGTCACCTCTATTCTTTGATGACTCAACGTCTGAACCTTTGTCATTATATAAGTTTTGAAATATTCTATCTTTATCTTTAAGCATTTTTTAAATCCAAAAGTGTTTTTCTATTATTTTCAGGTTCATTATTAACTCTTCCTCTGTAGGATCCTGGCTTTGGTGTCTTACCATCAAGTATCTCATCTAAAATCTTTAAAGTTTTTTCTTTATCAAGATCTTCATAATAGTCATCATTAATTTGCATCATTGGAGCATTAACGCATGCACCCAAACACTCAACTTCCATCCAAGAGCACGACTTATCAGCAGATAATTCACTTTCATTTTCTGAAATTTTCTCTTTGCAGGCCTCAACAAGTTTATAAGCTCCTCTAATCATGCATGGAGTAGTTGTACATACCTGAATAAAGTGTTTTCCAACTGGAGATAGGTTATACATTGAGTAAAAAGTGGCCACCTCATAGACTTTTACATAAGGCATATCTAAAAACTTTCCGATATATTTCATTGCTGCAAGTGGTATCCAATTATCATTTTGTTTTTGAGCAATATACAATAGTGCCATTACAGCACTTTGTTGCTTTCCTTCTGGATATTTAGAAACTATTTCTTTTGCAGCAGCTAGACTATCCGTTGTAAATTCAAATTTTTTGGGTTGCTCTTTTGCAGGTTTTCTTAAGCTCATTATCTGTCAACCTCTCCAAAAACAATGTCTAATGAACCTAAAACAGCAGGTACATCGGCTAACATGTGTCCTTTAATTAAATAATCCATTGCTTGTAGATGTGAAAAGCCTGGAGCTCTAATTTTACATTTGTAAGGTTTGCTAGTTCCATCAGAAATTAAATAAACACCAAATTCTCCTTTCGGTGCTTCAACAGCAGTATAAATTTCATCTTTATCAACACGATAACCTTCAGTAAATAATTTAAAGTGATGAATTAAAGCCTCCATAGATTGTTTAATATCTTTTTTAGGTGGAGGACTAATTTTTCCATCTAATGATTTAATAGGTCCTTTTTCCATTTTACTTAAGCATTGTTTTATTATTGAAATACTTTCTCTCATTTCTTCAATTCGACATAAATATCTATCAAAACAATCTCCGTTTTTCCCCACTGGAATCTTAAATTCTAATTGTTCATAACAATCATAAGGTTGTGATTTTCTTAAATCCCAAGGAACACCTGATCCTCTAATCATAACTCCACTAAAAGAATAATCTAACGCATCTTCTTTGGTTACAATTCCTATATCGACATTTCGTTGTTTAAATATTCTGTTATCAGTCAATAATGTTTCAAGATCATCTATTATTTTAGGAAATGACACACAAAATTTACCTATATCTTCTTCAAGACCCATTGGTAAGTCTTGATGAACACCACCAGCTCTAAAATAATTAGCATGCAGTCTTGAACCAGATGCTCTTTCATAAAAGGTCATTAATGTTTCACGTTCTTCAAAACCCCAAAGAGATGGAGTTAAAGCACCTACATCAAGAGCTTGAGTTGTAACATTTAATATATGACTTAATATTCTTCCTATTTCACAAAACATTACCCTAATTAGTTGGGCTCTAATCGGGACATCTATCTTTAAAATTTTTTCTATAGATAAAGCAAAAGCATGCTCTTGATTCATTGGCGCAACATAATCAAGCCTGTCAAAATAAGGGACAGCTTGCATATACGTTTTATTTTCTATTAGTTTTTCTGTTCCTCTGTGAAGAAGTCCTATATGTGGATCAGCTTTTTCAACAATTTCCCCATCTAATTCTAAAATTAATCTTAATACACCATGAGCTGCAGGGTGCTGAGGTCCAAAATTTAAATTTAATGTTTTAGTTTTTTTTGTCATTTTCAAGGTCAGTTTGATCTTTAATATATTTAGTTCCTTCCCAAGGGCTTTCGTAATCAAAATTTCTATAATTTTGCTCTAACTTAACTGGTTCACTAATAACTTTTTTTTGCTCTTCGCTATATCTAACCTCTGTATGACCAGTTAAAGGAAAATCTTTTCTTAAAGGGTGTCCTTCAAAACCATAATCTGTAAGTATTCTTCTCATATCAGGATGGTCTTTAAACTTAACGCCATACATATCAAAAACTTCTCTCTCCATCCAATTAGCAGCAGGATAAATAGGCGTTAGTGATGGTATAACCTCATTTTCACTTATTAGATAACTTAATATAATTCTCTGATTAAACTCATGACTTAAAAATAAATAGACAACTTTAAAACGTTGAGTATTTTCAGGATAATCCACAACAGTAACATCCATTAACTGTCTAAATTTTGTATTTTCGTTACTTTTTATAAATAACGTAACATCTATCAAATCCTCATTATCAATATTAATATATAGCTGCTCATGTTTAATCTCAGTTTTTTTAATTTTAGTTGTAAGTTCTGAGTTAATTTTTTTTTCAAGATCTATTAAGTTTTGCATATAAATTATCTTTCAAAAGATCCTTTGTTTCTAATTTTTTTTTGTAACTGCATAATCCCATAAAGTAATGCTTCAGCAGATGGAGGGCAGCCTGGTACATAAATATCCACAGGAACTATTTTATCACAGCCACGAACTACAGAATAAGAATAGTGGTAATAACCACCGCCATTTGCACAACTTCCCATCGAAATAACATATCTCGGTTCAGGCATTTGATCATAAACTTTTCTTAATGCTGGTGCCATTTTATTGGTTAAGGTTCCAGCTACTATCATAACATCAGATTGCCTAGGTGAGCCTCTCGGTGCAGCACCAAATCTTTCTAGATCATATCTAGGCATTGCTGTTTGCATCATCTCAACTGCACAACAAGCCAAGCCAAAAGTCATCCAGTGTAATGAACCAGCTCTTGACCAGTTTATCAAATTATCAAGGGAAGTTGTTATAAAACCATTTTTACTAAAATCTTCAGCAAGTTTTTTAAATTCTTCAGGAATTTCTTTATTTTTATCTTCTAAGTTCATAATTTTAAATTTTATTCCCAGTCAAGTGCACCTTTTTTCCACTCATAAATAAATCCAATTGTAAGAATAAATAAAAAGATCATCATTGAAATAAAGCCAAGACCTCCAATATTACCTAATGAAATTGCCCAAGGAAAAAGGAAAGCTATCTCTAAATCAAAAATTATAAATAGAATTGCTACCAAATAAAATCTAACATCAAATTCCATTCTTGAGTCTTCAAATGGTTCAAAACCACATTCATAAGCTGATAATTTTTCAGGATCTGGATGTTTGGGTGAAAGTATCAAGTTCACAACAACAAAAGCACAACTCAGAACAAGAGCAATAATCAAAAATATAATAATTGGTAGATAATCTTTTAAAAATTCTGAAAGCATTTGAGTCTATATAGCAGTTTTTATATCATGTTGAAGGGCACTTACGTCACATTTTAAATAATATAAACCTTAAATAATAAGGAAAAGTGGCGGGAGTGAAGGGACTCGAACCCTCGACCTATCGCGTGACAGGCGATCGCTCTAACCAACTGAGCTACACCCCCACTTTAGTTGTTTTGGTGGGCAGTAAAGGACTCGAACCTTTGACCCCCTCGGTGTAAACGAGATGCTCTACCAACTGAGCTAACCGCCCAAAACCAAATTACGCACCTTTTATAACAACTTATTTGAGAAAGCAAACACTTAAGAAAGGCATATGAGGGAAATAAGTGAACAAACTCCATACCTATAGCATACCTGGCTTTTGGAAGATGGAATTTTATTCTCCATACCTGGTGCATACCTGGCTGCTTTTTTATTACCCTCGTTCAAGTGAGGGTAATGACAACAAACCCAGAACCACGATCCCTAAAAGTTTTTTCATATTAAAAGTTTAAAATAGATTGAACACTTTCCCTATAATTTTCTTTTTTATTGGAACAACTAAAATGAAAAGGATTTAGGTTGGCAAAGGCAGTTGAGTATGGTTGAGTCTAGTTGGCACTAGAGATAAAATGGGTGGTTAATTTTAGCTGCTTTTGCTAAGATAAACTATGAGAGTTTTTTTAGGAACTATTATTATAAGCTTTTTTTTTTACAGTGTAGCTCTATCAGAAATTTCACTTCCTGAATGTGAGGGAAATGACAATAATATTTCTACATTCTTTTTAGAACAGCCTAGTGAATTGGGAAAATTAAAAAAATTAATATCAAAGTCAAAAGCGTGGAAAAATTATTTAGCACATTATAAAAAAACAAGAAAATGGACAGAATGTCAGGGAACAGGTATGGGGCCTAGAGGAGAAAAATATATTGGTGAATGGAAAAAAGGCAAGTTTCATGGATCAGGAACTTTTGCTCATGATGGTAGAGAGTTTAATGGTTTATGGCAAAAAGGTAAAAAGAATGGAATAGGCACTTACAAATATACCAATGGAGATATGTATGTTGGTGAGTGGAAGGAAAGTAAATATAGCAAAAGTGGTACATACATATATGCCAATGGTGATAAATATTCTGGTGAATGGAAGAAAGATGAATACAATATTCCAGACAACCAACTTGAACGTCATGGAACAGGAATTTATACATATATAAATGGAGATATATATGATGGTAATTGGAAAATGGGCTTGAAGCATGGAAAGGGAATTTACACATATGCAAATGAAAAAATCCAAAAAGGTATTTGGAAAAAAGATAAATTTGTAAAATGAAAAAAGCTTTTTTTAATTTTGTAACAAATTTTGGCCCTCTAGTAATTTTTTTTTATTTTTATTATAATAACGGCAAAGACTTAATGCTTGCTATACCACCTCTTATTATTGCTACTTTAATTTCATTAATTGCTGTTGGTTTCCTTAAAAAAAAAATAGCTATTGTTCCATTGTTAGGGGGATTTTTTATTATTTTATTTGGTGGATTAACTATTTACTTTAATAATCCAATCTTTATTTACTTAAAACCTACAGTACTAAATATTTCTATTGGTTTAATTTGTTTATTTGGTAATTATTTTAATGAAGGACCAATTATTAAAAGATTACTGGGTAGTTCGATATCCATGAAACAAGAAGGTTGGAAAATATTTAACCACCGATGGGTATTATTTGTTTTTGGATTAGCATTATTGAATGAATTAGTTTGGAGAACCCAATCTGAAGAGTTTTGGATAAATCTTAAAGTTTGGGGAACTCCAATATTAAGTATGTTTTTTTCATTTTTTCAAATCAAATTGATTAAAAAATTTAATATTGAAAAAGTAGATGATAAAAATTTGAGTTAGATTAAAATAAAATTATTAGGTGTTATTTAATCTCATGCAAATAAATTTATCTTCACCCTTGTTGATTAAAGCTTCTTTCATTGCATTTCGATTTGGTACTCTTCTTTTTTGCTTCCAATAACCAACTTCTTTCCACATTGCACATAGCTCATCAAGCTCCATTTTTGTATAATGTACAACTAACTCATTATGTGGTGCATGTTTATACCAAAAAGTAGAACCTTCTTTAAATGCATTAGCTGCATTCGTATAAAAAACAGTAATACAAATTATAATAAGAACTTGATTTAATTTTTTCATAATTTTTAACACCGGAAAAATACTAAATAAATTTTTCCGATGTTTAAATGTTTTATGATTAATCTATTCTGAGTATTGAACTAAAGCCCAAACTGCTAAAAAAATTAATACTCCACCCCAAAATGCTCCTGCATCTGCACCCATTTTATCTCCTTTGTTAAATTAACGTTAATTTAATATAAACAACCTTACACTTTTGAACATTCAACTCCATCTAATTAAAGATCATTTGACAACAATTAAGAGTAAATATTCAACCTGGGGAAGGTTTTTAGTTATAACAGCTAATTGTAAATCTCATTTTCATGAAATTTCATTAAATTACTGGAAACAACCTAACCATCTAGATCCATAGGGAATAGAGTATCTTTTAGATTCACATGTGTATTTATTCTGGTAAGGACCCATGCATTTCTGCAAACTCCCACCTTGCTCAATATAACAGGCGTACCATGGTGCGTGGTAACTAGCTTCTGATTTATCTGAAGTTAATAATTGCACACCAAATAAAATAGTGAGTGCAATTGCTACAAGTTTAAAATGTTTCATAAGAAATCCTAACACACAATCTGCACACAATCTGCTTTAAAGTTTTGTTAGTTTCTAGATTAAGTTGCATCAACTTTGTTGCAAAATAAGGATTATAGAAACACGGTCTGGGGCACTGAGTAACAGAACGCCCCTTATAACTCTTCTAGTTTGCTGAATTTGTAATGCTGATTAACGTTTAGATTACTTTTTGTTGGGCTCTGGTCGGGATTTTCTTCAAATATTATTTTGCATTCTTATATTTATTGCAGTGTACAGAGGCAAAGTTGATCTTCTTCATCATATGGGCATTGCCCTTCATTATAATTTTATCAAATTTCTTATCAGTGTACTTATTGCTAATCATGGTAACTGCACATTTGCAGTATTCAGCTGCTCTAGCTTGTGTATTTCCATTTGCAACCATTCCATCACGGCAAACTTCATATTCATAATTTGCTCTATCAGAACTTAATGAAAAACTTGTATTGCTTACTAACATTCCCAGAAACACAATTCCTAAAAGTTTTTTCATGAACTAAGACCCTACCAAACCCCTAATCAGGTGTCTAGGTGATGGAATGAGATGAGGTCAATTTGAAGAAAAATAAGAATTATGGAACAACTTTTTCCATACCTATTGCATACCTGGCTTGATTATGGGTCACCCATTGAGTAAGCTATTACTGTTGTAGATGAAAGATTATTTAAGTTTTTGTTTTTCTGGATTAGCTTAGTGTAAACGAGATGCTCTACCAACTGAGCTAACCGCCCAAAACAAGCGCTACTAATACATCAAGGAATAGATAATGTAAATTGGTAATTATTGAATACTTGCTTGAGATTTACCTTCAGATTGAGAAATTTTATCAACCTCTACCCACTCAACTCTTTTTAACTCTTTAGTTAATGCTATTTTTAATACTTCATCAGCATGCTCAACTGGAGTAATTTTTATATCATCAATAATCTTCTTAGGCATATCAACAAGATCTTTTTCATTTTCTTTAGGAATTATAACTTGTTTTATTCCAGCTCTATGTGCTGCTAATAGTTTTTCTTTTAATCCACCAATTGGCAATACTTGACCTGTTAATGTCACCTCACCAGTCATTGCAACATCTCTTCTGACAGGATTGTTTGTAATTGCAGATACTATTGAAGTAACCATTCCAATTCCTGCTGAAGGGCCGTCTTTAGGTGTTGCTCCTTCTGGAACATGAATATGAAAATCTTTTTTTTCAAACAAGGGAGGAATAATTCCATAATCTAAACTTTTTGATCTAATGAAAGATTTTGCAGCCTTGATAGATTCCTGCATCACATCTCCAAGTTTACCAGTAATTTGCATTCTACCTTTTCCAGGCATTATAACTGTTTCAATTTTAAGAATTTCTCCACCATATTCAGTCCAAGCCAAACCTGTAACAACGCCAATTTTGTCTTCGCTTTCAAGTTCGCCAAATTTAAATTTTTGGATTCCTAAATAATCTGGCAAATTTTTTAAATTAATTTTAACTTCTTTCTCTTCACCAGAAACTACTTTTTTAACAACTTTCCTAGCTACTTTTGAAATTTCTCTTTCTAAATTTCTTACACCAGACTCTTTTGTATAACTTTGGATAATTTCTTTTATGATGTCCTCAGATAAAGTCATTTCATTTTCTTTAACCCCATTATCTTTAATTTGTTTAGGAAGTAGATACTTATTTGCAATATTAATTTTTTCATCCTCTGTATAACCAGCCAATCTAATTACTTCCATTCTATCTAATAATGGAGGTAGGATATTTAAAGTATTAGCTGTAGTTACAAACATCACATCAGATAAGTCATAATCTACTTCTAGGTAATGATCATTAAATGTAGCATTTTGTTCTGGATCTAATGCTTCTAATAAAGCAGAAGATGGATCACCTCTGTAATCATTTCCAATTTTATCTATTTCATCAAGAAGAATAAGTGGATTTTTTGTACCTGCTTTTTTCATCATTTGAATAATTTTACCAGGTAAAGAACCAATATAAGTTCTTCTATGACCTCTTATTTCAGCTTCATCTCTCATACCACCAACAGAAACTCTTACAAACTCTCTATTAGTAGCTTTCGCGATAGATTTTCCTAATGATGTTTTACCAACACCAGGAGGACCAACTAAGCATAAAATTGGGCCTTTAATTTTCTCCATTCTTTTTTGGACTGCTAAAAATTCAATAATTCTTTCTTTAACTTTTTCTAAACCAAAATGATCGGCATCAAGAACAGAAAGTGCTTTCTTAAGATCAATATCAACCTGATCTTTTTTATACCAAGGTAAATCTGTCATCCAATCAAGATAATTTCTGACAACGGTAGCCTCTGCAGACATGGGACTCATGTTTTTTAATTTTTTAAGCTCAGCCATACATTTCTTCTCAACATCTTTTGGCATTTTTGCTTTAATGATTAATTTATTTAAACTTGAAGTCTCATCTTTTCCATCTTCAATTTCACCTAATTCTTTTTGAATAGCTTTAAGTTGTTCATTTAAATAATATTCCCTTTGAGTTTTTTCCATTTGAGTCTTAACTCTGCCTCTAATTCTTTTTTCAACTCCAATAATACTAGTTTCATTCTCCATTATTTTAATTATAGAATTAAGTCTTTTCTTAACATCTATAGTTTCAAAAATTTGCTGCTTCTCTGAAATAGTAGCTGTTAGGTGAGACGCAATATTATCAGCGATATGTGATGCGTCAGTTAATTTCTTAATGTTATTAATTGTTTCACTTGATATTTTTTTATTAATTGAAGTTAGTTTTCCTAATCTTCTAACTGCAGTCATTGCTAATGGTATCAAGTCTTCATCATTAGTTACCACATCATGATGATGAGCATATTCACAAATAATAAATTTCTCATTATCTTTAAAATTTAAGATTTTTACTCTTTTGCTTCCTTCAACTAAAACTTTTACTGTGCCATCTGGTAGTTTTAATAATTGTAAAATATTACCTTCACAACCATACATAAAAACATCAGTTTTTTTTGGATCATCTATTTCTGAATTTTTTTGGGTAACTAGAACAATTTTTTTGTCCTTTTTCATAACTTCATTTAAAGCAGCAATAGATTTATCTCTACCTACAAATAAAGGAATAACCATATTTGGAAATACAACAATATCTCTTAACGGTAATAAAGGTCGTTCAATTTTAACATCCATCATCTAAATATGGATATTAAATATAATATTGCAATAGCTATTTATTACTTATTAACGTGAAATTAAGCAGCTGAAGTTTTGTCTGTCTTAGTTTTGCTGCTATTTTTTGAATGAACTATGATTGGTTGAGATAGTCCTTTAGCCGCACTAGCGTCTACAATAACTTCCTCTACATTGTCTTGACTTGGAAGATCATACATTGTTTTTAATAAAATATTTTCCAAGATTGATCTAAGACCTCTGGCCCCAGTCTTCTTGTTAATTGCTTTTTGTGCAATCTCTTTAATTGCATTTTCTTTAAAGCTTAACTTGGCTCCATCTAATTTAAATAATTCTTGGTATTGTTTAATTAGTGAGTTTTTTGGTTCTTGTAATATTTTAACTAAAGTTTTTTCATCAAGATCTTCTAAGGTTGCTATCATTGGAAGTCTGCCAATAAATTCTGGGATTAAGCCATACTTTAACAAATCTTCAGGTTCTAAAGTTTTCATCCATTCACCTGTTTTTTTATCATCTGTTTTTTTAACATTTGCACCAAATCCTATTGATGTACCTTTATCTCTTTGAGATATTATTTTGTCTAAGCCAGCGAATGCTCCTCCACAAATAAACAAAATGTTTGTAGTATCTACTTGTAAAAATTCTTGTTGTGGATGCTTTCTTCCTCCTTGAGGTGGAACACTTGCTACCGTCCCTTCCATAATTTTTAATAGTGCTTGTTGCACACCCTCCCCAGATACATCTCTTGTAATAGAAGGGTTTTCTGACTTTCTGCTAATCTTATCAACTTCATCAATATATACAATTCCACGTTGTGCTTTTTCAACGTTGTAATCAGCAGCTTGTAATAATTTTAAAATTATATTTTCAACATCTTCACCAACATAACCTGCTTCAGTTAAAGTTGTTGCATCTGCCATTGTAAATGGAACGTCAAGAATTCTTGCTAATGTTTGAGCTAATAAAGTTTTTCCACAACCAGTTGGACCAACTAAAAGAATATTTGATTTTGAAAGTTCAACTGTTTTGCTTGTTTTGCTCTCGTAATTAAGTCTTTTATAATGATTATGAACAGCAACTGATAAAACTTTTTTTGCGTGAGGTTGACCAATAACATAATCATCTAATACAGCACAAATTTCTTTTGGTGGTGGTAATCCATCTTGATGTTTAACAAATGTGTCTTTGCTTTCTTCTTTGATGATATCCATGCATAGTTCAACACATTCATCGCATATAAATACAGTTGGACCTGCAATAAGCTTTCTAACTTCATGCTGACTCTTTCCACAAAAAGAACAGTAAAGAATATTTTTATTATTTGTTGTCATATAATTTATAAACGAATCAATTAAGATACTTTAATATAGATGACTCATACTAATCAAGTATCAGTTTACAGAGCTGTCAAGATGTAGTGTATTAAGATCTATTTTCGACTACTGCGTCAATCAAACCAAACTCTTTTGCAGTATCTGGCTTCATAAAGTTATCACGTTCTAGTGCTTTCTTCACATCATCAACTGATTTTCCAGTATGTCTTGAGTAAATTTCATTAAGTCTTTTCTTTAGATCCATAACTTCATTGGCATGGATCTCAATATCAGTTGCTTGTCCTTGAAAACCAGCAGAAGGTTGGTGAACCATAATTCTAGAATTTGGCAAAGAAAATCTTTTACCTTTTTTACCTGCAGCTAATAAAAATGAACCCATTGATGCAGCTTGACCAATACATAATGTTGAAACATCTGGCTTGATGTATTGCATAGTATCATAAATTCCAAGACCAGCTGTTACTAGTCCTCCAGGACTATTAATATATAAATTAATTTCTTTTTTTGGATCTTCAGACTCCAAAAATAGAAGTTGAGCTGTAACTAAAGATGCTACGTTATCATTTATTGGTCCTACTAAAAAAATAATTCTCTCTTTAAGAAGTCTTGAATAAATATCATAAGCTCTCTCACCTTTGTTTGATTGTTCAACAACCATTGGTACTAGAGTATTCATTTGATCTGATAAGTTTGTTATCATAAATTGATTCTCTTACTTATACAACTTGTGATTACTTTTTACTAACTTTTTTTGTTGAAGGTTTTTTAGATGCTGAGGGTTTTTTTGATACTGAGGGTTCTGGTTTTTTTTCAATTTTAGCAGATTTTGAAGCTTTTTTTTCCTCTGGATGATCATGGTCATGATTATGGTCATGTTCATGATTATGATCTTGTTTTTGATGTTCTTTTAAAATTTTTTCTGCTTTTTCTTTGCTAATTTCTTTTTTAGATGGTTTCGCTTTAGTTTTTATTAGATCAATAATTTTTTCCTCATACACAGTTCCCCTTAAACTGGCTAATGCTGAGGGATTTTTTTGATAAAATTCCATAACCATCTTTTCTTGGCCAGGCATCATTCTAAGCTGTTTTTGAACTTCTGCTTGAACTTCTTGTTCAGTTACTTTGATTTTATTTAGTTCACCAAATTCATTTAAGATTAACCCAACTTTAATTCTTTTTTTAGCAATTTTTTCAAAATTTTTTCTACTTTTTTTAGAATCTTCTTCAGTCATGCCTTGGGATAAAATTTTAATCTCTTCTTCAATTAAGTTTTCTGGAATTTCATCCACTTTAAAGTTTTCAATTTCTTTCAAGATTTGGGTTTTAGCTAATTTATCTAGAGAATTTTTGTATTCATCATTAATTTGTTTGCTAACTAATACCTTTAAATCAGCAAGATCTTTTGCACCTAAATTTTTTGCAAAGTCATCATCAATTTTTACCTCTTCTGATTTTTTTACTTCTATAATCTTACATATAAAATTAGCTTTCTTATTTGCATATTCTTTTTGCGGATAATTTTCAGGCAGAGTAACATCAACAGATTTTTCATCATTTTTCTTAACTCCAGTCAGTTGCTTATCAAAGCCCTTAATAAATAAGTCCTTACCTAGAATTAATTGAGTATTTTTTCCTTCACCACCCGTAAAATCTTTTCCATCAATTGTTGCTTTGTAGTCAAAAATAACTAAATTTTCTTCTACCGCAGTAACATCGGCTGCAACTTCCTTAAAATTGTTCTGACTTTTGGCAATTTCTTTAATTCTTTTGTCTGTTTCGTTAGTGTCAATTTTAACTGAATATTCATCAAATTTAATATTTTCAACAGACTTTAGCTCTACTTTTGGAAGCTCCGTTACCGACATTATATATTCTAGATCTTTATCTTCACCATAGGTTTTAAGATCGAGCTTAGGTTGCCCCGCTGGCTTAATTTTATTATCCTCTAAAGCTTTAACTGAGGTGTCTTTAAGAACTTTATCAAGTACTTCACTAAAAATTGCTTGACCAAATTGTCTTTTTAAAACTTCCTTAGGTACCTTCCCTGGTCTAAAACCTTTTAAGTTAAAGGTCTTTTTAATTTCTTCATATTTTTCATCCATATAAGAATTCATAGTTTTTTTATCTATGAAAACTTTAATGTCTTTATTTAAACCTTTTTTATTTTCTACTGTAACTTTCATAATTTTTAAACTTGTTGGTAGGCGAAAAAGGACTCGAACCTTCACATCTTTCAATACTGGTTCCTAAGACCAGCGCGTCTACCAATTCCGCCATTCGCCCACAATTCTTGTGGCTTTATATAGGATAGTTTCTATTTGTCCAATGACAATAATAATGAAATATATTAATAATCAATTATATTTAGTAATAATTTAAAAAAATGATTATTTCTCCATGTATAAGTATATGTAAAACAGATCCTCAAACTGGATATTGTTATGGTTGTGCGAGAAGTAATGAGGAAAAAAGGATGTGGAAATTGGAAGAAACATCAGAAGAATGGAAAAAGTCAAATATAATAAGTATTCAGACACGCCTAAGTGGCTGGCAATTAGAAAGTTTTAAAGAATCGTATAATCATAAAGTTGTAAATGGAATTTCACTTTATAAAAAAAATTTAAATAATGAGTAAATCTACTTTAGCTATACTAATTTATGTTGCAGGATTAATCTTTGGAGCATTAGTCTTGAATTTATGGAGTGCAGAAACTGGACCGAAAGCTTTTATAGGTATAATTTGGACAGCAATTTTATTAATTGTACTTTTTTACGCAGAAAAACATGAAAAAAAATAAAAAAACACTTTTTTTCACAATCTTTACAATCCTATTTGTAAATTTTCAGACGTTTGTTTTTTCTGAAATTATGCATTTAACTGGTTGCAAGAATCTAAAGGATGGTTTTATTAAAAATGAATATATTTTAGATTTTGAAAAGTCTTTAATGAAGAGAAATTATATTTATGACAGTAAGACTTTTAAAAAATATAGAACTACTGACCTTAGTGTTAAACAAGAAAATATAGTAGAAAGATTTATCTATGAAGATGAAAGCTTAATACTAACAGACAAAATTGGTTACCCACAATTTTACACCCAATTAGTCTTTGAAAGAAATAAACCATTAATTAAAATTAAAACAGTAATAAATGGAGATGAAGGAATTTCGAAAATTTCAACGTGTGATAAAGTGGAAGTTTTTGTAAAAGAAAGTTAAGATTTTTTACTTTTCTTATTAACTTTACTTGTAAAATTTATTTTTTTTGAACCAAATCTACTATTAGTTATATTGCTTCTATGTTTAGCATAAGCTTGTTTTTGGGCTAACTTCATTGCTTTTTTTGATGACATTTAATTAGTTTATATTTTTTTAAAAATTTTGTCGAGCAAGAACATTGAAATTTTTATCTGTAACGATTAGCTCTCCAGAAGAAGATGTAATATTCAGCACTTCTTGAATTAACACATAATGTGTAACTAACACTAAATTATTATCACCACTCCATTCATTAATATATCTTTTTAAATCGTTTATTTGTTTGCTCTTATTGCTTGCAAATTTTTCACTGAAAAATGAATTTAAAAAACTTTTTGTTTCATATTTGTTAAAAGCGTATTGTGCTGTTTGTTTACATCTACACCATTCACTTGATAGCACCTTGTCAATTTTGATATTGTTTTCTAAAAAAAACTTCCCCATATTTTTAGATTGTGCAATACCCTCTTTACTTAAATTTCGTTGAGTTTCACACCTTAATATATCAAAATCTACAGGATCACCTCCACCAGGTGCAACTGCATGTCTTATAAATATTAATTTTTCACCTTCTTTTAATAAACTTTGTATTTTATCATTTGAATTTGCTTTTATTGAAATATTGAAAGATAAAAGTATTAACAAAAAAAATTTTATAAGTTTCATATATGAATATAAAATTCAAAAAATTAAATAATTCAATAGTTAAATGTAAAAGTTGTCCTAGGTTAATTAAATTTAGTAAAAAAATCTCTATAGAGAAAAGAAAACAAAATATAAACGAAACTTATTGGGCTAAACCAGTCACAGGATTTGGTGATATTAATGCCAAACTATTAATTGTAGGTCTGGCGCCAGCAGCACACGGAGGAACTAGGACAGGTAGAGCTTTCACTGGAGATAAATCGGGAGATTTCCTTTTTAACTGTTTATTTAAAGCTAACATAGCAAACATATCAACCTCTACTCATATTGGTGATGGGTTAAAATTAAATAAAACTTATATTACAAATATACTAAAATGTGTCCCACCAGAAGATAAACCTTTAAATAATGAATTATCTAACTGTTCAACTTTTTTTATAAATGAACTGTTGTTGTTAAAAAATTTAAAAGTCATTATAGCGCTTGGTAAGGTTTCATTTGATAATTGTATAAAGTTCTATAAAAAAAATTATACTCTTAACAAAAAATTAACCTTCACACATGGTGCAAAATATATATTGCCTGATAATAAAATCCTAATTCCCAGTTATCACCCTAGCCCAAGGAATGTTAATAGAAAAATAATTAATACAAAAAAAATGGTAAGTTTGCTTATGAGTGCTAAGAAAATTATTTAATTTTTATACTATCACAAAAATAGGGTTTAAAATCTTTAAAAATAGCTTCTGGAACTTTTATAGGTTTTCCATTTTCATCTACAAAAACTAAATGCACTTTTGCCTCAACAATTAATTCGTTATCTCTAGAAATAAATTGTGACATAAAAAAAGAAGTCTTTGTAACAGATTTAATAAAGGACCTAATTTTTAGCTCGTCTTCAAGATAAGATGGTTTTTTGTACTCAATGTTGCAAGATTTAACAACAATTAAGGCTCCATAATCTTCTTTAATTTTTTTATTATTAAAACCGATTGTAAACAATGCTTCTGTTCTTGCTCTTTCAATAAACTTTAAATAATTCGCATAATAAACAACACCACCAGCATCAGTGTCTTCATAATAAACCTTTATATTGTGAAAAAAATTTTCGTGCATGAATTTATATTATCAAAAATAAATATTTATAACATCAAACTAAGATATAATATAACAATGAAAGTTTATATTATTTGGCTTTTAGGTGTAATTGCCTGGAATTTTTTGATCCCTAGTGCTGCACCCATTGAAGATGTAATTGTGGCTGTACTTTTATCTTTTTTAAGTATTGGTCTTAAAAAAGTATTTAAATAATCTTATTCAGCTGAAAAATAAATATCTTGATAATAAGATATAGCTTTTAATTTAGAATTATCTGTATCAGTCATTATAGCAATACCTGAAATTTCTGTTACATCAATTTCATGAAGTTTCTTAAAATCTTTTTGCACATTTGCTTTAACAGTAACCCATGTATTTTTGTTATTTTTTGTAGTTGAGAGAACATAATCAATAGATTTTTTTGTATATGGGCTTGGCCAATTTTTTCCAACATCATTATTACTAGAAAAAACATAATTAATTGCTCTATTAGATAATGGCGTAGAACCTGTTTTCTTTATCACAAAAACTCTAGCCGCATAATCATGTCCTTTTTTACTGGTTTCTATAATGCCATATAAATCTTTCTCAACTTTCCATGTAATATTAATAAAAGGTGTTTTATTTAGATCAATTTTAATTTCTTTACCTAGGCCTGACCCAACACCTTCGGCTTCTGCTCTAATAAAGTTGCCATTTTCATTAGATCCAAGTGTCCAGCTGGTTTCTCCTTTAACTTTTTTAACTTTTAATGTGTTTAACTCATCGTTAGTAAAATCAAAAACATTAACATTTTCAGCTAACAAAGGTTTTGTTACTAAAAGCAAACATCCTAATAATATTAAAAAAAATTTCATCAAACTGAGGTTATATCTAAATTAAACTTTAAAACAATATTTGAACACACTTTAAGCATTAAATTATCAATATTGGCTACTATATAAATATAATGAAATTAATTTCTATATTTGTTTTATTAATATATTGGTCCATAATTCTATTGGCACCAGTTATTTCTAAAGAAAGTAAGTCTCTTGATGTAGAATCTAAAGCACTAGTTAGTAAGTAGATCGACCACCACTAATATCAAAAACAGCTGCTGTTGAAAATGAGTTTTCTTCTGATGCTAGCCAACAAATTAATGAAGTAAATTCTTCTATCTCCAAAAATCTACCTCTAGGAACCTTAGAAAGCATTCTGGCAACATGTTCCTTTGACATTTGATCAAGAATTCTTGTTTTTGCACCTGCTGGAGTAACTGCGTTAACAGCTATGTTTTTATCAGCCAGTTCTTTACCCAAAGATTTAGTTAAACCAATTGCTCCTGCCTTAGCTGAACTGTATGCACTAGCATTAGCATTACCGTCTTTGCCAGCTACAGATGCAACGTTAATAATTCTACCATAATTATTTTTAATCATATTAGGCACAACACACTTGCAACAGTTAAAAGTCCCCATTAAATTTATTTGTATTATTTTATTCCACTCATCAACATCATAATCCCATAGAGAGGATGTCGAGCCTGTAATACCAGCATTATTAATTAAAATGTCAATATTCGTAGATTTTGTTATTTCTTCGACAGTTTCTTTAACATTTTTATAATTAGACACATCAACAACATTATAAGAAAGATTTGGATTGTTTATCTCTTGAGTTGCTTTTTTAAGTTCATTTTCATCTATATCCCAAATAATAGTTTTAACACCTGAGTTTAAAAATCTCTTTGCTATATCAAGACCAAAACCTTGGGCTCCACCTGTGATAATTGCTGTTCTATTATTTAAATCAAACTGATGCATAGGCTTATTTACTAGCTAAAAGATAATAAGTCAAAGATGATACAAATGCTCCGATGATCCAAGAATAAGAATGGAAGCTCATTAAACTTTCATTCCAGATTGTTGAGGCTGCAAAAATAAAACCTAAAACTAATGAGTAGATCGCTTTTAAATGCCATCCATTAGAATAAAAATACATACCCTTCTCGTCTAAAGAAAAAATCTCATTGTTATTTAAGTTAGTTTTTTTTAATAAATAATAATCGACAACCATAACACCAAACAATGGACCAAAAAAAGAACCAAGAGTATCTACAAATGCTAATATTCCAATCTGACTTAATAATGGCAACCAAAGTATACCAACAATAAAACCAATAATAGTAATAATAATAGAAGATTTTTTTAAATTAAGTGTTTGAGGAAAAAAATTCAGCAATGAATTTTGAGCGGGGATGTAATTTGCTATTAAATTTGTTGATGCCGATGCAAAAACTATGAAAAACAACACAATTACGGTTAATTCCGAATTGTCAATTTTCCCAATTATATCTGTAGGGTTTGTTAAAATTCTTTCCATGAGTTCTAAATTTTTGTTAAGAAAAATATCCGATCCAATTACTATAAAAACTGCAAAGAAAGAAAAGATTATCAAATTTAATATTAAGCTTAAGTTTCCTTTTTTTAATTCACTCTCATTTTTTACATACCTACTAAAGTCACCATAATTGACTATAACTACTGAAAAATAAGCAAATAAAGTTGCTGCCACAGTAATTAATGGCGCAATATTATTACTACTTAAAACATTTTGTATTGAAAAAATATCAACAAATGCAGCAGATGTAACTTTAACATCGTAAAGAAAGACTGTTAAAAAAAATATAAGCATTCCTGAATAAACAGTAATCGCAGAAACTTTAATTATAAGCCTATTAAACTGATGGCTTTTACTAAATAAAAAGGCTTGTAATAAAATTGCAAAAATAAATGCTATCCAATCAATTAAATTTAAACCAAAAACAAATACTAAAAATATATCCTGATCTAAGAGTGAATTTTCAATAGAATATAATGTTATTCTAATTAAGTAGCTAAAAAGTTTTGATAAAAAATATGTTTGAATTCCAAACATGAAAATTCCAACCAGTCCTCTCAATAGAGCAAAATATTTAGCTCCTTTTATTCCAATCGAGGTTCTAAGGATTACTGAAAAAGGAAGTCCATATTTTTGGGATGGTTTACCAATTAAATTTGCAAAAATATAAACAAATATTGAAGCAATTAAACTTCCGGTTAAAACTACAAAAATATTTAATTCATAAACTAAATAAAGTGAGGCAATTAAAGAAAAAGCAATCAAACTTTGGATATTGTTTGCCCAAAAATAAAATAAATCTTTCCAATTCCAATTTTTATCGTTTGGATTAACCGCAACTAGTTCCCAATTAATTAGAGTATTTTTTGATTTGATCTGATTCACTAAAACTATAATAAACTAATAAGTTCTACTGTCCATATAGATAGCTTGGTAACCATAAAGCAATCTGAGGAAATGCTATAATTAAAATTAAACCAATAACTTGAATAACCATGAACTGCATCATCCCGTGATAAATATCTTTTAAATCCCATTCTGGAACTACACCTTTTAAGAAATAAGCTGACAAAGCAACCGGTGGTGAGAGCCAGGCGGTCTGGAGATTAACTGCAACAAGTATTGCAAACCAAGTTAAATTAAAACCAAGTGCTTCTACTAAAGGCAATATAATTGGCACTATAATCATAACAATTGGTACCCATTCTAAAGGCCATCCTAAAAGAAAAATCATAACCATAATCATTGCAAGGATTAAGTATCTGTTCATTTCTAAACCTAGTAAAAAATCAGTTAAAAGCATTGGTGTTCCTAGTCTTGAAAATACTGCACCAAAAAAGTTTGATGCCGCAACTAAAACCATTATTAATGCAGAAATTTCTAAAGTTTTAACTAAAGCTTCTTGTAGTCTTCCAAATGTTAATTTTCTATATGCTAAAGCCAATAATAAAGATCCCATTGCACCACAACCAGCCGCTTCTGTTGGTGTAGCAAATCCAAACAAAATACTTCCAAGTGAAGCAAACACTAAAGCTGCCGGGGGAACTAATCCAATAAAGAACTCCTTCCAAACAGCGGTCATACTAGTTGCTCTTAATCTTTTTGGTAATACAGGCCCTAAACTGGGGTCAATCCAACATCTAATAGTTGTGTATGCCGCGTAAAGCGTTGCTAATAATATTCCAGGAATAATTGCTGCAGCAAATAAATCTGTAACAGGTATTTCCATAATAGGACCCATAACAACAAGCATAATGCTTGGCGGAATTAATATTCCTAAAGTTCCACCTGCTGTAATTGTTCCTGCTGCTAATCGAACGTTATATCCTGATTTGTTCATGGATTTTGCAGCCATAATTCCTAAAATTGTAACTGATGCTCCAACAATTCCTGTAGCTGCTGCAAAAACAACTGAAACAAATAATACTGCGTAATATAAAGAGCCTCTTACTTTAGCTAGCATTAATTGAAATGCTGAGAACAATCTTTCCATTAATCCAGCTTGCTCCATCATAATTCCCATAAAGACAAAGAGGGGAACTGCTGCAAGCGTTTGTTCTGTCATGACCATTGAGAACTGCAATGTCATTAAATAAAATACTAGTTTACCAAACCCTAGATATCCAAAGAAAAAACCTAAAAATATTAAAGTAAATGAAATTGGAAAACCTACAAATATAGAGAATAGCATTACACCAATAAGAATAAAACCTAAGATAGCTGGATCTATGAATTCTGCTAACATTAGTTTTTTCCTCCTGGCCACTTACCTTTGGTAGCTGCCCAATAACTTTTAAATAACTCTGAAATTCCTTGAATAATTAAAAATACTATTCCTAACCATAAACATGATTTTATTGGCCACATAAAAGGCATCCATGCTGTGTCCATTCCCTTCTCACCTCTCATGATAGATTCTTGTAAAAAAATCGTCGACATATAAAGAAATACACTTAGTCCTGGAAAGTAAAATATCAAATATAGCCAAAAATCAATTTTACCTTGAGTTTTAGTTTTAAAATTTCTGTATAAAAAATCTGCTCTTATATGAACACCTTTTGATAGTGCATAACCAGCGCCCAGCATGAATAAAGCTCCATATAAAAATCTACTCATGTCATATGCCCACATTGTTGGAGCATTAAAAAGTTTACGAGCTAAAACTTCATAAACCATAGCAAAAGTTAAAGGTATCACTAACCAACAAACTATATTGCCTATCCATTTGTTAATTAAATCAATTCTTGTAATAGTTAATGCCATCCATTTAGGCATATTTCTTGGCATTGGTCCTGAACCACCTCTTCTTTCAGCGATCATCTCATCTGAAATATCAAGTTTCATAGGCTTGATTGATTTTTTAGGTTTTGTTGAATTGTGGTTTCTTGGCATAATTCATTTCTTTAAAAAAAGAAGCGGACCGTTAAGCCCGCTTCAATTGTAATTATCTTTTATCTAAATACTACTTTAATGTTGCTGCGTGAGCCATTCCTAGCTTAGCATTTGACATTTGAGATCCAGACCAAAAAGGTACAGCGATATCGGCAAAGTCTTTTTGAGACTGCCAAACTTTAGCAAAGAACGGATTCTTAGCTGAGTTTTTTTCTAAAGCTGCTTTTGCAGCAGCCATATAAGCTGGGAAGTAGTCAGCTGGTGTATCATGTAAAATAACACCATGCTTCGTAGTTAGCTCATGTAGAGCTTTTCCATTTTCGTATATTCTGTAACTCATTGATTTTGATAAAGATGCATTTGCAGCAACTTCTAAAGCTTTTTTCTCTAAAGCAGACATCTTTTTATACTTAGAGCCTGTAATATAGAAATCAGCATTTACTACTACTTGGTGAAGACCTTGTAGGTAGTAATGTTTTAGAACTTTCTGGAAACCAAATGTCATATCCGGCTTAGGACAACACCATTCAGCAGCATCAATTGTTCCTGCCTCAAGAGCTGGTAAAATATCTCCACCACCCATTGCAACAGAAGCTACACCAATATCTTTATAAGTTTGGCCAGGAATTCCCGGAGGAGTTCTAAACTTGTACTTTCTAAAGTCAGCCATGCTATTAATTGGCTCTTTGAACCAACCTAAAGCTTCAGGGCCTACTGGTTGTAACATAAATCCTTTGATGTCTCTTCCCATCTCAGACCATAGTTGGTCGTAAAGTTCTTTACCACCACCATATTGGAACCAAGATAAAAAAGCGATGTTATCGATACCAACACCTGCACCTGCTACTGGCGAACCAAATAACATAGCTGCTGGGTGATCGCCTGACCAATAGTGAGTCCAAGCAAAACCACAATCGATTAATCCTTTATCAACTGCATCTAAAGTTTCCTTTACACCTACTACTGATCCAGCTGGCATAATTTCGAACTTAAGTGATCCACCCGTTAGTTCAGTAACTGTATCAGTGAAGTCTTTCAACATCACCACTTCATCAGCTTTTGCACTAATTACGGTTTGACACTTAAGAGTTTGCGCAGATGCACCTGATACTGTCATTACAGTAAGTAGAAGCGACCCAACAAACAATGATATGATTTTTTTCATATTTATTTTTCCTCTCGTTGTGTTTTTTTATAAAAGAAGAACCTTTTCAAAAAAATAAATCTAAAACAAGAACTAATATCATTATTAACAACTTAAAATTACCGTGAACACTAGTATTTTTAATTTTACAGATTATAAACTCATTATTCGTATGGATAACTTTGATTATATAATTATTGGTGCTGGGTCAGCTGGTTGTGTTTTAGCTAATAGACTTTCAGAAAATCCAAATAACAAAGTACTTTTAATTGAAGCTGGTGGAAACGATTCCTACCCATGGATTCATATTCCAGTTGGGTATTATAAAACAATGCATAATCCAAAAACGGATTGGTGCTATAAAACAGAACCTGATGAAACGATGGAAAACAGATCTATACCCTACCCTAGAGGAAAAACTCTTGGTGGAAGCTCCTCTATAAACGGACTACTTTATATAAGAGGGCAAGAGCAAGATTATGATATTTGGAGACAATTGGGAAATAAGGGTTGGAGCTGGAATGATGTTTTGCCTTATTTTTTAAAAGCTGAAAATCAAGAGCGAGGCCGAAGTCAATTTCATGGTGTTGGTGGACCATTATCTGTTTCAGACCAAAGAATAAAATTACCTATATTAGATGCTTTCATGAATGCAGCTCAAGAAATTGGTATCCCTAAAGTGAATGATTTTAACAAGGGTGATAATTTTGGATGTGGTTACTTTCAAGTAACAGAACAGAATGGCTTAAGATGTAGCACAGCTGTAGGGTATTTAAATCCAATTAAGAATAGAAAAAATTTAAAGATCGAAACAAAGTGTCATGTTGAAAAGGTAAACTTTGAAAATAAAAAAGCTGTCAGTGTTTCTTACTGGAAAAATAATCAATCTTTTACAACTAAAGCAAACAAGGAAATAATTTTAAGTGCTGGTTCAATTGGTTCTGCACAAATTCTTCAAACTTCTGGTATTGGTAATGGTGAAAAATTATCTAAACTTGGAATTGATGTTGTAAAAAACTCTATTGGTGTAGGTAAGAATTTACAAGACCATTTAATGTTTAGACCTGTTTATAAAGTTAAAAATATTAAAACTTTGAATAAAAAGATTAACAGTCTAATTGGTAAATTAATGATTGGAATGGAATATGTTTTTTTAAGAAGTGGTCCAATGACTATGGGTGCTAGTCAACTTTGTGGATTTGCAAAAAGTGACTCATCTAAAGAAACTCCTAATTTACAATTTCACGTTCAACCAATTAGTACAGATAAATTGGGTGGTTCAAATTTACATGATTTTGCTGCATTCACCCCTACTGTTGCAAACATCAGACCGACAAGTAAAGGTGAAATTAATATTATAAGTAAAGACAGTAGAGAAAATCCAAAGATTAAGATGAATTATCTTTCAAGTGATGAGGATCGGATAGTAGCTGCTAAAGGTTTAAGATTAATTAGAAAAATTGTTTTAGAAAGCAATGAATTTAAACAATATGAACCTGAAGAATTTAGACCTGGTGCCAATATTCAAGATGACGAAGAGCTAGTGAAAGCTGCAAGTAATTACGCGCAAACAATATTTCATCCAGTAGGAACTTGTAAAATGGGTCAAGATAATATGGCGGTTGTTGATGACCAATTAAAAGTTCATGGTATAAAAAATTTAAGAGTGATTGATGCTTCTATAATGCCCAATATCACCTCTGGTAATACTAATGCACCCACAATAATGATTGCAGAAAAAGGTGCTGATATGATACTAAGCAACTGATGATTGCAGAATTATTTGGACCTGGACAACTGGTAATCTTAGGTCAAATCATATTTATAGATTTAATCTTAGCAGGAGATAATGCCATTATCATTGGAATGGTTGCTTCTAAATTTCCAGCAAAACAAAGAAAAAAGGTAATCTTTTGGGGAATAGGTGGTGCAGTAATTTTAAGAATTATCCTAACCATGTTAACTGCCTATTTATTACAAATAACAGGATTAAGACTGATAGGAGGATTACTTCTTCTTTATATAGTCTACAAACTCTACACAGATGTAATCAAAGGTCAGTCAGGTGATGAAGATATTAAAGTAGATAATTCAAGTTTTATGAAAGCTATATGGACAGTTTTACTTGCTGATTTTACAATGAGTTTGGATAATGTTTTAGGTGTAGCTGGTGCTGCTGGTGATCATTATATATTGCTAATATTTGGACTAGCTTTATCAATAGTTCTTATGGCAACAGCTGCAACCGTTATATCAAGATGGATTAATGAATATAAGTGGATAGCCTGGATTGGTTTGATTGCTATACTAGCTGTTGCAATCGAATTAATCTATACTGATTTAAAATTATTTATTTAAATGTACTTACAAAAAATAAATCTTAAAAACAAGTATGCACTTGTTACGGGTGCAGGCAAAGGATTAGGAAGGGCCTGCTCTATTGCTCTTGCTGAAGCTGGAGCAACAGTGATTGCATTAAGTAGAACACAATCTGACCTTGATAAACTTGGAAAAGAAATAAAAAAGATAAAAGGTAATGTTATCAAAGTTAATTGTGATGTAATGAATTACAATGATTTAAAAGAAAATCTAGATAAAATTAAAATCATAGATATTTTAGTTAATAACGCTGGAACAAATATTCCAGAACCTTTTGAAAAAATTAAACAAGAGAGTATGAATTACTTGGTAGATTTAAATCTTAAAGCAGCTTTTAATGTTGCTCAATTAGTTGTTAAAAAAATGTTAAAGAATAAAAAAAGAGGTGGATCAATTATTAATATGTCTTCTCAACTTGGTCACGTTGGAATGGCCGGTAGAAATGTTTATAATATGACAAAATTTGGTATTGAGGGTTTAACTAAAGGTATGGGTGTTGAGCTTGCAAAAAATAATATTAGAGTAAATACAGTAGCCCCGACTTTTGTTGCAACGCCAATGGTTAAAAAATTTTTTAAAAACAAAGAATTTAAAAAGTTAGCTCTAGGTAATATTCCTATGGGAAAATTAGCAACAGAAAGTGATGTTGCAACAAGTGTTTGTTTTTTAGCTTCTTCTGCATCATCAATGGTTACGGCCACATCAATTTTAGTAGACGGTGGATGGACTGCAAAGTAATATATAGATTACTTTTATTAGTAGCGTTATTTTTTTCAACTCAATCTTTTGCATTAGAGTTTCAGGGAAAATTTATTCAAGGACATTTCATTATTGGAAAAACTGATCCTGGGTCATCAATTTTTATAGACAAAAAAAAAGTTAAAGTTTCAAAAGATGGTTATTTTGCATTTGGGATTGAAAAAGATAGAAAATTTGACATTACGATCACTGAAAATGATAATAAGATTGTAAAAAAAATTAAAAAGAGAAAATACAATATTCAAAAAATTGATGGCCTACCTAAAAAAAAGGTTACACCTCCAGAAGAATTTTATGCAAGAATTAAAAAAGAAAATAAATTAATAGCTGATGCAAGAGAGATTGAAAGCGACTTACAGTTTTTTAAGGAAAAGTTTATTATGCCAGTTGATGATGCAATAATTACTGGTGTTTATGGTAGTCAAAGAATTTTAAATGGCATACCCAAATGGCCCCATTATGGTTTAGATTTTGCGCAAAAAAAAGGTACCCCAGTTAAAGCAATGAATAACGGTATTGTTACTCTAGCTGAAAAAGATTTATTTTATACAGGTGCAACTTTGATATTTGACCATGGTCATGGAATTTCAACTCTCTACATGCATATGGATAAAATTTTTGTAAATGTAGGTGATCACGTTAAAAAAGGAGATATCATTGCAACTGTTGGTTCTTCAGGTAGATCAACCGGACCTCATCTTGACGTAAGGCTTAATTGGTTTGGTACTAGACTAGATCCTGCAACTATACTAAACATTCAATAATGAAAAAAACCCTATTAGAAAAAACAGCAGATAAATTAGTTAATGCATTTGTTAACAATAAAATAATTGCACCCCTTCCAACAAAATTTACAAAAAAATTGAGCGATGCTCAAAAGCTAAGAAAATTATGTGAGAGTAAAGTTAAAGATCCAATAATTGGATTTAAAGCTGCAGGAACAGGTTTACCTGTCATGAAAAAACTTAAAGAAAAGAGGCCCTTCTATGCTGCAATCTTTAAAAAGAATTTTATAAAAAGTGGAAAAAAAGTAAAAATTAATAAGTCTACTTTAGGTATAGAGCTTGAAGTTTGTTATTTAATTAAGAAAAACTTTTTCTCATCTAAAGGATTAATTACTATGAAAAACGTAACAAAGTATATTTCACATATGGCTCCTTGTATTGAAGTTATTGGTTATAGACAAAAGAAAAAAGGAATAACTAGCTTTGGTGATTTATGTAGTGATTTTGGTGCTAATGTTAAATTTTTAATTGGACAAAAGAAAAAATACAAAAGAATTAATATTGGAAACTTAAAGACAAATATTACTAATAAAAAAATTGGTCAAAGTGTTAATGGTAATACAAACACTGTTTACATAAATCCACTAAACTCACTTAGATTTGTGTTGAATGAATTGAAAAAAGATAAAGTAAATCTTGATAAAGATTTTTATGTATTCACTGGATCAACTGTTGGTGTTGTGCCAATTTTAGGTAAAGGCCTTTATACTGGAAAGGTAGCTCAACTTGGTTCAGCTAAAGCAATTATTCATTAATTTTAGACTATCATTTAATAAAAACCTTAATAATTAACAATAATTTGGTTTTGTTTTAATATGAAGAAATAAAAGTTTAAGCTTACTTGTGATTAATATTTTTAAAAGTTATAGTTTTTATTATGGCACTTCATTTTAGTAAACAAGAATTCGAAAAAAGAAAACTAGCAACATTGAAGTCTATGAAAGAGCAGAACCTTGATGCTCTTTTAATGTTCCGTCAAGAATCTATGTTTTGGCTTACTGGCTATGACACTTTTGGTTACGTTTTTTTTCAAACGTTAATATTAGACCAAAAAGGAAATATTATTCTTTTAACAAGAGCTCCAGATTTAAGACAGGCACAAAACACATCTAATATTGAAGACATAAGAATTTGGATAGATAAAGACCAGTCTAATCCTACAGATGATCTTAAAATCATCTTAAATGAACTAAATTTAAAAGATAAAAAAATTGGAATTGAATATGAAGCTTACGGTATGACAGGTCGTAACGCTTTAAGACTCAATAAATCACTAGAAGGTTATTGTGAAGTAGAAGATCAATCAGAATTAATTACTAAGCATAGGGTTATTAAATCTCAGGAAGAGATTGTTTATGTAAAAAAAGCTGCAGAACTTGCTGATCAAGGTCTTGATGAAGCGTGGAAATACGCAAAAGCTGGCGCTAGTGAGGCAAAAATTTTAGCTGAAATGCAAAGAGTTGTTTTAGAAGGTGGCGGTGATTATCCGGCAAATGAATATATTATTGGCTCAGGACACAACGCATTACTATGCAGATACCAATCTGAGAAAAGAGTTCTATCAGAAACTGATCAGTTAACTATTGAATGGGCTGGAACATATAAACATTATCACTCTGCAATGTTTAGAACAATTCCTATTGGTAAAGCTGATCCAAAACATATTAAGATGCACGAAGCTTGTGTTGAGGCTTTAAATAATTGTGCAAAAACTTTAATACCAGGAAAAACTGCTGGAAATGTATTTGATATACACGCTAAAACTTTTGATGACCTTGGATACAATAAAGTAAGAATGAATGCTTGTGGTTATTCACTGGGTTCAACCTTTTCTCCAAACTGGATGGACTGGCCAATGTTATACACTGGCAATCCTTATATTATCCAACCAGGTAATGTCTTCTTTATGCATATGATCCTCATGGATTCAGTCAACAATTTAGCCATGAATTTAGGTGAAACGTATTTAGTGACCAAGAATGGTAATGAAAGATTAGGAAAACAGAGGCTAGATTTAGTTGTTCTATAAAATTAACTGCATTTAAATTTTATTATCATCTCTAACTATACTATTTTGACTATCATCCCAATTAGTCACCTTGCTTTCTTGTTTTAAAATTAAGCCCAAAGTATTTCTCAGCTTTTGTTCTAAAATTAGTTTCTTCAGATACCATGCTCTTAAGGCGTGCGTATTGATCTGAAGAAGGTTCAAATTTTGATTTAGAAGAACGAAGATGCTGATAGTCGATATTCAGCCCAAATTCTGATGATAAAAATGGCAATAGCTCCTTACCTGGATCTTTAATATCGCCTACATAATTTATGCACGAGCGCATCTTATAAATCGCTTCATCTACGTTGTAACTAGCGCTAAAATTAAACAGCTGTGCCTCTAGATGCTCTCGTGGAATATTGTCCAGAAAGTGATCAAAGTCTCCAAATGCAAATTTTTTTTCTTCCGATAAGGCTGGATGCGTTTTATCATCGTTAATAAGATCTTTAAGCATATTATAATGAGATATTACTCGTTCAACTGGCTCTCTTAAAAAGCAAAAGGTAAACGTTGAGTCGTCAAGAGTGAGACTATGAAGTGGCTCGTGACTGAATGCAAAAAAAAAAGAACCTTTATTTATTGCTATAGAATTCCATCCAACGCATGACCCTAGCTGCAAATTCATTTTGTGGAGTCTATGCTTGGCTAATTCCTCATAAGTATTTTTATTGCCACCGATAGACTTAATTAACGCTTTGTTTATAGATGTTCCTGCACACTTACGAATATGATTATGTAATATTCTTTGATATCTGGCTTCCCCCTTTATTCTGTTTTCTTTTTTAAATAAAAAAGAGAATATTGCTGATTTAATAATTTTTTTCATTTTTAACCACACCCTTTAGAAATTGAACTTTTTAACATCTTAGCAGTAAAATCAAGTTATTTATTTTGTTTGATTAATCAGACAGTAAACTAGAGATGAATTTGGGTGAAACCTACCTTGTGACCAAGAATGGTAACGAAAGATTAGGGAAACAAAAGTTGGATTTAGTTGTTCTTTAAATTAAATTATATTGATACTGTCTAGCTTTAACAACATCTTCTGGAAGGCTTAACTCCACATCATCTAATCTTATAGATTGATCTTTATAAATGTCTTTCTTAACAATTGCTCCATCTGTCAAACCAAGAGGTAAAATTTTTTCATCTTTTGATTTTTTAGAAGTGATTAATTTTCCTCTAGCACAAAAACCTCCCTCACCATCTAATCGCTCACCAATTTTCAAATCTTTTTTGGCATAAGCTGCAACATCTGCATTATAATTTATAGTTTGTCCTGTTGCTTTTTGATCAAGTGCAATTGCATATATTGATTGAGCAAGTTCTAAGCCAATATAGTGATATGGTCTCCATATAGCTGAATAGCTGCCAGACGAATCGGTCACCATTCCATAATCTTTAAAACAATTTTTAACATATTGATTTTGAGCTTTAATTACTATGTAAACACCCCATCTAAGATCATTTGGAATATCTTTTTGATTTAAATCAATGCTAGATATCACCTCCACTTGACCTTCGTAATCGATTAAGCCTCCTTCTTCTTTTGGAATTAATTTTTTAGCAATGTCATATACTCCCACAGGTGGAAAGGTTAATCCATTACTTGGGCATTTTAAATTTGATGCATTGCTTACAGCACACATTTCAATTGCAGATTTATCTCCACATAAAAAACTATTAAACATTTTAGGATTCATGCCAGATTCAATTTCAGCACGTTCTTTACTTAAACCATAGTGACCCCAAACCGTATCTGGCGTTGAGTATTCAAAATCTGGATGGTACTTGGTCCCTTTACCAGCACAAACTACTGAAAAACCGTTTAACTTAGCCCATTCAATTTGCTCCATAATCAATGAAGGTTGATCTCCATAAGCCATTGAACAAATAACGTTATTTTCTTTTGCAAGATCAGCAAGGTATTTTCCACAAGTAACATCAGCTTCAACATTTACTAATATGATGTGTTTCTTATTTTTAATAATCTTTACAGCATGAACTGTTCCAATAATTGGATTTCCAGTAGCTTCTATAAAAACTTCAACATCTCTATCAATTGCTTCTTCTAAAGAGGTAACAAAGTTTATTTTGTTAACTATCTCAGCAGTTAAACCACTCTTGAGGCAATTTTTTTTTGCATTATCAATATTAATATCAACAATAGTATCAATGATAATTTTTTGTAGTTGATTGTATTGAGCAAGAAACATACTCACGAATTTTCCACATCCAATGAATGCAACTTTTATCGTGTTTTCTCTAGATTGTAGTTTTGTATTTAAAAACATTTGATCACGATATACTATTTTTTTATAAAACTGATGATACTTTTTTTTAACGTCTCGCTTACAATTAAAGTTCCTTTTGCATTTGGGTGCATACCGTCATCTTGATTAAGCTCAGGTTTTAGAGCTACACCTTCTAATAAAAAAGGTATTAAATTTAGATCATATTTCTTAGCAAGCTTTGGATAAATATTATCAAACTTTTTTTTATAACTAATTCCGTGGGTTGTTGGAGCAATCATTCCTGCTAAAATTATTTCTATATTTTTAAGTTTTGCTGTTTGAATAATTTTTTCTAAATTTTTTTCAGTCTCAATGGGACTTATTCCTCTTAACATATCGTTAGCACCCAATCCTAAGATCATTAAATCAATATCAGGTTGAGATAAAGACCACTCAACACGGTTTAATCCACCTGAAGATGTGCTTCCAGATACACTTCCATCAATAACCTCAAGATTATAACCACTTTCATTAAGATTGCTTTGAAGAACAATGGATAAATGTTTTTCCTGTGGAAGACCATAGCCAGCCATTAAGCTATCACCAAATAAGATAACGTTTTCTACAGCATTGGCGTTTATGCTCACTAGACAGAAGGTAATAATTTTAATAATAAATCTTTTAATCATGGATAGTCTTCTTAAGCTAAAAAACGTTAATCTTAAATACCAAACTGGTAATGATACTATTAAGGTTTTAAAGAATATTAATTTAGAGACTAAAAAAAATGAGTCTATTTCAATAGTTGGTGAAAGTGGGTCTGGAAAGACTAGCTTAATCATGCTTGCTGGGGGACTAGAGAAAGCAACCTCTGGTAAGATATTTTTTGAAGATCAAGAAATATCTAAAATGAGTGAAGATGAGGTTTCTAAAATTAGAAGAAAAAATATTGGTATAGTTTTTCAATCTTTCTATCTTATTCCAAATTACACTGCTGTTGAAAATATTGCTCTAACCTTAGAGCTAAATAACTTAAAAAATCCTAATGAACGAGCCAAAGAGTTGTTAGATCGATTTGGGTTAAAAAATAGATTTAATAATTTACCTAGTCAACTTTCAGGTGGTGAACAACAACGTGTAGCTATTGCAAGAGCTATAGCCATGAAGCCAAAACTAATTTTAGCAGATGAGCCTACAGGCAATTTAGACAGTGAAAATTCACAAATGATTGCAGATATTTTGTTTAAATATATCAAGGAAGAAAAATCATCTTTAATTATGGTCACCCATGACCCAAAGCTTGCAAATAAAGCAAAAAGAAAAATTAAAATCAAAGATGGAAAAATTGTCTAAGCTTTCAGAGTACAAGTTAACTTTGATATATGCTTTAAGAGACTTGAGTAGAAATTATAAAAAAATTTCTAGTATTATTTTAACACTTTTTATCAGTCTATTTATCTTAAGTTCAATTTTCACAATTGAAGATAGTTTGAATAAAGAATTAAATAATAATTCGAGAGCACTTTTAGGTGGAGATATTGAAATTGATTATAATCGTAATGTTGGCAACTTAGAATTAATTAACCAAGTTAAAAAATTTGCTACCGTTTCACAAATGGTTGAGTTTAGCACCATGATCTCAACTACCAATCAAACTAAAAATAAATCAATATTTTCTAGAATTAAATCAGTAGATCAAAATTACCCATTATTTGGCAAGGTAGGTTATGAACCAAGTGGTGTATTTGAAAAATTACAAACTATAGAGAATACAATCCTTGTTAATGAAAACATTTTCAAAAATCTTAATTTAGAAATCAATGATAAAATCAAAGTTCAAGATCAGTTGTTTACTGTAATTGGTATCGTAAAATCTGTACCTGATATTGGAGGTGCTTTTGTATTTGGTGATTTTGCTTTAGCTGGCAAACAAACATTAGAATTATTAAAACTTAATAACCTAGGCAGTTTTTTAAATTATGAATATAAAGTAAAATTTAATGAAGGAGATAATCCAAAGGCTTTATCTAAAAAGATTGAGCAATTATTTAAAGATGAAAAAAAGGTTAAACTTAGATATCACGAAAAATCTGATGGTCCTTTAAAAAGAATAATTGATAATTTCTCTCAGTTTTTGTCTCTTGTATCAATTAGTGCAATGTTAATTGCAGGAATTGGAATAGCAAACACCTTGCTTTCATTCATTAATCAAAACAATATGTCTATAGCGGTTAAGAAGTCTCTAGGCTTTTTCTCAAAGGATATAAAGATAGTCTACTATCTACAATTACTTATCCTATTATTTATAATATCCACTGCCGCCTACTCTTTTAGCTTCTTTCTAGTCCCTATTGTTGATGTTTATCTGTCAGCTGGTCTTGGATTAAATATTGAAGGTAGTTTTTCTATTCTTAATTATTTCAAAGTTTTTTCAGTAGGGTTATTAGTATTAATCATATTTTCTATACCAACCATTAATGCAATTGATCAAGTTAAGGCATCAAACTTATTTAGAAATGTGTTTCAAAACCTTCAATTTTATTATTCAAAAAAATCAATCGTTTTAAGTCTATTATTATTATCAATTTTAATTTCTTTATTTACCATTGGTTCTGCTCGACCCATTTATAGCTTAGGTTATTTTGGAGCTTTCTTTGTTTGTCTATTAGTCTTTTATTTATTATCAAACTTGGTTATTAAATTATTTAAAGGACTTAAAGAACACCCAAATATTTCAATTAAAGTATCAGTTAAAAACATCACTCAAACTAAAAGTATTACCCCTATAACTATTATGTCTTTAGGTTTAGGCGTCACCTTATTGTTAACTTTGGCTTTTGTGGGTTCAAACTTTAAAAGAGAAATTGCAAAATCTATACCAGAGCTTGCGCCTGATTATTTTTTCATTGGTATTCAAAGTGATGAAAGACAAATATTTGAAGATTTAATTTTTGAAATGGATAAAAAAGCTAACCTTGAAATTGTCCCGATGGTTTCAACAGGTATTCTAAAAATTAATGGAATAGATCCTAATACTTATATCGATTCAAGTAATGACAGTCACTGGGTGATTAGAAATGACAGAAGGTCTTCTTGGGCTGATAAAGTCTTAAAAGATAATCCAATTGTAGAAGGTAAATGGTGGGACTTAAGTAGACCTGATAAACTTCAAATTTCACTTGATAGTAAAATTGCTAAAGATTTTAATATTAAAATTGGTGATATTTTTACTTTAAATATTTATGGACGTGAAATTGAAGGTGAAATTATAAACTTTAGATTGGTAGACTACAGAGATTTTACTATTAACTTTGCAATGTTATTAAATCCTCAATTTGCAAAAAATATACCTCATGAATATTTAGCTACATCAAAATTTAAAAACTTAGAAAATTTTAACGAAACTGCTTTACTAGATAAAATGCCTAGCCTCTCTATTATAAAAATTACTGATTACTTAGAGAAAGTAACAGATCTTTTAAACAAAGTGTTTATTGCTGTAACTGTTATCTCTGCAATAACTATAGTTATTGGTTTAATTGTAATATCCAGTGCAATTATAGTTCAGGGTAAAATTAAAGAATTTCAAAATTTAATATTCAAAATTTTAGGCTTTTCCAAAGTAGAGGTTGTGCTCTCTTCAATTATTGAGTTTTTTATTATATTCACATCCATAATTCTAATAGCTCTCTTTTTTGCGGTCATAGGTTCGCAATTTATCATTGAAAATATTTTTCAAATCACTTGGAAGTTTGACTTAGCAATATTTTTACAGGTAACTATTGGGATTGGGCTTGCTACATTAATCTTAATTATGATTACTAATTTTAAGTATTTAAGCCCTAAAGTTTATCCACTTATAAGAAATCAATAACTACACATCAGATCGCGATCTAAACCTCTCAAAAATCAATCTTGTTTTAACTCCAATATTTAAAAATGGCTGAGGTGGAAGCCAAGTGGGCTTACTTCTGGATTCTATTATATTAATTTCATCACTATTTTCATTACTTGCTTTAATTGCTATCTGTTCACCAAATAAAGTTCCAACACCTATGCCAGAACCATTATAGCAACCTGCAGCAAAAATATGATCATCAATTTTTTCAAATATTTGAGAACTATTTCTTGTTCTAGAAACAATACCTGACCATGAAGACTTAATAATATCGTTAGGTAATTGTGGAAATCTTTTTTTAATTCCTAGTTTTTGTTTAATTGATCTCTTGTCTAGTTCTGATTGAGTCATTTTTGATGGGTCGTGTACCTCAGCAGTATTTCTAATTAAAATTCTTCTATCTTTCGTCATTCTAATTGTTGCACCCATGGGTTTAACTGGTAGTACACCCCACTCATTTGGTTCACCAAGAGCTCTAAACTCTTCATCTGTTAAAGGTCTTGTCATGCTGGCAGTTAATGTCAGTGGAAAATTATAATTTGATTTAATACCTAATGATTTCAAAAAGCCATTTGTAGCAAAAATAATTTTTTTAGTATTGATTTTCTCATTATTGAAATTACATGAAATTATGTCATTATTTTTTTCCCAATCTAATAAAGGTGAGTTTTCAAATAATTGAACATTGTCAGGCAATGTATCAATCATAGCTCTAGCTAGTTTTCCAGGGTGTAATAAAATTCCGCCTTTAGTGTGAAGAGCAACAGTATAAAAACTTGTACCTAATTTTTTGGTTAGTTCATTATTAAAAAGTAAATTATGATTATAACCTAGTTTTGATAGTGTTTCTGAAAATTTTAATAATATTTTCTGATCTTCAGATTTAGATGATGCAAAATACTTACCACACTCATTCCACTCACAATCTACCTGGTATTCTTTGATAAATTTTTTTACAGCTTTAATTCCCAATTCATAGATATCTGCTTTTTTTTTATAATTTTCTAATTCTTTGTTTGATGTAAAGCCATCATTAAGAGTTGTATCAACCAGGTAACCTGAGTTTCTACTACTTGCGCCCTCGCCTGCTAATTGAGCGTCAACCAATATTATTTTTTGACTAGGGTGTAATTGACTTAATTTTCGCGCTACTGATAATCCTGTATAACCTGCTCCAATTATTAACCAATCACATTCTTGATTAACTGACAGTGTTTTAATATTAGTTCTTAATGGTAAATCATTAATCCAACTACATGATTTATCATTGGTTAATTTCATAAAACTTTTTGAGAAATTAATTTCTTTTTTAAACAATTGCTAATAACTTTTGAAACTATACTAGATCCTTTTTCAGTAAAATGGCAATCGTCAATTAAATGGTCAGTATTAGGCAAAATTTTTGATGAAAGATCACAAAAGTTTAGTTGATTTTTTTTAATAATTTTTTCCAAATAATTATTATAGAGTAATGATATATGAATCATACTTGATAAATCTAATGTAAAATCCTGGAATGGTGGTGTCATCCAAAATCTTCTTTTTAATTTATTAGTTACATTATCATTATAACCAGTTGGTTGATTTATAAAAAAACAATTATATTCATTCAATTTACATTCTTTTATTATTAGATTAGTGTAATAATTATATTCTTCACTTACATTTTCTGGTTTGAATTTTTTTTTAAATTGTTTTTCCAATGAGTTAGACATCGGTTTAAGCCAATCTACAATTCTCTTGTCTGAGTTTTGTGCATAAAAATGACTTTCTCCATCTATAATGGTTTTTGTTAAAGCATTTGGTGTCAATATAGTTGCAGATGTTTTAGTTTCTTTTTTATCATTTTTAATTAATTTTCTATTAATTTGTTTCTTAATATTAGAGACAATCTTAAATAATGTTGATTTAGTAAAATCATACCTAATTTCAAAATAAGGAAAAATATATTTTTTATTATTAACAATATGGTTATTCCAATCATTTACACCGATTAAAAAAACAACAATATCTGGTTTAAATTTTTTAATATTTTTTAATGATATATAGTGGTGATGAATTCTTAGACCAGCTAAGCTCATATTAATCATTTCTATATCTTTCGATGTATGCAAAGATAAATCCTTAGCTAACAAACTCGACCAAGTTTTATTATCATCTGTCATATTTTCTTCTGTTGTGCTTGCACCTATGGTAAATAATCTAATTGAATTACCTGGTTTATTAAAATATTTTATCTTTTTATTTGTACGGTTACCTTTTTGATCAGTAGTAATAGTATGTGTTCCATTCCACATTCCACTAAAAAAATCTGATTTATAGTTTATGACTTCAGTGTAATTTGGAAGTCTAAAAGGTACATCAAAAGTTTTTTGGAAAAAAAAAGGAGTAGTTATCAAATTTAAAACAATAATTATAAAACAATTATATAAAATAATTTTAATTTTAATATTTTTTACAAAAAAAGTTAGAAAAATTACTGATATAAAGAAAATAAATAAAAATGAGATAATTTTATCATTTTCATAATAAAGGGGTATTCTAAAACTTAAAAATAATACAAAACTTAAAAAAAAAATTACTAAACTTTTTAAAAATATGATTTTCTTCATTTTTTTAATATTAAATTAAAAATTAATATAAGTATTAATCAAAAATAATCTCACTTAAAATTTTATTGGCTAGAATTGAATTACCATATCTTTTTAAATGTATATCTTGATCAATATAGATTAATTTTTTCCAATTGGGGTTATTTTCTTTAATAACTGCAAAATCTTTAAATAAATTTAAAACTTTTTTACATCTATGTTTTTTACAAATTTCATTTGTATAGCTCTCCCAATTAAAAATTTTCTGACCATATATTAAATTTTCAGGCCAAGGAAAGATTATAAGATACAATTCAGTATTATTTTTTTTTGCTAAATTTGAAATTTTACCAAAATATTCATCAATATAATTTAATGATAAATTAAAACTTTCATTAGTTAAAAATGGAGTATTTTCTTTATTAATTTTTTCGTATGTGAAATTTGCTACTTCTGTCTTTAAAGCAATATCTTCATATTTGTTATTATTTATAAGAAAGTTTTTTCTTATGCTTCTAAAAAAATTTCTTGTGTAAAATGTTAGCAGTCTAATTCCCTTAAAGTTTGAGCCTTTAATTTTATCCCAACTATCAATTTCTTTAACAGCTCTGTGAGTTTTAATTACTGGTGTATCTAGTGACGTGATATCATGCCACCTAAAAGAAGCATCAACTACATCAGTCATATCCAAGGTTACAAAAATATGTGAAGCTTTTTTATTTTTTTTATAAAAATCCTCAATTCGTTTAAGGTACATCCTTATTCCATAACTTGGTACAGCTAAATTATATACTTCATAATTATCTAGATTTGCTTGAATAATTCCAGAAAAAGAATCTTCATAAGTAATGCCATAACCATAAGTCTGTAAGTCACCAACAAATAGAATATTTTTAACAATTTCTTTTCTTGGTTTTCCTGAAAATCTGTAACCGTTTTCATCTGTATAAACATTGTAAGGTGCTACCGTTCTTAAGGACTCTGTAGCTATACAATTTTTTTTAAAATCATAATAATGATATTCTTTTTTATCAGCAGTTAAATTATAAAATTTAAAACAATTGTAGTTAATATCTTTTATATTACCAAAGTTACTATAAAGAATATCACCTAAAATTATAAAAAAGGAATAAACAAAAAATAGAATAAAAAATTTTTTAATTTTAGTATTTATTTTAATCCAACTCAAATTCATTTTTATAATCTTTTTTAAGCTGTGAATTTTGATCAATTTTTTTTAGAAAGCAATTACCTATTACTAAATTATCTAATTCGGTACCCATAAAACAATTAAATGCATCTGTTGGTGTATTTACAATTGGTTCACCTCTAACATTAAATGAAGTATTTACTAAAACTGGGGAATTAGTTTTTTCCTTAAATTTTTTTAGTAATTCAAAAAACTTAGGGTTTGTGTCTTTCGAAACTGTTTGTATTCTAGCAGAATAATCAACATGGGTCACTGCAGGTATCTCGGATCTTTTAATGTTTAATTTTTCAATTCCAAATAATTTATCCTCAACATCGTTCATTTTGATAACTTTTTTAGAGTTAATATTAGCAACTAAAAGCATATAGGGACTTTTAGTTTCAATATCAAACCACTCTTTAACATCTTCCTCTAATATTGAAGGTGCGAATGGTCTAAAACTTTCCCTATATTTAACTTTTAAATTTAAGTTTTTTTGCATTTCAGTAGATCTAGCATCACCCAAGATTGATCTAGCACCAAGTGCTCTGGGTCCAAATTCCATTCTCCCCTGAAACCATCCAATTGCATCTCCATTCGATAAACTTTCTACTGTTTTTTCAATTAAATCTTTTTCTTCTAATACTTCATATTTAGCACCTATGTTTTTTAATTCATTTTCAATAGTGTTTTGTGAATATTCGGGACCTAAATAAGAACCTTTCATATCATCCTTCATATTTATCGTTCTTAGATTTTTTTGTTCGATATGCCAAAGTGCTAATGCAGCGCCTAATGATCCACCCGCATCTCCTGAAGCTGGTTGTATCCAAATATTTTCAAAAATTTTTTCTTTAAGAATTTTTCCGTTTGCAACACAGTTAAGTGCAACACCGCCAGCCAAACAAAGATTTGGCAAATTGTATTCTTTTTTTAATGATCTTGCCAATTTTATCATTATATCTTCTGTAACTTTTTGTATTGAAGCAGCTATATCCATGTGGAATTGTGTTATTTTATTTTTTTTGGGATCTCTTTTATCTTGACCAAATAAATCATCAAATTTTTTATTTGTCATAGTAAGTCCAGTTGCATAATTAAAATAATCTTGTTTTAAATGAAATGATCCATCATCTTTGATGTCAATTAAATTATTGATAATTTTTTCCTCATAAATAGGTTTTCCATAAGGTGCTAAACCCATAAGTTTATATTCACCACTATTTACTTTGAATCCAGTATAATATGTAAAAGCTGAATATAACAAACCTAAGGAATGTGGAAAATGAATTTCTTTTTTAATTTCAAGATTGTTATTGATGCCAATTGCAACCGTTGATGTTGCCCACTCACCCACACCATCAGCTGTTAGAACTATAGCTTCAGAAAATGGAGATGGAAAAAAAGCACTTGATGCATGACTTAAATGATGATCGGAAAAAAATATTTTATTTTCATCATTAAATTTTTCATCATGAACCTTAAGCTCATTAAAAAGTTGTTTTTTTTGAAATAATTTATCACGTAACCAAACTGGCATCGCTTTACAGAAAGACTTAAATCCCCTTGGAGCAAATGCCACATAAGTTTCAAGCAGTCTTTCAAATTTTAGAAATGGCTTTTCATAAAAAATAATTTGATCAACTTCACTAAGTTTTAAATTTGCAAACTTTAAAACAAATTCTACTGCATTAAATGGGTAACTGGCATCATGTTTTATTCTTGTAAATCTCTCTTCTTGAGCTGCAGCAATTATTTCACCATCTATTAAGATTGTAGCTGAGCTGTCATGATAAAAAGCTGAAATACCTAGAATTGACTTCATTTTAAAAAATTGTATAAATAAGTGGGCCTATTGCTGATCCCTGAGATAAAATAATTATAAAACCAAAAAGAGCGAGAGTAACTAAAATTGGTGTTAACCAATATTTCTTTCTTACTATTATAAATCTCCAAAACTCTTTTAAAAATGCCATTTTATTTAATTATATTAAGAATATTTTTCTATCATATTTTAAGATAGTTTCACCACTATAATAAAGTTTAACTAAAATATTTTTTTTTACCAATTACTATAAATAGCCCACCATCAGAACCAAGACCAGTAAATACCATTGATACTTGATTCATTAATCTAGAGTAAAGATTGCCCACAGATTGTTTTTTAAATAAATTTTCAAAATGATCATCATTAAAATCACATGACGGAACAGAATTTACAAATTCAATATTATTATTATTAAACCATTTTAATACCTCATCTAATGTATGTAAACTCTCAACAGGATGAATATATTGATCCCTTATCCAGGCTTTTTGTTCATCTTTATCATTTTTAAAATTTCTTAAAGTTGGATCAATAATCTTTAAAAAAAATTCACCAAAAATATTGTAAAAAAATTTTCTAATTAATGTTCGAATTCTTCCTATCTTGTTGTACAAACCAATTAATATGTAGCCTTCATTTTTTAATGATTTTGTAATTATTCTAAATGCTTCTATTGGACTCTTTGTGTGATGAAGAACTCCACTGCACCAAATAAAATCAAAAAAATTGTCTTTCAACACATCATCAAAAATATCTGCATTAACAAACTTAACATTTTGAATATCATTTTTTTTTGCAAAATTTGATGCTAGTTTTAAAGATTCAATTGTGGGATCTAGTCCAACAACATTATTATTTGTTCCAATTGAAAAATAGTTTGAAATTTGTCCAGTACCACAACCAACTTCTAAAACATTTTTATTATAGCCTATAAATTTTTTAAATTGTGATGCTAAAATATTTTTATTTCCCTTTGCTAAAATTGTACTTTTATTATCATCATTCTTATAGTTTGGGAAAGGACTTTCTTTATAGAAATCTGTTACTTTTTTAGTAACTTGATCCTTAATTTCAAGAGTGATGATATTTTCTTTAAGTAAAAAGTCTTTTTTTAAAAATTTGTTCATCTTTTGTTAAATATTTATTTTAAAAAAGAACATAAATAAAAGGGGCAATTGCAGAACCTTGACTTAAGATTATAAGTCCACCAAAGATAAACAAAAAAACGAATATAGGTAATAGCCAATATTTTTTTCTTATTTTTAAAAATTGCCAAAATTCTTTTAAAAAACTCATAATTAAAATTGGTCCTTCATTCTACTTTTAGGGCCAGTTTTTTCTATCCAATATGATTTGGAATTATTTCTTTTTAAATTTAAAACATCTTTACCGAATAACTTCATTAATAAAGAAATTGGTGTTACTACTAAAAAAAAAACTACACCCATTACTATTGGTGAAACAAAGCTTCCTAATAAAATTCCAAATTTAAACCATACTTTATTTAAGGGTGTTAAAATGTTTGAGTTAATTATTCCTAGTATTAAAAAAATTAAACTTATAATTAATGACCAAACCCTTATGTCTTGATCGTTAATTATTGGATAAATTGAAATTAATAAAAATACAACAAAAAATACAATACCAAAACTTCTGTTAGAGCTTATTTTTATATTATTTTTTTTCAAAATTAAATTAATGAAGGTTGTTTCTTCATATCTTCTTTTTTTATACCAGCAACTTTAACAGGTCTTTTCATAGCATCTCTTCTAAAAGGCTCTCCCAGTTCTTGGTTAAGAATTACTTCAATAAATGTTGTAATTCCTTTCTTTTGATCTTCACATGATTGCTTGATAGCAGCGGTAGTCTCTTCCATAGTTCGAACAGTAATACCTTTTAATCCACATGCTACTGCAACTTTTGCATAACTTAATTCTGGATCAAGCTCTGTTCCAACAAAATTGTCATCAAACCATAAGGTAGTATTTCTTTTTTCAGCACCCCATTGGTAGTTTCTAAAAATTACCATTGAAATTGCTGGCCATTCTGGTCTTGCCACTGAACTCATTTCGTTCATGCTGATACCGAATGCGCCGTCACCTGCAAAACCAATTACCGGTGTATCAGGACATCCAATTTTTGCTCCAAGAATTGCTGGAAAACCATAACCACAAGGACCAAATAATCCTGGTGCTAAATATTTTCTACCTTTTTCAAATGTAGGATAAGCATTACCAATTGCACAGTTATTTCCAATGTCGCTTGATATAATTACATCATCAGGCATACCTGCTTGAATTCCTCTCCAAGCTTCTCTAGGAGACATTCTATCTGCATCTCTTTTTCTAGCTTCTGCATTCCAAACTGTACCTTCATCATCATCTTCATGATCTAGGCTTGATAACTCTTGTAACCAAGCAGATTTAGTTTGGTGAATTGTATTTTTTCTCTCTTCTCTATTAGTATCTCCTGCTGTTGGAGAAAGTTGAGCTAAAATTTGTTGAGATACTAATTTTGCATCCCCACAAATACCAACTGATACTTTTTTAGTTAAACCAATTCTATCTGAATTCATATCAACTTGAATGATACTTGCATCTTTAGGCCAGTAATCCATTCCATAACCAGGTAAAGTTGAAAAAGGATTTAGTCTTGTACCAAGCGCAAGTACTACATCTGCTTTTTGAATTAATTCCATTCCAGCTTTCGACCCATTGTATCCTAATGGTCCAGCTGCTAATGGGTGACTTCCTGGGAAACTATCATTGTGTTGATACCCTGAACAAACTGGGGCATCTAGTTTTTCAGCTAATTTTTTACAATCTTCAATCGCTCCACCAATTACAACACCCGCACCAGATAATATTACTGGAAATTTAGCGTTTGATAATAAGTCAGCTGCTTTTTTGATTGCTTCAACTCCACCCGCTTGTCTTTCTAGTCTTACAATTGGAGGAAGATCAATATCGATTACTTGTGTCCAATAATCTCTTGGAACATTTATTTGTGCAGGAGCTGATCCTCTGATCGCTTTTTCAATTACTCTATTTAATACTTCTGCCATCCTTGAAGCGTCTCTAACTTCTTCTTGATAACAAACCATATCTTTAAATAAATTCATTTGTTCTACTTCTTGAAATCCACCTTGACCCATAGTTTTATTGGCAGCTTGTGGTGTTACTAATAATAATGGTGTGTGGTTCCAGTATGCAGTTTTAATTGGTGTTACAAGACCAGTAATTCCAGGACCATTTTGTGCAATAACCATTGACATTTTACCAGTAGATCTAGTGTAACCATCTGCAATTAATCCACCGTTTGTTTCATGAGCAACATCCCAAAAAGTAATTCCAGCGTCAGGAAAAATATCCGAAATAGGCATAAAGGCTGAACCAATAATTCCAAAGGCATGTTCAATACCGTGCATTTGTAAAACTTTTACAAAAGCTTCTTCTGTTGTCATTTTAGTCATAATAGTTAGGCCTTCCTGCTTGAGTTGTTGAAATAATCTATAAATAATTTGTTAATTTTAAAGATTAATATATAAGAATTAAAAAATTTCAAACAAACAAATCGACACAATTATGGCTACAGACATTATTATACATGACGAGAAAGACAACGTAGGAGTAGTTGTTATTGATAAAATCACTCCAAAACAAGATTGCGCATGTTGGATTATGGAAAATGACAAAACAGTTCAAATTCAATCAGTAGATGAAATTCAATTAGGACATAAAATTGCAATGGTTGACCTTAATGAAGGTGATACTATTTTGAAATATGGTCATGATATTGGAAAAGTAGTTAAATCAATCAAAAAAGGTGAGCATGTTCATGTTCACAATGTAAAAACGAAGAAGTGGTAAAAAATATGGAAATTCCAAAAAGTTTTTTAGGTTATAAAAGAGAAAATGGCAGAGTTGGTACTAGAAATCACGTAATCATCTTACCTGTAGATGATATATCAAATGCTTGTGCTGAAGCTGTAGCAAATAATATTAAAGGTACAATGGCCCTTCCTCATTCTTATGGAAGACTTCAATTTGGTGCTGACTTAGATTTACACTTTAGAACAATGATTGGGACAGGGAAAAACCCTAACGTTGCTGCTGTAATTGTTATTGGAATTGAACCTAAATGGACAAAAAGAATTGTTGATGAAATTGCGAAAACCGGAAAACCAGTTGAAGGATTTCATATCGAAAGAACTGGTGACATTGGAACAATCATGAAAGCTTCTAAAAAAGCTCAAGAATTTGCTATGTGGGCTTCTGAAAAACAAAGAGAAGAATGTCCTCTAAGTGATTTATGGATTTCGGTTAAATGCGGTGAATCTGATACAACATCAGGTCTTGCTGCTAACCCAACAGTTGGAAACTTAATGGATAAATTAGAGCCATTAGGAGTTCATTTATGTTTTGGTGAAACGTCAGAACTAACTGGTGCTGAAAAAGTTTGTGCTACACGTGGTGCAACCCCTGAAGCCTCAAAAAAATTCATGAAAACGTGGAGTGATTACAACGATTTTATTCTAAAAGAAGCAACAGATGATCTTTCAGAAAGTCAACCAACTGCAGGGAATATTGCGGGTGGGTTAACTACAATTGAAGAAAAGGCATTTGGAAACTTCCAAAAAATTGGAAATTGTAAATTTATTGATGTTTTAGAGCCAGCAGAAGAGCCTACTAAAGGAAAAGGATTGTACTTTATGGATACTTCATCTGCAGCAGCAGAGTGTATTACACTTCAAGCAGCTGCTGGATTTAACATTCACTTATTCCCAACAGGTCAAGGTAATATTGTAGGTAACCCTATTGAGCCTGTTGTAAAATTAACCGCCAATCCATTAACTGTAAAAGGTATGGGTGAGCATATCGATTGTGATGTATCAAAGATTTTATCCCGTGAGATGACTATGTCTGAAGCTGGTGATGAATTAATCAAATCAATGATTAGGGTTGCTAACGGCAGATTAACTTGTGCTGAAGCTTTAGGTCATAAAGAGTTTGTTATGACTAAGCTTTATAGAAGTGCTTAAAACTCATCTATTAATTAATGTTATTTAAAAAATACTTGGTCCTTGTACCAGGTATCATTTTAGCACTTGTTCTCTACACTTTATCTCAAGGTTTAAATAATATCATTGGTATTGAATTGCTAGGATACGCTAAAAGTCCAATATCAACAGCAATGATTGCAATTCTAATGGGAATTGTATTTGGAAATATTTTTCAGATGAGAGAGGGTTTTTTACTTGGAATAAATTTTACTCAAAAATATATTTTAAAACTTGGAATAATTTGTCTTGGTATTCAATTAAAGCCGTTTGAATTTTTAAAATTTGGCTCTGTTGCTATACCATTAATTATTGTGTGCATCATAAGCGTATTAATTGTAATTAAACTATTGATTAAGAAATTAAAAATCTCAACGAGGATGGCTTACCTAATATCAATTGGTAGTACCGTTTGTGGAACGACAGCAATTATGGCTACTGCTCCAATAATTAAAGCTAATAAAGGTGAAGTTGCTTATGCAATTGCCAACATCACAGTTTTTGGAATAATTTCAATGTTAGTTTATCCATATTTTGCGAATATTTATTTTAATGGAGACCCAATGTATGTGGGGCTTTTTTTAGGAACAGCCATCCATGAAACATCTCAAGTTGCAGCAGCTGGTTTAATTTATGATCAACAATTTAATAGTCCTGAAACATTAAATATAGCAACTGTAACAAAACTTATTAGAAATACTTTTCTAATTATCATGATCCCTCTTTTTGCTTATCTTTATAATAGGAACGAAACTAAGACTAAAAACTATTCAATACTTAATATTTTCCCATATTTTGTATTAGGTTTTATTGGAATGATTATATTTCGAAATATTGGAGATCAACTATTTTTATCAGAAAATTCTCAACCAATTTGGCAAAACCTAGTATTAACTGTTAAAGATTCTGCTAAGGTTTTCTTAAGTATGGCAATGGCTGCTGTTGGACTATCAACTAACTTAAAAGACCTAAAATCCATGGGTTATAAACCCTTTGTTGTAGGATTTATTGCAATGATAACGGTTGGTTTGGTAAGTATTATTTCCATGAGAATTTTTACAGAACTATTTCTATAACGATCATATTGTTATATTAACAGATTAGATAAATGAATAAGAATAAAAAAATATTAATCACAGGTACCTCTGGTTTCATTGGGTTTTCTTTAGCTTTAAATTTACTCAAGAAAGGACATAAAATTCTTGGCTACGATTCAATTAATGATTACTACGATGTTAATCTTAAGCTTTCTAGAAACAAAATATTAAAAAAATTTAAAAACTTTAGTTTTATAAAAGGTGAACTTGAAAATCAGAAAAAACTTAATAAAAATGTTCTAAGTTTTAAACCTGAAATAATCATTCATCTAGCAGCCCAAGCAGGCGTTAGATATAGTTTAGATGTTCCAAAAAAATATATATCATCGAATATAATTGGAACATTTAATATAATTGAAATTGCACATAAAATTAAAGTTAAGCATTTACTGATAGCATCAAGTTCTTCAGTCTATGGAGCAAATAAACAATCTGCTTTTAAAGAAACAGATAAAACAGATACTCAATTAAGCATTTATGCTGCTACTAAAAAATCAACAGAAAGTATTGCTCATTCATATTCATCGCTCTGGAAAATACCAATTACCATGTTACGTTTTTTTACGGTATATGGTCCTTGGGGCAGACCAGATATGGCTTATTTCAAATTTACAAATGCAATAATTAAAAATAAAAAAATTGATGTTTACAATGGTGGTGAGATGTACAGAGATTTTACATATATAGATGATGTGACAAAGTCTATAGAACTTCTAATTAATAAAATACCATCACAAAATAAGAAAAGTAATTATAAAAATGATAGCTTATCAAATGTTGCTCCATATAGAATAATTAATATTGGCAATCAAAAGAAAGTTTATCTAAAAGATTTTATATCAGCCTTAGAAAAGAAATTAAATAAAAAAGCTAAAAAAAATAATATGTCTATGCAAAAAGGAGATGTCAAAAAAACATTATCAAATACAAATCTTTTGTATCAAATAATTAAATATAAACCCAAAGTAAATTATATAAATGGAATCTCTACTTTTGTAGAGTGGTACAAAAAGTATTATAAATAAAATTCTGGTTATATTTTTTAAATACAAAAATGAATAAAAAACAAAATATTTTAGTTACAGGTGGAGCTGGTTATATTGGTTCTCATATAGTTGAACTTTTAGTTAAAACTAAATCAAACAATATAAAAAAAAGATTATTCAAAGTGCGGTTAAATGGGAAAAAAAATTAAACTATGACTTCTTTAGTAACATCTTTTTTTTAAAATTAGAAAAAACACGCCTAATAAGAGCGGTCCCAACTCCTAAAATAATTGCAAACATAATTGAAAATAATCCATAAAAAAATGGCATGTCTTCAGAAAATTCTAAAATAAATAGTGAGAAAAAGTTTAAATCTGAAGTCAATACTTGAAATATTTCTTTTTCAGTTTGCTCAGCAAAAAATGTTTCATAAGCAATAGCTATTCCAACTAACAACAGTAAAATTGCTAATAATGCTTTTAAACCAGAGCTATCAATTTTTTCACCAAGTTTTTGTCCTATTTGGACACCTATAATTGATCCAACAACTAACATAACAACTAGCATTAGATCTATAGATCCAAAATTAAATGAATGCAAAAAAGTAACTATGACACTCACAAAAATTGTTACAAACAAAGAAGTTCCTGGAACTAATTTTGTGGGCATTTTGATTATATAAATCATTGCAGGTACCAATATAAAAGCACCTCCTATACCCATTATAGCAGCAATAAATCCTACAATTAAACCAATTATAATTGGGGTAAATATACTTTCGTATAATTTTGATTTTGGAAATCGCATTCTTAATGGAAGACCATGTATCCAATAATGAACATGTAATTTTTTTTTAACAATTAGATTTCTTTTTGCTCTGTCTATTTCTCCAAGACTTTCGACTAACATTAATGTGCCAATTATTGCAAGTATATACATGTAGGCTAAAGAAATAACTGTATCAATTTTTCCAATGCCTTTAAAATATGTAAAAATATAGATACCCAGTGCAGTTCCCATTGTGCCACCAATGACAATCATAAGGCCCATTTTATAATCTAAAGTATTTTTTAAATAATGCGTTGTTGATCCTGATACCGATGTTGCAAGAATATTGTTAGCTTCATTTGCAACTGCATATGCAGGGGGTACACCTAAAAAAATTAAGAATGGTGTCATTAAAAAACCCCCACCAACACCAAATAAACCTGAAAGTACTCCAACGATTGCACTCAATAAAAGTATTTCAATAGGATTAACAAATACTTGAGCTATAGGTAAAAAAACTTCCATAAAACTTTAATTACATTTCATTATTCTTTATGTTTAATTAATTCAATAGAGATATATATAATGATGTCAATAAACTTAATAAAAAAATTAACCTAAATGAATAAATTTTTTATCTTGATAATTCTAAATATATTGTTTTTTTCAAAGGTAATAGCAGCTACAGCTAATTGTGTTAATTGTGAATGTGAATTTATTGATAATTATCATTATAAATTTGCTAAAACATATTGTTCTCAAAACTTAAGTTTTGAAAAAGTTAAAACAGAGCTTTCATATTTTACAATACTGAAAACTAGTCAAAAATGTGATGTTTTTGAAATAATAGAATAAAATTAATCAATATAATTATTTAAAAATATTATTAATTTCTTCGTCTAAATCTGTATTTTTTTCAGATTTAATTTTTTCATCTTTTAAATTTTTATTTTTAATATCGTTTAATACTTTTGAATTAATAGATTCTTCTTCAGCAATTTTTTTGACAAATGGAGTCCCGACAATATTGGTTTTAGTTAAAGAATTGTTTAAATCTTTAATTTGTTTAAAAATATCTTCTTTTACTTTTTCAGATGAAGCAAAATTACCTTTAATCATTTCATATTTTTTTTGAATATTTATTATTTCATTCGATAATCTAACGTTGTCTTCTTGGTAAAATTTTATTTGATTAGACATTTCTTCAATTCGAGATTTATGGATTAAAGAATCAGATTGAGCCTGCTTTAATCGGATTATGTCATTTTGTAGATTTTTATTATGTTTGATAAAACGACTTACAGTACTTTTTAATTCAGTATTGTTTACCAAAAAATTTCTGTTAGATGACTTTTGCTCTGCCAGTTTTTTTTCTAATTTAAAGGTATAAGATTGTAATTGATTTTTGTTATTCTTATAGGTTTCAATTAATATTTTTTGATTTTCAAGTATGTCTGATTGTATATTATTTTTTTCACTTAGGTTATAAATTTCATCTTCTTGTTTTTTTATTGAACTCGAAATTTTTAATGATTGATCTTGAAAATCATTTTTTAATTCAAAAGTAGCTTTTTTTATATCTAAAAATTTGTCTTTAATGTTTTGGTCAAGTTTTGGTAAATGAAATTTATCTTTTATAAGATCATTAATTTTTAAAATCTCATCTTTAATTATTAATTGTCCATCATCATTATTAGATGCCAAAGGTGAATGGTGATTAGTTTTATTTAAATCATCATTTTTATCATTCATAAATGAAAACTTTGCTTAAACTATTTTAAAAAACCAGGTGAAAAAAATTTAAATTTTTTGATCTTATTATTCTCTTCTTGTTGATTTTTATTATGTTTTTCTGACGTATTTAAATTTTTATTAATACTTACTATTTCACCAGTATCATTTTTAGAACTTTCTTCGTTTAAGGAATTATTTTTTTCTTCGGGTTCCTCGGTAGTGTATGAACTTATTCTTGTTTCTAAATAATTAGTTTTATTCTCAATGTCTTTGTTTTGACTGGAAATGTTTTCAGAAGTTGTTCTAATTTTATTATTAATTTTTTTAACTTCATTTACCAATTCTAATTCTTCTAAGTTTAATTTTTCTGTTTCTTTTAAACGATTTTCAAAAACATTAACTTTTTCTTGTAATAATGTTTGTTTTTTTAATTCATTATTTTTGTCTTTTAAATCATTAAGCAGTTGGTCTATTTTACCTTGGTGTTCTTTTTTTTTATAATTTATTTTTATTTCAGCATTATCTAAATCTTTGCTTAATTCTTCTAATCTATTTTCTAAATATACTGTTCTTGACTCGTATATTGATTGATCATTACAATATTTACATTGGATCACTTTACCTTCTAGTTCAGAATTTTCATTCATAACATAGAATTTTTTTTTACAATTTTTGCAATGTATCATCATAAATTTATAAAATAATTTTAACCTTTTAAAAATAATGAGTCAATAATTACAAAAGATTGTTAATTGTATAAATTATTAGTTATTTTAGATTGTTTGAAATTAAATTTTAGAAAAAATTCTATTAATTACTTCATCAAGACTTTTTTGCTCATTATCATTTAGTGTTTCATTTTTTTCTTCAGTTTTAACTAAACTTTGTTTTATAAAGTTCGATGGAATAATGTTGGTTTTTTCATCTATTGATTTATTAAGTTCTTTAATTTTATTGGATATTTCTTCTTTTTCAGTTTCTATAAAGTTTAAATTTTCTTTGATTGTTATATTTTTCTTTTGTGCCGCTAAAAGTTCACTAGACAATCTAACATTATCCTCTTGGTAAAATTTTACTTTTTCTGTCTGTGCTTCTAATTTTAAATAATTTGATTTTTCTGCTAAGTCAAGTCTCTCTTGTATTTTTTTTGTATTTACTATGTATCTAGATACAGTATTTTTAAGTTCAGAATTATGAATTTCATTAGATCTGTTTTTTTCTATATTTTCATTTAAATCATTCTTTGTTTTATTTAAATCAGCTTTCAAATCCTTGTTTTCTATATCTAGCTCTTTATTATTTTCAGCAACTTGATTCAAATTATTATGTAAAACATTGTTATCACTTTTTAATTCTACAATTTCCTTATCTAACTTTTCTTTATTTTCAGTAATTTGATTTAAATTCTTTTGTAAAACTTCATTATTATTTCTTAATTCATTAATTTCACTATTTAATTGTATTTTATTTATTTCTAAATTTTTATTATCTAACAAAACTGACTCATGGTCATTTTTTAATGCTTGATAACTTTTTTTTAAATTAGCTTCAGTTTGTTTTAAAATATTTACTTGATTTCTTAAATTTTTTATCTCTAACTGTTCATCTATAATTAATTTAAGAGTACTTTTCCTAACCTTTTTTTTAAGATACGAGTAAAGTTCATTTATCATATGATCTTTTACTTCTGGTTTGATCTTAGTTTTATAATTAAATGAATCTATATTATACTTAGGTACATTAGATGCCTCATTGTTTAATAATAATGGCTTTTTTTTATTTTCACCTAAAATAGCACTTTCTGCTTCAGCAATTATACTTTCTGTCTTGGGAGGTAATTTTATATCTTTTATTTTTTTACTTTTTTTAGGTAAAGTTTTTGTTTTTGGCTTTATAAAACTATTCGTAGCTTCTACTATTTCTTTTATAGAATATATTTTCATAAATATTTAGAATCAATTGTGTGTTATTTATAATTGATGGTCATATTTTTTCAAGTATTGGTTGTATTAACCAATACCTTTACTTTGATAGATTGTTGATAAATAGCCTACCATCGTCGTAATCACTTAAGCATACACTACTTAATTTTCCTGAAAAATAACAACCAGTATCAATATTTATTCTATGTAAGTTATTAATGATATTTTCTTCAGGTGTGTGACCATGAACAATAATTTTTTCTGCTTTAAAATCCTTATCAAAAAAACTTTTGGATCTAGACCATAAAAAATCTTCTTTTGTTTGATCTTCTAATATTTTTTTTGGGTCTATTCCGGCATGAACAAATAAATAATTTTCTGATGAGAATAATAATTCTAGACCTTTAAAGAAATTAATATGCTCTTCACTCATTGTGCTTAACAGTCTATTCCTTAATTGATCAATAATATCATCTCCAAATCCGTCTTTGATAAAGTCGACAACTTCAATGCCATAACTTCTAAGGGTTTGATCAAGACCAAAATTTAACCAATTTTCAATATTGTTTTTGTTATTAAATAAAAAATCAATCATGAATTCATCATGATTACCCATTAAATTTACAGTTTTGATCTTATTATTTTTTAATTTAAGAATTTGATTAATAACTTCTTTTGAGTTTTTTCCTCTATCAATATAATCTCCTAAATAAATGATTAGATCATTTTTTACATCAAACTTATCATGAGTAAGTATCTTTTTATGCAGCGATGTTAATTCGTTTAAGCATCCATGAATATCTCCAATAGCAAATATATTCATTTCTCAATCAACTCTTTGAAATAAGACCACAAATATAGTCCTAATTAAAATATATACATCCAACATTAAATTCCAATTTTTAATGTAGTATAAATCATGTTGAAAGCGTTTATTCATAGCACCTTCAGAGTCAGTTGGTCCCCTTGATCCATTTACTTGTGCCCACCCTGTTATACCTGGTAAACATTTATGTCTTTGCATAAAATTCTTAATATCATTTGAATAATATTTGGTATGATCAATCATATGAGGTCTCGGCCCAACTATCGCCATGTCGCCTTTAAGAACATTAATGAATTGAGGTAATTCATCAATGCTTAATCGTCTGATAATTTTACCTACTTTTAAAAGTCTACTATCTCCTGCTTTAACTTGTAAGGTCTCATTATTATTTTTCATATTTTTAATAGACCTTAATTTTAAAATATCAAAAGATGAACCATCCCAGCCAGTCCTTTTTTGACTAAAAAATATTGGAAATCCGTCTTCTATTAAAATTAATATGGAAAATATTAGTATAATTGGTGACATCAATATTAAAGCCAATAAAGAAAATATTTTATCAAATATACTTTTAATTAAAAAACTAGTTCCAAAAAAAGGAGAAAATGAAATGTTATAGAAATCAAAGCCAGCTTCACTATCTAACCCCTCAATAAATTTAAATTTTGATTCAGGTTGAATTAGTCGACAATCTACAGAAAAGTTTAAAAATTTATCTATCAAACTTTCGATATATGATTGTGTTTTTGAGGATGAAATGATCCATACTTGCCCTATAGCATGATGATTTAATATCTGACCAAAATTTTCTTTCAAACTAAAGCTTGGTATTCCATAAAAATTTAAATCTTTTTTATCCAACTGGTCTATAGCTATTAAGCATTTAATAACTGAGTTACTTATTTTTTTTGGAAATTTTTGAATGATATTTTGACACCCTTCAGTATCTCCAATTAAAAGAATGTTTCTTTGTATTGCATTTGAGCTTATTAATTTTGAATAAATAAGGTCAAATAATACTTTTGAAAGTAAAAACAGTGTTAAAGATATTCCCATATAAGTGAAAAGCCAGATACGAGAATAATCATCTGTAGTTTTAAGCATTACCGTTAATAAAATTACAATAACAAATGTTTGAATAAGTAATAAAAATTCAAGTCTAAGCCACTGAACTGTTCCTTTTATATATCTATTTTCCTTAAAGTTAAAAAATGATAAAATCAAAAAAATCAATAAGATATATATTGTTCCTTTAAAGTATATTTCGGATAGCTCCAATGTCTTATTTCTAATAAAGTAGGCTAATACTGAACTTAAATATAAAACTGCACTTAAAAATAAATAATAAAGTAAAAGAAATGATTTATCGTCTCTTTGAAATATTTTTTCAAACAACATTACAATGATTATATTTATTTTAGGCTAAAATGATAATAATTAACTATAACTTTTGTACTTATTGCTGTATCCACCATACTGGTAATAGCCATAATAACTTGCTTTTGATGTATCTAAATCATTTAAAACTAATCCATCAACTTTAACTCCGACATTGTCTAATTTTTTTATAACAGATTTAATACCAACTAATTTTGTAACATTAGCTCTAACAATAATCAAATTGTGATCTGTTGCCTGACTAATAAATAATGTGTCAGTTACCGGTTGTATTGGCGGAGTATCAATAATTACATAATCATAATTTTGTTTTAATACATCAAAAAAAGTTTTTAGTTTTTTGGTTGTAGTTAAATCAGTTAAATCTGACCTTCTTGTACCAGATGTCATTACTTCTATCTCAGAGCCTGGAAGTTTCATTATGCAGTCGCTCATATTCACGCCACCCTGAATAAGATCACTAAAACCAACTTTAGGTGCTTCGTCTCCTTGTGTTGTTTTGGTTAGTACAGAAGGTCTTCTAATATCAGTTTCAACTAGAAGAACTTTGCCAATTTTAGAAAATGCAAGTGCCGTATTTAATGAAATAGTTGTTTTACCCTCTCCAGAATAGGTTGAACTCAATAATATTGTCTTATTTTTCTGAAATTTAGCAACCAAAAGTGTTCTGAGCGTTCTAATACTCTCTGAAAATTCAGAATCAACATCTTCAATAAACATTTGAGATAAATGGTATCCCTTATCTATCTTTTTAACAGATGGTAAAGTTGCTAAAACTGGAATGTTTAATTCATCAAGATTAGATGGTTCTATAACCGTGTTACTATTAAATTCAAAATAAACTAATAATATAAAGATTGCCCCAAAAGATAAAATATAAAATAACATTGTTATTTTAAAAATATTTGGAGATATTGGTGATAAAGGCAGAAGTGCATTTTGAATAATTCTCACATTAGAAGATTGAAGCTCCTTAACTTCATTTGTTTCCTTCATTCTTTGTAGAAAAGTTTCATAAATTTTATTATTAGTTTCGACTTCACGAACAAACTGTTGCAGGGCTACATCTTTTTCCTCTAGGTCTTGTAAATCAAATTTTGCTTTGTTGAGCTCTTCTTCACTTATAGTAATAAATCCTTTTAAATTTGCTAACTCATATGCTGCTGCTGCAATATTTTCATCTAAAATTTCTTTAAGTCTATTGTCAAGATTTATTTTTGTTTTTAAAACTTTTTTTACTTTTGGATGTTCGTCTTTATAAATTATTTGAAGTGCCTCTATGTTATCATTAGTTACATTAATATTTGTTCTTATAGCATCAACTTCTTTTTTACTCCTTAGATCAGCAATTGCTAGAAGCTCTTCAACATTTCCATCTGCAAGTTTAATTGCTGTTAAATCATTTTGTTTTTTTTGAAGCTCACGGTTTGCATCTATAATTCTTTTGGAAACAGATTTAATTTGATCTATTTTTAATTCTTTAATATCACCTATATCAATTAGATTATTTTCTTTTTTATAATTTAATAATTTCTGTTCAGCAATCTCCATTTGATCTAGGAGTTTTGATAACCTTAAGTTTATTTGTGCATTAGCATAGTTTGTTACTCTAACTTTAGTGTCAACATCATATTTTAAATAAGAGTCGATAACTTGTTCTAATAAAAATTTTGCTAACTCAGGATTTCCTGAGGTAACTAAGATATTAACCACATCACTATTCCTTACTTGACTAACAGTTAGATTATTTTTTATATATTTTTTAAGGTCAATTTTTTGTTCATTGTTTTTAGCTTTTTCACTTTTAAAAAAATTTAAAATTTGTGATCTTATTAAAAAATTTTCTGCAAGTTTTCTATACAACGCTTCTGCTTTGACTTTGATCTTTTCGTCAAGAAATATATTCCCTAGCACTTCATCACTTTCTATTATTTGAATTTGGTTATTAATATAATTAATATTTCGAAATGCATTTCTCCCACCATCTCCACTATAAACTTCTTCTATATTTACAATATTTTTTGTAGATTCTTCAATAACTAGTGTTGCTTGGCTTTGAAAGATTGGGTTAATATTTAAAGCTATAAAAAAACCTAATACACCAAAAAAAATAGGTGCTAGTAAAACTATTCGCCTGTACTTTAAAAATATTATCCAATAATGAGTAAGATTTAACTGCTCATTAATAGATTCTAATTTATTTAAAAGACTTTTGTTTTCCATAGTAAATTTTTTAAAATTTAATTAGAATCATTACTTAAAAAATATTCCCTTACAAGTTGTTTTTTTTACTTTGACTCTATTTAGTAATATAATTTATAAACATACTAGATATGGGATTGTTAGTTATCTAAAATTATTGCACCCAATTCTTTGCTAAATCTTGGAATATTTCTTAAGTAGAGAAGTCTAAGTGATTTTTTTTTCTTAATATTATTTTTTGATAAAATTGCTAAATTAATAAAGTTTGTTTCAAAATCTTTTTTTATATCTTGAGAACTAATTTGATAAAGCATCTTTAATTCCCAATACGTGTAATCTAATGCAGATTTTTTTTCACTATTGCTTATAAGTTGATCGAGCTTTTTACCATTTGAACTATTAGTCTGAATATCTCTCCTCGAATACAATAAAGGTTTTTGAAAAAAAATTGAATACTTGTAAGGTAGATAATTAAAGGTTTTCATTAAATTACCTTCAATTCTAGAACTAAATGATAACATTAAAATAGAGAAAATATTATAAAAAGAGATTATAATTAAGCTAATAATTAGTAACTTGTTTATGTACTTATTTAAGAAAAACACATTTAATCTTATCAAAATAAAAATTAATTTTCTATTAATTTTATCCAGTCTATTTTTTTTTACAAATACCTATGGAGATGAAAAATTTTTAGGTTTCGTTGACTCTCTTCAGGGGGATGCATTCATAATTAAGGGAGAAGAAACTGTTAAATTAAATGAATTTGATCAAATTTTTATAAATGACAAAATAAAATCAGATACAGGGTCATCAATAATTATTTCTTTTATAGATAATTCACTTTTAACATTAAAAGATAAAACAGAATTTTCTGTGGAACAGTTTGACCAAGATTCTTCTGATCCTTCTTTTGTTTTATCTATAACTAATGGAAAGTTTACATTCGAGTTTGGATCAATTGCAAAAAATAAAGATGGGGTGATGAAAATTAAACTTTCTGGGCTAGATGTTAAGCTTAATGGAACACTTGTAACCGGTGAAAATTCTGAAGGAAAAAAAGACGTGTCTCTTCTTGAAGACTCAACGGGTAATCTTGGAACTCTAGAGATAGGTATAGAAGGAAGTAATGAAATAAAAGTTATTTCAGATAGTGCCTCGGGTGTTTCTCTAAATTTTACAGAAGAAGAACAATTAGCTTTGTCTAATGGAGATTCAAGTAACCTTACAACTACTTTATCCTCATCTGAAGATACTCAACTGTCAGAAGAAGAAGAAAATAGTGTAGTAAACTCAATTAAAGAAGTAACAGTCCAGTCTGCAACTAAAAGTGAAGAAAAGATTGAGCGAGCTATTGCAAAACAACTTGCAAGTGGAACAATCCCGGATGCAAATGGAGATGGTATAGCAGACTCAGCTGATGTTGAAGCTTATAAAGCTGAATTGCTAGGTTTAAAAAAATCAAAACTAGATTACGTAGTTGAGCAATCTACAGATGACTTAAGTTTATTATCAGACATTATTGTTAATTCAAATTCTGATCAATCCATGGGTCTAATGGAAAATATGATGGAAAATAATTCTGAGAGCACTGCATTATTAATGACAGAAATAGTAGAACAAGATTTTGATATATTTTCTCATGTCTCGACATCTCAAACAGGAAATTTTGAAAACTTAAGAGAAACAATTGTTACTGAAATGATTCAAGACGATAGTGACTTTGTTGCTGACACTATGGCTCAAATGATGGCAGTAGGTAATACTGAAATGGGTGCTTATATGATGAATGAAATAACAAATACTCAACCTGTAGATGGAGATCAAAGAAATTTAGCAATGGATGTTCTAGCAACATTTACTGAAGTTGCTTCTGATAAAATGGATACTTATATGCAAGCTGACCCAAGCATGATGAGTAACTTTACTCAAAGTGCATTTCAAAATGCTGATGAAGGAGATGCTGAAATGATTGCTGATATGATGCAACAAGCTAGTGGAAAAAATTCAGCCTATTTGATGAGTTCAATGATGGAAAATAATAATACTATGATCTCTTCAGTTTATGGAAATTTAGCAGAACAGGATTTTGATATTTTTAACCATATAGAAAAAGCTAAAATGGCCCCCACTAATTCAGGTACTGATCCTTTTCCAACGCCAGGTACTGATCCTTTTCCAACACCAGGTACTGATCCGGCAAACATGATGTCTGCTCAAAATGATTTTTATAACGATTTAAAAGGTCAAATTTTTGAAGAAATTATTAATAATAGTGATCAAACTGCTGCTGAAGCTACGGCAGGACTTATGATGAATAGTGAAGGTGATAGCGCCATGTTTATGATGGAAACAATGATGGAAATAAATCCAGAAATGATTGGTGATGTCATGCAAGGTTTTGTAGACGATGATTTTGATATTTTTGACCACTTTGAAGATACTGCTATCAATGAACCAATTGACACTATTGCACCTGAAGATAATGAAATAAATAATTTAGCTACTAATACAAATAGAAAAGGTTTAACAAAAGAAGAAAGGATAGCTGCTAAAGCTGAAAGAAAAGCTGAAAGACAAAGAATTAAAGCTATTAGAAAAGCTGACAGATTAATAGCTAAGGAAGAAAGAAAAGCAGCTAGAAAAGCAGCCAAGTTAGCAGCACAGATCACTTCATCTGAAGCAGATTTTATTCCAGTAGAAATTAATTCTGATTTTCAAGATTTTAAAGCAGACGTTTTTAAAGATATGATGACTTATTCCAATGATGCTACTATGGGCACGATGGCACAATTAGTTGCAGGAGCTGATGAACAAACAGCATCATTAATTTTTGAAACAGTCGTAAGTGAACAAAATAATATGATGGCTGTTGATGGTGTTGCACCAAAAAATAATTTTGCTTTGGATTTAATGAGTAATCTAAGTAGCGTTGATTCCAATGTGATGGATAAAATGTATGAAACTCAAGGTGATCTTGTGAATAATATGATGAGTACTGCAATGACAAATATATCATCAGACGACTCTGGGGCTATTGCGAATATAATATCATCTTCTGGAAATGATCAAATGAATGCGATGGTTTTTAACAATATAGCTTCTTCAGGAGATCAAAATTTAACTAGTAATGTTTTTACAAACCTTGCTGATACTGAGGGTGGATCAGATGCAATAATGACTATGGCTTCAACTAACCAAAGTCTCTATGAAAATATGGCTCAAGATGTTGATCCTACTTATATGACAGCAGCATCATTACTTACAGACACAACTTCAATTTATAACACTGCTTCTGCAACAGATATGACAACAACCACAGACACAGATACAACTACATTTGCTGCTGGTGCTATATCTTGGACAACCTACCCCACTTCACCTGGTATTCTTTCAACTACTTCTTACGTAAGTGTAAGTGGAACAGCATCATCTATGAATGGAGTAACATATTCTGCTTCAGATTTACCTGATGGATTAACTTTTGATTATACAACTGGAATGATTTTTGGAACACCAACAAGTGCTGGAACTTGGAACACAACCCTTACTGCAACAGATATGATGGATTTCAATAGCTTTGCTACAGCAAGCATAACTTTTGACATTGTTGAAGATAATACTGGTGGAGCTTATAATGATGGGGCTGGTGGTGCTTTATCATTTATGTCAACTCCTTACCCTCCTGCAACTTTGACAGTTAATAACGCAATTACACCTATTTATCTTTATACATCAGGTGGAACTGGAAATATAAATTATAGTGCAACAGGTTTACCATCAGGTTTATCTATTTCGATCACTGGTTCAATTATTGGAAGTCCAGACACTCAATCTTTTTCATCAAGTAGTGTAACTATTATTGCTAGCGATGATGATGGTAATACTGCAAGTGCAAATCTTACTTTTCCTCAAGTAGATTCTGGTGGTGCTGCTGGTGGTGGTGAAAGCGGACCAACATGGTCGACATATCTTTATCCACCTACAACACTAACTGAAGGCACTGAAATGATGGATATGTATTTGGACGCTACTGGAACAGGAGCTTTAAATTTTACAGCATCAAACTTACCGATGGGTTTGTATGTTGATGGGCAATATATTAGAGGTACACCTAGCATGCAAGCTGCTTACACATCAAGTGTAATGATTAAAGCAACAGATAGTAACGGTTCACAGACTAAATATGTAACCTTTCCAAAAGTGAATGCAAGTGGTGGTGGTGGATCAGTTACTTGGAATACTCTTGCTGCAGATTTTTCAACTTTAACCTTAACTCAAGGTTCGCCTATGACTTCTATAAATTTATCTGCTACAGGTGTTGGTACAATTACTTATAGTGATGATGCATTTTTACCAGCAGGTATATCTTTAACAGCTGGTGTAGTTTCTGGAACCCCTACTTCATCAACTGAATTTTCAACATCTGTAACTTTTACAGCAACAGATAGTAACGGTAATACTGAAGATTTATTTGTTTCTTTTCCAGCAATAAACGCAAGTGGTGGTGGTGGATCAGTTACTTGGAATACTCTTGCTGCAGATTTTTCAACTTTAACCTTAACTCAAGGTTCGCCTATGACTTCTATAAATTTATCTGCTACAGGTGTTGGTACAATTACTTATAGTGATGATGCATTTTTACCAGCAGGTATATCTTTAACAGCTGGTGTAGTTTCTGGAACCCCTACTTCATCAACTGAATTTTCAACATCTGTAACTTTTACAGCAACAGATAGTAACGGTAATACTGAAGATTTATTTGTTTCTTTTCCAGCAATAAACGCAAGTGGTGGTGGTGGATCGGTTACCTGGACAACGCTCGCCACAGATTTTCCATCAAATTTAACAGAAAGTGATCCTATTAATTCCGTAACATTAAATGCAACAGGATCAGGTGCTATTAGTTATACTTATTCTGGCACGTTACCTCCTGGATTAATATTAACAGCTAACGTTCTTTCTGGAACTCCAACCACACAAAGTGCAACCTCAACTAATATCACTTTTACAGCAACAGATTCAGCTAACAAAAAACAAGATTTATTTGTTACTCTACCAGCTGTAAGTGCTAATGCTGGTGGAGCGATTACATGGAATACTTTTGCTGCAGATTTTTCAACGTTAACCTTAACTCAAGGTTCACCTATGACTTCTATAAATTTAAGTGCAACAGGAGGAGTTGGTGTAATAACTTATAGTGACGATGCATTTTTACCAGCAGGTATATCTTTAACAGCTGGTGTAGTTTCTGGAACCCCTACTTCATCAACTGAATTTTCAACATCTGTAACTTTTACAGCAACAGATAGTAATGGTAATACTGAAGATCTATTTGTTTCTTTTCCAGCAATAAATGCAAGTGGTGGCGGTAATCCAACTTTCACTACAATTGCAGGAGATGTAACAACCTCATTAGGTAGTTTGACACAAAATAGTTCTATTACTAGTTTTTCTATTGGTGCAACTGGTGGAATGTCACCAATAAGTTATAGTGCATCAGGTTTACCAACAGGATTAAGTTTAAGTTCAACAGGCGTACTTTCAGGAACTCCTACTGTACCGGGCACTGGAGCTACTGTAACTTTTACAGCAACAGATATGAACTCTCTAACTGATAGTTTTTCTTTAATCTTTCCTACTGTTACAGCTGCTGGTGGTGGCATTAGCAACCCAAGTTGGTCAACGGAACCAAGCTTTAATGCATCATATACTACAAGTGATAATTTTAGTATTACTGCAAGTGCAACATCCTCACCTCCTGCAAATGGTGTAAATTATTCAGCAACAGGTTTACCAATGGGTGTGACTATAGATAGTAATTCAGGATTAATTTCAGGATCAACTACAATGACAGGTCCATATAATGTTACTGTAACAGCTCAAGATGCAATGGATGCTACATATCAAGTTAGTACAGCATCACTTAGTTTTACTGTAACTGAAGGCGGTGGTGCAGAAACTGTTGATTTCACAACAGCAGAAACATTGCCAAGTGCAAATGCTGGACAAGATATAAATGAAACTGTTGTGGCAACTGGGTCTCAAGGTTCGATGCCTACTTATACATTTATTTCAGCAAGTAATACAGGAAATGCATTCGGTCTTAGTGGGACAACCATTACAGCTACTGGAAATCAAATTTCTGGAATAGCGCCAAGATTATTTAATGCAGCAACATATTCATTTGAAATTCAAGCTTCAATTCAAGCTGGCACAATAACAAATAATAGAACTTTTACATTGCTTATATCTCAAGATGCTACATGTGTATCGCCTACTAATAATATTTGCACTTAATGATTTTAAGAAAGGATAGTCTTCGGAATTTATTTTTAATTATTTTAGCTATCACAGTAAGTTTTAATGGCAGCATTAACCCTTTATTAATTCAAATTTCTTCTATTAGTTTTATTTTTTTTTTATTCTATGTCTAAAAAATAGTAGGGTTCTAGAAAGGATAAAAGAAAACTACAGAAACAATAAGATATTTTTTATCTTTTTTTTTTCATATATAGGCTATTTGATTTTTCAAATAATACCCCTTCCATTAAATTTAATTGAAATCATAGCTCCAAATAATTATGATTTATATACTTCTATAAAAATTGATAAAGAATTATGGTCATTAAGTATTGATCCAAGTAATTCTTATTTTAAAATTTTAAACTGTATTAGTTTTTTTATAATTTTTTTAGTTTTCCCTGCATTATTTAATAGAGATAAATATTTAATGAAATTTTTATTTTTTGTAAGTATTATGGGTTTTTGTCATGCAATTTTTGCTACTTATTGGATGTTGATAGGCAACCCATCAAATTTTTTAATTCAAAAAGTTCATTATCTTAGAGCTAGTACTGGATTATACGTTAATAGAGCAGTTTTTGGTACATTCTTATTTTTAACAGCTTTCTCAGGCCTTTATTATATTGTTGTTTTTTTTTTAAAAAATCAAATTACAAATTTTAACTTCATGCAACAAATAAAGAGTAAAATTTTTTTTATAAGAATATTTATTATATTTTTAAGTCTTGGAATTTTAACAACATGGTCAAGAATAGCAAATTTTAGTTATATATTAATCTTATTATCTTTTTTATTTTATTCAAAAATAAATTTCAAAAAATATATTAACCCTTTATCAATAATAATTATATTTATTTTAATATTTGATGTTTTTGTAATGACACTATTTTTTGGAAATGCGAGACTGGTTCAAAGACTTGTTGAAGTATCAATTGTCAAAGATTATATTAGACTTGACTTACATTCGTTTGGATTGGAGCAATTTAAAAATTTTTGGTTCTTTGGTTACGGTAATGGAGCTTTTGAGCAAATATTTAAACTTTTTTATATATTACCAGAAACTATACCTAACGATTATTTAGCACGACATGTCCATAATGATGGAATTGAACTATTAGGAGAAGTTGGAGTTGTTGGTGTTTCAATTTTTGCAATAATAACTATTATTTACTTTAAGAAATTATTAAATAATATTAATGAGAAAAAACAGTTTGCTAGATTTATACTGTTATCTCTCTTAGTATTTATTCTATTTATCCAAAGTATAGTGGACTATTCTTTGCAAATTCCTGGAATACAAGTTCTACTAATTACTATTTTTTCCATGGGATTAATTAATTTTAAAAAGAATGATCTTTAATTATAATCTGCACTTCTGATATACCAATCATCTTGTTCCGCAATATAAGGTTTGTAAGTTTTAAATAAAGTTTCTGATGGTGTTAAAAGACTAATAACATTGTTCCATTTTACTAAATTAGTTTGAGGTATGAATACAATATCATTTGGTAGTATATGAAAATTATTTGCTGCTATAAAAGCCGCAGGATTATTCAAGTTGATTGTATATATATCAACATGTAAATATTTTGTTAGATCTTCTCTTAATATATAAATATTTTTTGTTTTAGCGGTAGCTTTATTTATTCCTTTTGTTGCTAATAATTCAGTTAAAGTTAAATCTTTGTAAACAGATATAGGTCCAGATGTTGTAAATTCCCCAAAAGCATACGCTTGGTCTGTATCAGACTCTGAGACATGAAGAACATCATCTTTTCTTAAGTAAATATCTAAATCAGTATTATTGTTATTTAACAGTTCATATAAATCTATTTCAAAAACTTCCTTTCCTCTTCTTAGTAATGCAGTTTTAGCATAACTTTTTTGATCTTTTATATATCCAGCTTTTATTAGAGCGTCTAATATTTTTAATGGTTGTTCTGAAAGTAAAATTGATAAAGGACGATTTATTGCTCCAGTAATATAAACATAAGCACTGTTATATTGTTCAATTTTAACAATAGTTTCTGGTTCTTGATAAAATCCTTTTAAAACATTGTTTATAAACTCTTGAGCTTCTTCTTTAGTTTTATCATTTACTACAACTTGACCAACATAGGGAATTGTTACATCACCTGTTGGACTAATAGTATAAGAGCCATCAATATCATCAATATCTGTAATTGATATATTTATGACATCACCTGCACCAATAGAGTAATAATATTTGTTTTCACCTATTAATTGAGTTAATTTTTTATCTTGCTTTTTTTGTATATCTTCAAATTTTGGAAGAGACGCGGTGTTAATTTTATTTAAATCATAGAATTTTAAGGCAACACCTCTTTGTTTTATGCCTATTTTTTTTGGATCGCTTCCCTTGGGCTCACCTTTAAAACCAGTTGAATTAGTGCAACTAGAAATAAGCAAAAACATTAATAATAATCTAAGATTCATATACATTTCATATATATATTATTATTATTAAAAATCATAAAAATTATACTTAGAAAATTAAATATATAACTAGTATTTGACTCCTGAATAACTGATAAAAGCTTTATTAATACTTATTATTTTATATTTTACAGATATAATTGTATGAACAGAAAATTTAATTATGCAATCAATTAATAACTTTGATAGTAAGATAACAGTCGTTTTTATTTCACATCGATTATCTACACTTAAATAATGTGATCAAATTATAGATCTTGATAAATTTTAAATGAAAATATTACATGTATTAGAACTCTTTACGTTTTTCTGGGCAAGAGATGATGATGGCTTGCTGTCATACCTCAATGAAAAAAGAAAAAATTAGATCTTATATTGTTTCAACAGGACATAAAATTGGGCCCGCATATAATTTATTAAAAAGCAAAGGTTATAAGATAAAACATATTAAGTTTAATAAAAATAAAGCCTTTAGATCATTAATTAGACTATTAGGTTTTTTTTCTCTTTTAAATTATTTATTAAAAAATAAATTTGATATAATTCATATTCACACCGAAGCTAATTTTTTCAAAATTTCTATGTGTGCAATTTTATCTGGTCATAGAAAAATTATTAGAACAGTACACAGCGTTTTTTTTCCTGATTTTATATTAAGATTTAGACGAAGATTAATTCTAAAATTTTGTGAATTTTTAAAAGTTAAATATACCTCAACATCAGATATAGTAGCCAAAAATGAGTTTAAAAATTATAATATTAAAGTTACACCACAACATATTTGGTATGATGAAAGTAAGTTTTTTTTTATAAACAAAAGTAGAAAAAAAAAACTTAGAAGTAAATTTAAAATATCAGTTAATACTTTAGTGTTTTTATCAGTGGGAAACTGCTCAACAATTAAAAATCATAATTTAATTTTAAAAACTTTATCAATTTTACCAAAAAATTTAGATTGGATTTATTACCATGTGGGAAATGAAGATAAAAATAAGTCTGAAAGAAAATTAGCTAAAGAATTAAATATTGAAAAAAAATGTAAATTTCTTGGTGCAAAACATAGCTATACTAATTTTGCCCATTTATCTGATATTTTTATAATGCCTTCACTAGTAGAGGGTTTGGGAGTTGCTACTATTGAAGCCAGCGCTATTGGTTTAATACCTATATTAACTAAAGTACAAGGCAACAATGAAATTTTAAAAAAAATAAAAGGTTCAATAGGAATACAACGAAATTCTACAAGTTTAAAAAAAGCAATTTTAAAAATTAATAGATTAAAACAAAAACAAAAAAATAAACTTTCGTTTTCTATACATCAACAGGTTAAAAAAATTTGGTCAAAAAAGAATATATATACAGTTATAAACTATTATAAAGATATTTAAAAAAATAATTATTTAATTATATGAAAATAAAAAAAATAACGAAATCTTAAAAATTAAAAAATGAATAAAGAAAAAAATTATAAATTTTCATTTAATTTCATAAACAACTTACTTGAATATTTACCTAAACAAAGAAAATTCCAATTCTATTTATTGATAACAATATTTATATCATCAGCATTACTAGAAGCACTCAATGTAGTTTTGATTGTTCCGTTAATATCGATAATTCAGGATATTAATAATTTAGAAAATTTTATGATAATAAAAAGATTAATTAATATTATTAAGTTATCAGAAACTAATGAAATATATTTTTATATATCATTTTTATTCATATTAATTACTGTATCATGCGGTCTATTAAAATTATTAAGTAACAAATTATTATTTCATTTTTGTTCAATAGTTGAATCTGATGTAAGAGAAAAAATATTTAGTAATAATTTATACCAATCATATCAATATCATCTTAATAAAAGTTCAGCAGAAGCCTTATCAATAATTACACAAAAAACTCATTTTCTATTTGGCTTACTAACTAGTTTTTTAAGTGTATTATCATCAATTGCATTATTAATCACGATTGTTATTTCACTTTTTTTAATTGAACCATTAATAATTTCAATTATTGTTTTAATCATCTCTACAATATTTATTATAATATATTTTGTTCAACAAAAAAAAATATCAGAAATGGCTAAAACTATTTCTGAAAAACAATTTTTGATAATTAAGAATTTTCAAAGTGCTCTTGGTAATATTGGTGAAATTATATTGTATTCGATTCAAAAAAAATTTATTAAAAAATTTGATGAATCTTCAAAAAATTTATCTTTAAGCTTGGCTACAACCCGAGTGATTTCTGAAAGTCCTAGAATTTATCTAGAGTATATAATAATAATTATTTTTGCATTTTCACTTTATTTATTTACAGTTGACAATGAGAACATTCAAATTGATCTTGCTGTGGTTTCTCTTTTTGGATTTGCAGGTCTTAAAATATTACCACTTTTTGGAAGAATTTATAATGGTTTGGCAAGTATTAAATCTTTAGCAAAAGTGTTTGAAGATATAATGGAAATATTAAAAAATTCAAAAGTATCAAATACAAAAAATGATGATGTAGAAAAATTAGAATTTAATAAGTCAATTAAATTAAGTAATATTTCGTATTCCTATATAGATGATAACAAAAATGAAAAAGAGGTTTTTAAAAGGTTTAATCTTGAAATCAAAAAAAATACTATTGTTGGAATTAAAGGGAGAACTGGAAAAGGCAAAAGTACACTTGGAAAAATTATCTTATGTTTGTTAGATCCATATGAGGGTTATATTGAAATAGATGAAACAAAGATTAATTCAAATAATAAAAATTCATGGCAAAACAAAATATCCTTAATACCTCAAAAAGTTTTTTTAGATGATAACACTATTTTGAAAAATATTACTCTGGCAGTAGATACTGATGACATAAATATAGAACTTGTTAAAGAGGCAGCAAAAGAAGCAGAAATTTTAGAATTTATTCAATCTTTACCAAATAAATTTAATGAAATAGTTGGTGAAGATGGAGTAAGACTTTCGGGAGGTCAAAGAAAAAGAATTGGAATAGCTAGAGCTTTTTATAGAAATTCTCAAATTTTATTATTAGATGAGCCAACAAATGAATTAGATGTAGATACAGAAGCTAAAATAATTAAAACTATTAGCGGTTTTAAAAATAAAAAAACTATTATTATGATCACTCATAGATTGGAAACTTTAAAAATTTGCGATAAGATTATTGACCTAGATAATTTAACAACTTAACAACAATTGTGCCATTAAGTAATAACAAATTTATATTAAATTTATTAGTATTACTGACAATATTTCTTTCTGGGAATAATTTAATTTTTAAATATGTAACAAAAGAAATTTCTTTTTCTATTCTTTTAATATTATATTTTATTTTTTTTTATAAACAAAAATTTTATATTTCAAAAGTAGACTATATATTTTTTATAACGTTTTCTTTGATTTTAATTTTTCATTATTTCAGGTTTGGGGATATTGCGCTCCTTAGCTCAATAGGATTTTGTGTAACATTCTTAATTGCACTCTATAATATAAAAGCCATAAAAAATTTTACTGAAATTTATGTAAATATTATGGCAGTTTTATCTCTAATTAGTCTATTTTTTTATTTTTTTTATTATTTTTTTAATTTGAAAATTGGAATTCAGATAAGTGAAGTTAGTACCCATAATTTTTTATACCATTATAAAAATGAAGGTTTACCGCAAGTTAGAAATTCAGGGCCATTTTGGGAGCCTGGTGCCTTTTCTGGTTACTTAATTTTAGCTCTTTTTTTTATATTAAGAGATTTGAGAAGTAAAAAAACACTTTTTACATCTTGTATTCTTGTAGCTACAATCTTAACAACTAGATCTACAACAGGGTACATAGCCTTAGCAGTCATAATGCTTATTTACTTAATTCAAGAAGATTATTTTAAATTCAGTAAAACAAATTTTTTAAGAACGTTTTTTTTTATTTTTCTGTTTTATTTAGCTACATACTATACATTTACTGAAGTTCAATTTTTACAAGACAAAATTCTTTTACAAAATGAATTAGTTTTTTATGAGATCAGAAATTTTCAATCTACAAGGTTAGGAAATTTTTACTATGACCTAGAGTTTATAAGACAGTCACCCTTTTTTGGAATAAGTGCTAATATTGATATTAGGTCTATATTTGACGCAAATGCAGCAGACATTACATCTGGTCAGGGTAATGCTTTGAGTGGGTTTGCTGTAAGATTTGGAATTATAGGTTTGCTAACTTTAATTACAATTTTTTGTTATTATTCCTATAAAAAAAATAAATCAATACTACTTAGTTTTAATTATTTAATTTTAATTTGCATTCTACTATTTGCACAAAAACATTTAAATTATCCCATATTTTATACTTTATTTTTTATAAATAATGATAATGATAATAACGAAAAAACTCGTACATGAAAAAAATAAATATGGCAGTTCTAATCACCTGTCACAATAGAATTCAAAAAACACAAACTTGCTTAAAATCGTTATTTAATCAAAAAAAAATAGAAAATATTAATTTAAAAGTTTTTTTGGTTGATGATGGTTCAAAAGATGGAACTAAAGAATATGTAAAAAATTACTTTCCTCAAGTTAATTTAATAATTGGAAGTGGCAATTTATATTGGGGTGGAGGCATGTTTCTTGCATGGGAAACAGCCTTAAGAGATAATATTGAATATGGTTATTTTCTTTGGATAAATGATGATACTTTTTTATACGATGAAGCAATTTATACTTTACTTGAAACCCAGACGGAGCATAGCAATATAATTTGTGGCAGTATATGTGATCCAATTACAAAAAAAAGGACTTATGGTGGTGCTATTAACGAAAAAAAAATTTTTAGACCTTTTTATTATAAAGTTGTCGATGTTAATGGAAGTCCTCAAGAAATTGATACTATCAATGGAAATGCAGTTTTGATACCCTATAAAGCTTATGATAAAATAGGTAAATTTGACAAAAAACTTTTTCATGCTGGTGGAGACTTAGACTACTCTTTAAGGGCAAGAAAAAAAAATATTAGAGTTTTATTAACACCGACACATATAGGTACGTGCGAAAGGTCAGGTATAAACAATGAAATAAAATCTTTAAAAGATATTTTTAATGTCAAATTATTACCACCTAAAGTTTGGTTTAGAATATGTTTAAAACATGGAGATTCATTATGGTTATTTCATTTTTTTTATAGATATTTTAGTTTATTTTTTAAGATATTAATCAATAATTTAGTTACAAAAAAAAGGTAAAATTATGAAAGATATTTTATGTATTAACTATCATATTGATATGGGCAATATTACTTTAGAAAGAAATTTAAAATATCTATTTTCAGATAATATGGATTTTTTTAGTTTTAATAAAAAAAATGATTCTAATATTAAAAGTCATTTTAAAAATAGATCACTATCACATAAAATTTTATCAGCTATTACTTTAAGAAAAACTCTTAAAAAATATTCAAATAATAAAACAATTATTTTCAATTCAATAGGACCTGCAACTTGGGGATATGGGGCCTATAAATGTGAAAATTCAATTTTAATGCTTGATTGGACTAGGTCGTTTTCAGACTTCGTTAATAAAAAAAGAATTAAGCGAGATAACATTCATATTTTACAGTCTTATATTTTAAAAAGAATTCCTAAAATTTTATGTAGAAATAATAAAATTATTGAAAATTTAGCTAACTGCTATGGAGTAAAATATTCTCAAATGAAAAGAATACCTGGACCTTTAAATGCTGAGCTTTTTAATATAAATCCAAGAAAAACTCCTACTAGACCAAAAGTTTTATTCATTGGTAATGATTTTGAAAGAAAAGGTGGATCACTTTTAATTGATAACTTGGATTTGATATTGCAAAAATTCGACATAACGATTGTTACAAAGGATAATAGAGCTAATGTTAAAGGGGTGAATTTTATTAATGATGTAAAATACGGTTCACAAGATCATAAAAAAATTTTATATGATCATGATATTTTTATTTTTCCCTCAAAGCATGATCCATATGGAATGGTCCTAGCTGAAGCAGCAAGTGCGGGTTTAGCAATCATTACCACTAAGTTTGCTTTCTCTTCCGAAGAATTAATTAAAAACGAAAATTCAGGTATAATTGTTAATGAGCCAAAAGAATGTATTTCTGCTTTGATGCATTTAGCAGAAAATCCTTCTTTAATAGATAAATTCAAATCTAATATTCATCGAGAAACTCATATAAATTTTTCAAAAACAAAACTTCAAAAATTATATATGGAAATAATAAATAATTAATGAAAAGATTAAATATCTTAATTTCTGCATATGCTTGTAATCCATATAAAGGATCTGAAAATCAAGTTGGCTGGAATATAGTATACCGTTTAAGCAAAATTCATAACTTAACTGTTATAACTGAATACTCAAATAAAAAAAATATTGATATTTTTTTTAATAAAAAAAAAAGTAAAATTAAATTTCATTTTGTTAAACGTAAAAGGTGTAGTTTTATAGAAAAATTATGGCCCCCATCATATTATTGGACATATAAGACTTGGCAAAAAAAAGCTTTCAAAATAACAACTGAGATTGATTTAAAAAAAATTGATTTGTGTCATCAATTAAATATGATTGGCTTGAGAGAGCCTGGCTACTTATGGAAACTAAACATTCCATTTATTTATGGTCCTGTAGGAGGATTATCATTTTATTCAAAAAAATTAATGTTTAATTCTGGATTAAATATTTTCATATATTCTTTTTTTTATAATTTAATCAGATTTTTTGATATCAAACTTAATATTAGATCAAAGCTAGCATTAAAAAAAGCTGGGAATTTTATTTTAGCTGCTAACAGTGTTACCCAGAAAAATTTAAACAGATATTTTCAAGTTAAGAGTAAGCTATTTATTCCAGTGGCTAGTGAAAAAAGAATTGATTTCAACAAAAAGAATAAAAGATTAAATAAACAAATTAATTTATTCTGGGGTGGATTGCACATACCAAGAAAATCTTTAAATATTGGGTTGGACGCTCTTTCAAAATTGCCAAAAAATATTGATTGGAAGTTACACATTACTGGTAAAGGTAAGATGACAAGTAAATGGAAACAAATATCTATTAAAAAAAATATTGATAAAAAATGTAATTTTTATGGTTACTTAAAGAATAAAGAAGATTTATCTAAAATTATGAGAAAATGTGACATACACTTATTTACTAGCATCAAAGAAGATACTCCTGCAATCATTATGGAGACAATGACTTTAGGATTGCCTACTATTTGTTTTGATTTATATGGTGCAAAAGATTTGGTAAATAATAAAAGAGGTATTAAAATAATACCAAGTACTCATAATGAAAAAAATATAATTAATCTTAAAAATGCAATTTTAAGATTAATAAAATCAGATAAAAAGAGGCATTTATTAGCTAATAATTGTCTCACTTTTGCAAAACATAATTCTTGGGATAAAAGAATTACACAACTTAATTTGTATTACCAGAAATTAAATGAAAGATAATAATTATAGAAAAAAATATTCTAAAATTCCTGTTGTAGTAATCATTTTTAATAGACCTGATAAAACCAAAATTTTATATGAGAGTTTTAAATACTATAAACCGTCAAAGTTATTAATAATTTCTGATGGTCCCAGAAACAGCTTTAAAGATGAAAAAGAAAAAGTTGATCAATCACGGAAAGTATTTGAAAAAATTGATTGGGAGTGTGAAGTTTTATTTAATATTTCTGAAACCAACTTGGGTTGTAGAGAGAGAATAATTTCAGGTTTAAACTGGGTTTTTAATAGAGAAGAAAAAGCTATTATTCTAGAAGATGATTGCATTCCATCTGAAGAATTTTTTACTTTTATGGAGTTAATGCTAAGTAAATATCAAGCAAATAAAAAAATAAGTTCAGTTTGTGGAACAAATTTTTTACCAGATTGGAGTAAAACTAAGAATAGCTATTTATATTCTAAATATTGCCATGTTTGGGGATGGGGAACCTGGAAAGACCGTTGGGAAAAAATTGATTTTAACTTAGATAGGTTGGATGAAATAAAGAAAACCAAATTTTTAAAAGGTTATTTAGGTACTTTTAGAGCTTATTTATATTGGCACTGGATATTTAACAATGTGAAGAAAAAAAAAATAAATTCTTGGGCATATATATGGAATTTCACAAACTTTATTAACAAAAGTATTTCTATAATTCCAGTTACAAATCTATTATCCAATATTGGTATAGGTAAAAACTCAAGTCATACTCGATCGTTACCTTATAAGTATATCACTGCACAAGAATCTAAAAAAAAACTCAAGTTTCCACTAAAATATCCATCTAACCTTTTATTAGACTTCTGAATATGATTTTAAAGTAGAAAATACAATTTTTAGTAAATCAATTTATAATAGGATTCTTTGGATTATAAGAAAGTTGATTAAGTAAATGAAAATTTTACAGATACATAATGAATATAAATATTTTGGTGGTGAAGATCAAATTGTTGAAAGAGAGAAAAATTTATTATTGGAAAATAATCATGAAGTAATCCAGCTAATCAGAAAAAATAATAAAGAAATTAAGAATTTATATGATCAAATAATTGTTTCAAAAAATTTAACTTTCTCCAAAAAATCAGAAAAAATTGTTGATGAAAAAATTCAATTTAATAAACCAGATATAGTACATATACATAATTTTTTTCCCTTATGGTCACCTTCTATATTGAATTCATGTATAAAAAACAAAATACCTGTTGTGATGTCAATACATAATTATAGACTAGTTTGTGCTAATGGCGCTTTATACAGGGATGGAAAAATATGCGAGTTATGTCCTAAAAATGGATTACAAAATGCAATCTTTCATAGGTGCTATCAAGGTTCATTAATCAAAACTTTACCAGTAGCAAACTTAATTTCAAATTTTAAAAAAAACAAAATATGGAATAAAATAAATAAACTGATTGTAAATACAGAATTTGCCAAAAAAAAATTTGTTAGCTTTGGTATTCCGCAAAATAAACTTACTGTAAAAGCCAACTTTATAGAAGAAAGTTATAAAACAAATGATCTAAACAACAATAAAGGAGATTTTGTTATTTACATTGGAAGATTAAGTAAAGAAAAAGGATTAGAGACACTCATTAAAGCTTGGGAAAAAATAGATTTTAAACTAAAGATATTTGGAGATGGTCCATTGAAGGAAAAAATAAAAAATTTGATCATTAATAATAAAAAGATTGAGTTAAATGATTTTATTCCAAATCATGAGGTATCAAAACAAATGTCTAAAGCAAAATTTTTAATATTTCCTTCTGAATGGTATGAGGGATTTAGTATAACTTTATTAGAAGCATTTGTGAATAGGTTACCAGTTTTAAGTTCAAATATTGGAAGTATGCAAGAAATTATAGAAAATAATGTTAATGGAATGTTATTTAAAAGTGGAGATGTTTCAGACTTGATCGAGAAAATCAATAAAATGATTGAAAATCCAGACATGTTAAAAACCTTAAAAGATAAAGCGTATGAAAAATATCAAATTTTATATAGTAAAAAAAAAAATTACGAAACGTTAGTTAGAATCTATAAAGAAGTAAGAGGAGATTATTCAATATAAAATACAAATAATATAGTACTTATATTTAATTAACATGGAGATTTTTAATTAATGCAAAATATTTTAGTCACAGGTGGAGCTGGTTACATAGGAAGTCATATCATAGAGCTTCTTGTCAAAAAAAACTTAAATACAATCATTTTAGATAATCTGTCTACTGGACATAAAGAATTGATTAACAAAAAAAGTAAATTCATTAAAGCTGATATTAAAAATTTAACTATTTTAAAAAAAATAATTAAAGATGAAAATATAACTTCAATTATTCATTTAGCTGCATGTTTAAATGTTAGTGAGGCCGAAGCGAAGCCTAGAAAATATTATTGTAATAATGTTCTAGGAACAATTAATCTTGTAAAAGCATGTAAAAAGTCAAAAGTAAAAAATATTATTTTTTCTTCATCTTGTTCTATTTATGGAAGTGTAGAAGGTGCAATTTCTGAAAAAAGAGAACCTAACCCAATGGGTAAATACAGTAGTAGTAAACTTTCAGGAGAAAATATTATAAAAAAATATTCAAAAAAATATAATTATAATTATGCAATACTCAGATATTTTAATGTTGTTGGGGCTAGTAATTCAGGTGATATTGGAGAAGTTGAAAGATCACACAACCATTTGTTTAAAAATATTGCAATATCTTCATTAAAAAAAAAATCTGTTATGAATATTTATGGAAAAAATTTTAATACACATGATGGTACATGTATTAGAGATTACATGCATGTTATGGATTTAGCTGAAATTCATGTAAAATGTTTAAAAAAAACTTATAATGAAAAAAAATCTGCAATCCTAAATTGTGGGTATGCAAGAGGTTTTTCTGTTATGGAGATAGTTGAAAAATTTAAAAAAATTCATAACAAAAAAGTGACTGTATATTACAAAAAACCTAGACTGGGTGATGTGGCAAGTGCATATTCAAATATAACTAAACTAAAAAAATTTGTTAGTTGGAGACCTAAATACAACAATTTAGAACTTATGATTAAAAGTGCAATTAAATGGGAAAAAAAATTAAAAAATAAAAAAGGATAAAACATTGGATCAATTCCTTAAAAAAATCTTTAAAAAAAGTACTTCTATTTGTGGTAATGAAATCATTAAGCATATTTATAATAAAAATAAAAAAACAAAGTTTATTTCAACTGTTAATACAAATAGTTTGTTGCTCCTTAATAAAGACAAAATATTTAAAAAAGCATTAATTTCATCTAACTGGATTATACCAGATGGTTATGGGGCAGTTTTTGCATGTAAATTATTAGGATTAAATATAAAGGAAAGAATAACAGGATCAGATATATTTAACGATTTAAATTACAAACTTAATAAACAAAAAAAATGCAAATACTTTTTTTTAGGCTCAACAACAAAAACATTGAAACTAATTTCAAAGAAAATGAAACTTGATTATCCAAATATCAAAATCACAGGGTATTTATCACCACCATTTAAAACTGCTTTTAGTAAGACTGAAAATAATAAAATGATTAAATATATAAATAGAAAAAAAACTGAAGTACTTTGGATTGGATTAACTCAGCCAAAACAAGAGAAGTGGGTATATGAAAATTACTCTAAGTTAAATGTAAAGTTTATTGGGTCTATTGGTGCTGTATTTGATTTTTATGCAGGACAGGTTAAAAGAGCTCCCAGGTTTTTACAAATTTTAGGTTTTGAATGGTTTTATAGAGTGTTGCAAGATCCTAAAAGATTATGGAAAAGATATTTTTATAGTAATTTTAATTTTTTTTTAAAAATAGTCCCCTATTTACTTTATTTAAGAATTAAAAGTTTTAAATTTTAATTACTATTGGCCCCTACCATGTTTAACTCTTACTATGATTTAAAACTTTGCTGTTAAACATTGTGAATAATAGATCCTTCGTTAGAAAAATCAAAATCAATGCATTGAAATTTTGATAATTTTTTCTTAACGTCTTTTTGTTTTTCTGGTTTGACAAAAAATAAAAAGTATCCTCCACCACCTGCACCAAGTAATTTACCACCCATTGCTCCAGCAGAAATAGCTCTATCATAAATGTTGTCAAGATTTATATTTGAAACTGATTTATGTAAGTTTTTTTTTAACATCCAATTTTCATTCAATATATGTCCAAGGTTAAGTAAATTACCTTTAGTTAATTCATGTTCAAAGTTTTTTGCTAATATTGAAAGTTTTTCATAATGTGTATTCTCTTTTTTTTCTTTTTTAATTTTACCTAAAATTTTATCAGCTTTTCTGTTGATACCACTATAAAACATAATGAGATGACTTTTGAAGTTTAACAATCTAGAGTTTGAAATTTTTACCTTGTTAACACTTACAGTTTTATTTTGTTTAAATAAAATAGAATTAAGTCCACCATAAGCAGCTGCATAGTGATCTTGCATCCCTATTGGTTTTTTACACTTATTAATTTCAATATTAGAGGCCTCTATACTAAGGTTTTTTTTATTAATTTTCTTTTTTTGAAATTCATATAAAGCTTTAGTTAGGCCTACTGTTAATGTGCTTGATGATCCAAGTCCACTTCCAGATGATGGAATATCTGCAATAGTTAAAACTTCTATTCCTTTATTTATCTTAAAATTTTCTAAGGTTTTTCTTATAATTAAGTGATCCAGTTGCTTAACACTATTGACATTTTCAGTTAAAGAATAAGATAATCTAACTGTATCGTCATATTTTTTATTTACCACAACATACATGTACTTGTTTATTGTTGTGCAGATTACTCTACCAGGAACTTGAGAGAGTGGATTAAAATGATCTGTTCCACCACCTACAAAGCTTATCCTGAATGGTGTTTTTGTTATTATCATAAGTGTATATTTCTATATTATTAAAAAATAATTAAAAGATAACTTTATAAAACTGAATTAATAGCATCAAAAAGACTTTGAAAATTTTTGACACCCTTAATATTGAATTTTTTGCCAATCATTAGACTTTTAACTCCAGTTTTTTTTGCTGCATAATAATCTGCAGAACTATTACCTACCATGTATGAATTTTTTATATCTATGTTAAGATCTTTGATCGCTTGTAAAAACATACCATTATCAGGTTTTCTCAATGATGATTTTCTTTTAAATTTTTTTACCTCTCCCTTAAAACCTTTTTCAGGATGGAAGGGACAAAAATATATTCTATCGAAATATGCTCCCTTTAATCCAAATTCGTATTCTAGTTTTTTATGATCTCTATTAAGTTTATCTAAAGTAATTATTCCTTTTGCTATAGCAGGTTGATTTGTAATAATTACAGACAGGTAACCTTTTTCATTAATCTTTTTAACAGCTGATATAGCACCTTCATTAATTTGTGTGGGGTCTTGATAATGTTTATTTGAATATTCTTTATTAATCACTCCATCTCTATCTAAAAAAATAGCTGGGAGTTTTTTATCAATATTTCCGTTAGTAAATTTTTTCATTTTAATATGTTTTTTGACTAAATTAATACGTTTTGGTGTTCCTACGTCTTTTACATACTCTCTTGTATTATACGCATAAACTTTAATTTTTTTTTTTAACAATCTGGGCAAAATATTTTTTGATAAATCTTGAAAAATATTAGGCTTAATAAATTTCAAAATCTTTTTATTAATAAGGAAAATTCCAGATGAAGAAAGATTACCAATATCATTTCTTTTATGTGGTTTATTGTGAAATTTTAATAATTGATTTTTTTCATTAATTTCTAATAAATCACTATCAAATGGATGGTCATTTGGGTGTGCTAATATTGTAAAGTCACTTTTATTTTTTTTATGAAATGAATAAAATTTTTTAAAATTAATATTAAAGATTAAATCTCCCATAATTATTAAGTAACAGTCATTATTAAAATCTTGTAATACTTTAAGACATCCTCCAGTTCCCAATGGAGTTGATTCTTCAAAAATTTTAAAGTTAATATTTTTATACTTATTTCTTAATTTATTATGATATTTTGAAATTTTTCTGTTTGATATTAAATATATTTTTTTTTTTTATTTTACTTAATTGTTTTAATTGATGGTCAATAATCGAATAATTACCAATTTTTAAAAATGCTTTAGGTATTTTTTTAGAAATTTTTTTAACTCTAGAACCTTTGCCACCAATTAAAATAGCTATTTCCATTAAAAAAGAGTTTTCTTAGATATAGCTTTAATTGTTTTTTTTAATGCCATAATAGAACTCAGTCTAAACTTATATCCTAGTTTATTAATTTTTTTTGTGGAATAACTATAAGCTGGTATATCCCCTTTCCATCCAATATTTTTTTTTTCATAAATCACTTTATTCATATAATTAAATTTTTTTACAAGAAGCTTCACGATATCTTTAACTTTAACTCCTTTATCATTTGTTCCAATATTATAGAAATTTACTAAATTTTTGTTTTTAAGTTTAATTATATGCATCATACAGTTAATAATTTCATCAACGCTTGAATATGGTTTACATTGTTCTCCATTACCCAATACATTTAATATTTTTGTATTTAATAAAATCTTCCTGGATAAATCAAAAATAACACCATGTGTTAAGTTCTTACCAATAACGTTGGGGAATCTAAAAATGAAACTTCTAATCTTATTAGAAAACGAATACGAAGATAAAAACCCCTCTGAAGCAAGTTTCATTGCTCCATAATTGCTCTCAGGTAGAAATGGTGCAGATTTCTCATTTATATTATGTCCTATACTTCCATATATTGCTGAGCTTGAAGCAAAAATTATTTTTGAATTTTGATTTAAGTATGGCTTAACAAAATTAAGAGAATTAAATGTTGTTAAAAAAGTATCATTATAATCTACATTAGAATTTTTAGTGCCAGCTTGAATATCAGAATTGGCAGCTAAATGCCAAATTTCTTCTAATTTATTATTATTTAACAGATATTTTAATTTATTATTTTTAATATTTTTATGTAGATTTAATTTAAAGAAAAAAAAATTTTTTTTATTTAAGAGTTTTTTAATAAATTTTATTTTACCTAGTTTCAAATTGTCAATGCCAACAACAATGGAATTTTTTTTTGATAATATTTTAGGTAAGAGAGTTGATCCAACCATGCCAGCAACTCCAGTAATTATATATAATTTTTTTTTTGTCATACAAAATTAAGAACTTAACAATAGCAGTTTTTGTGAAATTTAATATAGATATTCATATTAATATTGTGTAATAATAAAATTATTATAATACAAAAGTATGATTAATTTTCCGACAAAAAAATATTTAAAAAGTAGTGATTATTTTAATGACTATATAAGCACTAAAGACCTTCTTTTAAAAAAAATAGATCAAAAGATTTTAAATAAAATTATTCAAGAAATTTTAAATTCTATCAAAAATAAAAGAGATTTTTTTTCATGTGGTAATGGTGGTTCTGCTGCAACTGCTGAACACCTAAGTTGTGACTTTTCTAAAGGCTCATGTACTAATACAAATTTAAATTTCAAAGTCTTTTCTCTTAATTCAAATGTTGCCCTTATGACAGCGATTGCAAATGATATATCTTATGATGATGTATTTTCCTATCAATTGAATAGATATGGAAAGGCCAATGATGTTTTGCTAGCTTTTTCAGTTTCAGGTACAAGTAAAAATATAATTAAATGTACAAAAATTGCCAAAAAGAAAAAGATTAAAATAATTTCTTTTACGGGTTTTAATGGTGGTGTTTTAAAAAAACTATCGAATTATAATATTAATTTTCCATCTAATAACTTTGGTATTGTTGAGGATTGTCACTTAACTATAATGCATTTTATATCACAATATATTAGAAATCTTAGATTTAAGAGTAGTAGTAAGATTGCTAAAGTTAACTTTTAATTAAATGTGATTACGGTACCTAAAATGATTATTCCCCAATACGCTGATAGTCCAAAAATAACTCCAGCTTTTAACCTATTTTTTTTTATATCTAACGGTAATTTTTTAATTAAATAATGCATTTTCAATTGAATTAACACGACACTAATATTTGTCAAATAATAATTTAATATTTGAGAATATTTTTTAAAAAAGATTTTAAATAAATATTAGTAAATTGTTGCCCCAAAGACTTTAACTTCCTCACCTTCGACACCTAGAACTAATCTTCCAAGGAACTCACCTTCTATTTCCTTGCTTCTTTGCTTGAATAATACAGTAATGTTTTGACCCCTTCTTAAGCATCCAAATGCTTTATAATCTTCAGATAAACTAGTTAATAGCTTATTATTTGCCCACTGTTTTCCAAGCTCAACTTCATTAGCTCCAAATAACATTTGAGTTCCAAAATCCTTAGTAAAGCCACCATAATCCTTCATATTTGAAGTTTTAACAAGATTGTCCCAAATAGGATTAGCAATTGCTATAATCTCATCATCAGATTTCTCTAAAAGATTCATAATTTAAGTTTAACAGTTTTAAGAAGCTTTTCTCTTCTCGTTCTCATCAACTATGTGGTAAACCGGCACTTTCTCAAGAGAAAATTTACCAGTTTTGGGATCACGTCTAGAAACTGTTAAACAATGCCAATTATCATCATCTAATTTCATATGGTCACCTCTGTAATAATAACCAGGCCAACGTGTTTCTTCACGGAACATTGTATGTTCTGTTACACACTGAGAAGTTAAAGCTCTGTGTTTTAATTCCCACGCTCTCATAAGTTGGTGTAAATCTTCAGCACCTACTTTTTCTAAATCTTCCTCTAGCCAAGCAAGTAACTCTAGGCCTCTTTTAAGCATATTACCATTAGTCATGTAGTTAGTTGCAATTCCTCCAACATATTCGTCCATAATTCTTTGTAGACGTTGAAGACCTTGAATTGGAGAAATATAACTTGGTGAAACTGTTCCACCTGTAATTTCATTTTGAGCTACTTGATAAGTCTCTAAAGGTTTAAATATAGCAGTTTTAAAGTCTTCACACTGTTTATCTGTAACTTTAATTCCTTCTGCTTTTTTATCCTTAATATATTTAACAGCAGCTTTTGCAGCTAAACGACCTTCGGTAAATGATCCAGATGAAAACTTATGAGCACTTCCACCTACAGTATCACCTGCACCAAAAAGACCATCAATTGTTAACATTCTATTATAACCCCAGAAATATTCTGGTGGCGATAAATCTTCAGGTCCACTAACCCAAGCTCCAGAACAAGTTGCATGAGAACCCATAACATAAGGTTCAGATGTAGTTAATTCAGGATTTGTATATTTAGGATCAATATTTTGAGAAGCCCAAACAACAGCTTGACCAACAGTCATACCTAAAAAATTTTCCCAACCAACTGTCTCTAAATGTGGGTCTTGGAATGCTTCAGTTGTGACCATATGAATGGGTCCACCGCCTGCAATAGTTTCTTGAATAAATGCGTGATTTCTCAAACAAGTTGGTGTTGGATGGTGATCAATATATTCGCCAACTAATTCTTTAGTTTGATCATACCATTTCTTCTCATAATTCTCTCCATTTGCATTTTGAGTATATGTTTTAAGGTGTAAGAAGTATGCTCCAACTGGACCATAACCATCTTTAAATCTGCATAACACAATTCTGTTTTCCATTTGTGTCATTTTAGCTCCAACAGCAATAGGTAATGCATAAGCTGAACCATTACTCCATGGTGCATACCAAGTTCTTCCCATTCCTTCACCAACTGCTCTTGGTTTGAAAATGTGAGATGCTCCACCTGCTGCAACGATTACAGTTTTTGCTCTAAATACATGGAAGTCACCAGTTCTCATGTTAAAACCAACAGCTCCACCTACTCTATTTTCTTGTGCCTCATCCATTAAAAGATGAGTAATCATTATTCTGTTATAAATTTTATCAGCTGATTTTTTTGCAGCCTCTGCAACAATTGGTTTGTAACTTTCACCATGAATTATGATCTGCCATTTACCTTCTCTAAGGTAACGACCTGTTTTTTCATTTTTCATCATTGGTAAGCCCCATTCATCAAACATATGAACTGTTGAATCTACGTGACGAGCCATATCGTAACCTAAATCTTCTCTAACCATTCCCATTAAATCATTACGTGCATATCTTACGTGATCTTCAGGTTGGTTTTCACCCCACTGCATACCCATGTAACAGTTAATGGCATATAAACCTTGAGCAACCGCTCCACTTCTATCGATATTAGCTTTTTCAACACAAATAATTTTCATGTCTCTTCCCCAGTGCCTCGCTTCAAAAGTAGCACCAGTTCCAGCCATACCCCCACCAACAACTAGAACATCACAGTCTTCAAAATGTGTTTTGTGTTTAGCCATTAGTAGTAAACTCCTTTTTTAAATGAATCTTTTGGTACTGCTGGTAATTTACCATCAATATTTAAACCATTAGGCTCAGTATAAAGCATTTGAGAGTTGATCTCACCTTGGTTAGGTTTTTCACCTTCAGCTAATTTAGGAATAAATTTTCCCCAAGGTTTTGTTGTAATTGGAGATACAAAATCTTTTGTAGTTCCATTTCTAAATTTAATTTTCCATGAAATAGTTCCCTTTTCTTCTTCACGTCTAACTCTAACGCTATGACCCATAGGAGCAAAGTCTGCATACCCACGAACATCAATTGCATGATTGGGACAAGCTTTTACGCAAGAATAACATTCCCAACAAAAGTTTGGTTCAATATTTACTGCTCTTCTAATATTTTCATCGATGTGCATGATATCTGATGGACAAATATCTACGCAGTGACCACATCCATCACATCTCGTCATGTATACAAAAGTTGACATATTATATTACCTCTCTCTTTTTAATAGTGTTTTGGTTGTTCTCTTTTAATTCCTAGGCCAAATTGTTTTGGGGCATCAGCTAATGGAGGAAGATTGTCTCTTGAACCATCTGCTTCTGCTAAGTTTTTTTGGATTGCTGCACCAGGCTTGTAAATCATGTGCGCAAATTTTGACCAATAAACTCCCCCAAATAAAACAATGTTTGAGGTAATAAATAAAACTAAAAATAAATAACTAAGTCCCATTGAATTTGATGATTGAAAATAAGACCATGCAAGTCCAGTAGTAGCACATGCTAGAAGTGCTAGTACAAACAAGTCTGCTTTAATAATTCTGTACCAAGGGTGAGCTTCTGCTAATACATCCACTCTTAAAAATAACCAAAACCAGTATCCACCCACACAAGTCATAATTGCTCCAACATGCCAAATCATGGGCCATACTGTTGGTGCAGTTGTTTCTGTTCCAGTGTAACAGAACACTAATACGATTGATGCAACCCAAAATAAAATAGTTCCATACATCCCCATAACATGAGCAACTCTTCTTTTACTAGCTCCAAGTTCTGCAGTAGTTGCAATATCATGCACTACAGTTTTTAAAATAACTGAAGTTTTTTCTCCAACACCAAGTTCTCTTTCAGCTGCTAATTTTGCTTTTTTTGCATTATTAAAAAAGTAAGTTACATTTTTGTGATGGATCATCTGAACAATTGTTCCAATAATAATTAAAGCAATCATAGCTAATACAAAAAATTGTATGGCTGCAGGAGATATAGTTTCTGCTAAAACTGAAAAAGGGTTAATTGACATCATAATTGGAAATACCTTTATTTAGAATCTAAATTAATTATGATTTTTTAGTACAGTTGAAATAATAGATCAACCGTTTTATATGAGTTATTTTATCAGATAAGATTTTACACTTTACGCTTGTAGTACTGCTTCTTAGGTATAACTGACCTAACACCGCCTTGAGGGTTATCAACATCACCTTCTCTTCGAGGAATTAAATGAATATGACAATGTAGGATTGATTGTCCAGCAATAGCACCAGCATTTGTTCCAATATTAAATCCTTTAACTTTAGGATCTTTTAATAATATTTCCTCTTTAATTTGTTTGATAAGATTATTACAAGCAATCACTTCATCATCATTTAAATCAAAATACTCTTTAACATGACGCTTTGGAATAATTAAACAGTGAAATTCAGACACAGGATAAGTGTCATAACTGGCATAAGCTAACTCATTTTCAGCAGCTAAACCGCTTTGTTTAGAGTTACAGAATAAACAAGGGTTGTTAGGGTCAAACATAATTTTATCTATAGATAGAGCATTTGTTAACTTCACCTTTATAAAAACTAGAAAGAATTTTATAAAATTTTAAACTTTTTCTTTTCCACTTAACCTCATTAATATTTTTTATTGATGTAACACCCTTTCCAGAACCAACAAGAAGAATTTCATCATAATCTGACAAAGTTTTTATCAATATATCTTTGTTAAAAATCTTTCCCAATTTTTTATTAAAAAATTTATAAGTAATACCCTTATAAATATTATTTATTGGAGAGTACACTTTATCATCTTTTATAAATAACATATTTGAAGTTCCACTTTCTAAAATTGTATTTTTGTAACAAAGTCCAACATCTGAAGTAGTGTTATCCATTTTTGATAAATGTTTTAGTATAAAACTATATTTTAGATTTTTATACTTAGGGTCAAATCGTTTGTGACTGATAAGTTTTAAGTTAAAATTTAATTTAGGAGTTTTTCTATTTCTTAAAGAAATTGATATCATTTTTTTATTTACAGCAACCCTAAGAAGATGATTGTAAGATTTTTTTTTATCGATATTTAATTTGATTAATTTAAGAATATTCTTTTCAAGATTTGGCGCATTTAATTTATAAATCTTTAAAGACTTTATTAAATTTTTAATATGTTTTTTAAAAAAAAGTATCTTAGCTGGTTTTCCAAATATCCACATCGTAGTGAACACACCATCATCCCCCCAAAGATCTTTAAAATTAATCTCTTTGTAAGTTTTATGCTGATAAGATTTTTTTAATAAGTAAATTACCATTTTCAGTTAAAAAAGATTCGGGGTGAAATTGAAAGCCATATACTTTGTCTTTATTATTTTCTATTGTCATTGCTGTATTTGAAATAGCACACCTCATTGTAATTTCAAAATTTTTTGAATTAAAAGGCTCTTTTAATTTTAGAGAATGATATCGACCCACAGTAAATTGAAGATTTTTTTTGAACAATGAATTTTTACTAGTTACTTTTATTTTAGATTGAAAACCATGATAAATCTTTTTTTGCTCAATTATTTTTCCATTTTCACAGTGCAAAATTTGTTGAAACCCAAGACAAATACCAATAATTTTTTTTTTACCTTTGTATTTTTTATAAATTTTAGAGCTAATGGGATAATCTTTTGGAGCACCTGGGCCTGGTGAAAAAACAATAATATCTGCTTTTTTTAATTTATTTTCATTTATTTCATTAAAATTTGTACAAACCACTTCATCAAAATTTTGAAATTGATGTACTACGTTGTGAGTAAATGAGTCTTGATGATCGATAATGTATATCATTTGTAAAGATCCATTAATGATTTTGCTTTAATGTAGTTTTCATTAAATTCATGAGTTGCATTACTGTCAATTACAACACCAGAGGCTACAGATATTTCTGATTTACCTTTAAAATTTAGTATTGATCTAATGATAATATTAAACTTCATATCTCCATTGAACTTTAAATATCCAAAGCTACCTGTGTAAATATTTCTGCTTTGTTTTTCCTGCTCATTTAATAAATTTAATGTACTAATTTTTGGACATCCAATTACTGATCCACCTGGCATCATTGCTTTTATAATCTCTAATGAAGTCACTTTATTCTTAAGTTGCCCTCCAATTAAGCTCACATAATGATAAAGATCTTTGTATTCTTCAATTATCTTTTTCTTTAAAATTTTTACCGAACCTGGTTTGCAAATTTTAGATAAATCGTTTCTTTCCATATCAACGATCATGTTGTGCTCTTTGGTTTCTTTTAAGTTTTTTCTAAAAAAGGAAAGAGCCTTTTTTTTATTTAATTTTTTAGTTTTCTTTAAAGTGCCTGCTATAGGTTTTGTAGTTATAAAATTATTTTTTTTTGTGATCAAATTTTCAGGAGAACAACTTATTATTGAATAATTTTTATCCTTAATCATAAAAGCTTCGGGGGCCATATTACTTTTTACAAGTCTACTAAAAAAATCTAAAGCATCTATTTGAGATTTATTACTATATTTAGTGCAGATTTTAATCTGGTATGTTTCTCCAGATTTTATTTTCTTTTTAAATTTATCAAATATTACTTTATACGATTTTTTATTAATATTTATTTTAAACAAATCACTTGGATTTAATGACCTTATTTTTTTATACTCTAAGTGATTTGAAAGTTTTACTTTTGTTTCAGGTTTGTAAAATATTCCTTTTGGAAAATTTGTTGTTTTTTGTTTTTTAATTTTTACGTCAATTAAGTTATTTAATATTTCATAGCCAAAAAAACCAATAAATAGATCAGTTTCTTTACTCGTAGATTTTAATCTAGTATTTTTGTTAATGAATTTTTTGATATTCTTATTGTTTAAAATAATCTTTTTTGAAAAGTCCGTGTAAAGATCAAACCCCTTATCTGATTTATAGATTATAAAAGGTTTTTTTGAATTATTTAAATCCAGTAAGTAGTTTTTCTTATTCAATTTTCTATTCTGTTTTTAATCTTAGAGCTGCTTCTTCTTTAATCGGTAAATGTATTATTGCTGCAAAAACAGATAAAGCAATTGCTAAATACCAAGCATAATCATACGAGCCATATAGATCATAAAATAATCCTCCAAGAAAAGCTCCAAAGAATGATCCCACTTGATGACTTAAAAAAACTATTCCGTATAATACACCTAAATATTTTGTTCCAAAAATATGAGCAACTATACCACTTGTTGCTGGCACCGTTGAGAGCCATAGAAAACCAAAACTTGCACCAAAGATAAATGCATTAATGTTACTGGCTGGTAAAAATATGAATAATATAATTGAAACTCCTCTCAATGCATAAATAGAACTTAAGATAATTTTTTTACTAATTTTTGTAGAAAGATATCCACTTAATAAAGAACCAAATATATTAAAGAGACCAATTAATGATAAAATTGCAGCAGCAGTCCAGCTTTCAAGACCTCTATCAATTACATATTTTGGAACATGGGTTCCAACTAAAGTTATGTGAAAACCACACACAAAAAAACCAGATGTAAGCAATATATAGCTTTTATTTTTAAAGGCCTCTTTTAAAGCGTCAAAGGTACTTTGATCGTTAGGTTTTTCAATAGATTGAGCTGCAGAAGGAGATCTGACAAAAAAAGCTATTATAAGTCCAATAAACAGGAATATTGTGAATACAAAAAGTGTATCGACCCATCCATTTTTAATTAACGAATAACTCGTATAAAGCGGAGAGATAAAATACCCCAAAGAACCAACGGCAGTTACAATACTCATGGCTATAGTTCTGTTTGATAATGGGAAATGCTTTCCAACAATTGACATTGGAATACTAATTGCAGTTCCACCCAAACCAATTCCAACTAAAAGTCCTAAATCGATTTGAAAAAAAATTCCAGTATTTGGACCAGCATACAAAAAGTAGATCCCCAAAATATAAAACACAAAAGCTAAACAAATTGCTTTATGTCCACCATATTTATCAGCGATAGCTCCAAATATAGGACCTGTTAAACCCCACATTAACATTTGAATACCTATCGCTAATCCAGATTGAGTTATTGAAATATCTAAATCATTTTTAAAATCCATGAAAAATAGACCAAAGGTTTGCCTAACTCCAAGAGAAATTAAAACAACAGCACAAGCTGCGATCAGCGTTATTAAGGCTGTTTTATTTTTAATAAATTTTTCTGAATTCATTTAACGTGTTTAAGAGATTTTTTTAAATCATCTATAAGATCTTTTGGATCTTCTAAGCCAATGTGTAATCTAACTAAATGTTCATCTTTTGCTAATTTTAAATATTGTCTATTGCCTTGTTCACGTTTATCTTGGTATAATGCAAGACTTTCAAATCCACCCCAACTATACCCATAACCAAATAATTTTAAAGAATTAACAAACTTAATTACAGAGTTCTTATTTTTTGATTTAATTTTAAGACCCATTAATCCTGAAGCACCAGAATAATATTTTTTCCACATTCTAAAATTAAATGAATCTTTTTTATGTGGGTATAAAAGTTTTATGTTTTTATAATTAGATAAAAAATCAGCTACTTGTTTTGCACTTTTTTCATGTTTATCTAATCTAACATCTAAAGTTCTAAGCCCTCTTGTTATTAAATAAGCATCATCAGGACCAAGTCTTAAACCTGTTATTTTATTTGTCTTATCAACTTGTTTAAAAATTTTTTTATTAACTGCAAGACTTCCACCCATAACATCTGAGTGACCTGAATAATATTTCGTAGCAGATACAATGGACATATCAAACCCAAGTTTAATAGGTTTTAAAAAATATGGCGTTCCCCAAGTATTATCAATTGCTGAAAAAATTTTATTCTTTTTTGCAATTGCTACTATTTTGCCCAGATCTTGAAAATCAAATGTATTGCTTCCAGGATTTTCAACAAAAATTAATTTTGTTTTTTTTGTAATTGCTTTTTCTAAAGTTTTCAAATCATTTGGGTTATAAAATACTGATTTGATATTAAATTCTTTTAAAAAATCTTGAGTTAAAATTCTTGTAGGCGAGTACGTGGGATCAGCCACAATAATCTCATCACCAGGTCGAACAACACTAAAAATAGATAAAAAAACTGATCCAAATCCAGTTGGCGTTAAAAATACATGATAACACTCTTCTATTTCTTTAAGTATCTGAGACAAAACATGGGTTGTTGAGGTTCCTTGTCTACCGTAATCAAAATGTCCACCTGTTGGATCTTTTTTACTTTTATCCTGCATTTTCCTAATATCTTGCATGGATTTGAAGATAATAGTCGAAGCTCTTACTACAGGGGGGTTAACTGACTGATTATGGTAATCTTTTGCTGTATGTTTAAGGAAAGTCTTGAATGATTTAGTCATAAAAAATTTGATAAGTTAAAGGGACAATGCTATATCCCTCGAATTACGTCAATAAAATTAATAATAGGATAATATGGGTTACCCAAAAAAACATAGAGGCCGAAGAAAACAGGGCTCTAAAAAAAGAAGAGCTAAGAGAAAAAATAAGAAAAAATAGCTCTTTGTAATGGACGAGATTAAAAAAGTTAAATCCATAAGCATTTGGGTGTTCATTGTTCCATTCGTTGCAATAAATACCTGTTTAATATTAATTACACAGTTCCATGCGTTATTTCCCAACCAAGAACATATAGTCCATAATTCGTTATGGCCTTATATAGATGGTGGTCTTTCTATTAGTCGAGCGGCTAGACCTTACCCAAGCTGGTTAATATTTAAACCAGCAATGTTTTTGACATCATTTTTACTTATCAAATACTGGTATTTTAACCGAGACATAATATTAAACTTTAACAAAGACTTTAAACATCTTAAAAAAATAATTTTTTTTGGTGTGGGTTCAGCTGTGGCACTGGTTATTCATTCAATATTTCTTGGAATTGAATTTGATAATAATTTATATAAATTATTTAGAAGAGTAATAATGCTCGTATTCATTATATTCGAAATTACAGCACAAGCTTATCTAGTTGCCGCATTATATTCTGTTAAAGAAAAATTGTCTAAATTTATAAATATTAAAGTTCTAAAATTAAAATTAGTTTTAGTTTCAACATTAATTGTTGTTGCCGTAATTGCTATTCCAATAATTAGTTGGCCAGGAAATACATTTAAGTTTGTCAAACATGCGCTGGAGTGGGATTATTTTTTAGGTGTTATAACTTTTTATTTATTAACTTATTTCATGTGGAAAAATAAAAATTAGTTTGTAATCCATCCACCACCAAGAACTTTATAACCTTTGTTATTTTTTGAATAAAAAACACATGCTTGACCTGGTGCAATGCCATGCTCTTCTTCCAATAAATTAACATTAGCTGAAGTATTATCTATGTTGATCTTAGCCTTGATTAATCTTCCAGTGGATCTAACTTTCACAAATAATTCTTTTTCAAAATCTTTTCGATCATTAGTAATAATATTTAAATCTTTTAAATTTATTTTTGTTTTAACAAGATATTCTTTAGTACCAACAATAATTTCATTTTTATCTGCAATGATTTTTACTACATACAATGGGTTTTTGTCAGAGACACCAATTCCTTTTCTTTGACCAATTGTATAGTTGATAATACCATCATGAACTCCTATTACTTCACCATTCATATTTTTAATATTACCTTTGCTAAAAGAATTTGGTCTAAATTTTTCTATAACTGAAGCATAATCACCATTTGGAACAAAGCAGATATCCTGACTATCAGGTTTGTCTGCAACATTAAGATCTAGATCTCTTGCTATATTTCTTGTCTCGTCTTTAAGAAGATTGCCAAGTGGAAATCTTAAAAAGTTTAATTGATCTTTTGTTGTATTAAACAAGAAATAACTTTGATCTCTATTTAAATCAATTCCTCTGTACATATCTGTGTTATTTTCATCTGTGATACTTTTTACATAATGACCAGTAACTAAAGCATCAGCTTTTAATCTCTTAGCTTCTTCAAATAAATCGGTAAATTTAACTGTTTTATTACATTGCACACAAGGTATTGGTGTTTCACCATTTAAATAACTATCTATGAAATTATCAATTACACCCTCTTTAAATTTGTTTTGATAATATAAAATTTTATGTTCTATATTTAATTTGTCAGCCACTCTTTTGGCATCCATGATGTCTTGACCAGCACAACATTGTTTTGAAGAGGCCGTTTCTTTATTGTCGTTATAAAGTTTTAAAGTTATGCCTATGACATTATAACCTTCATTTTTCATCATTGCTGCTACTGTCGAAGAATCTACTCCTCCTGACATTGCAACAACAATTAAAGTATCCTTAGGTTCTTTTGCTATTCCAATTGAATTCAATTTTGTCATATTTAGTGATATTTATTAGTATATTCACTATAAGTAAATTAAATGATTTTAGATTATGAGCCAGGTGACAAGGTTACTAACAAAAATAACAAAGATTGGGGCATAGGTCAGGTTCAATCAATAATAAATGGTAAAGTTACTGTAAATTTTGAAAATGTTGGAAAAAAAGTGATCAACTCAAAAGTGATTCAATTAGAAAAATTATATAAATGAACCTTGAAGAAAAAAAGAAAATTACCCTTTCACTTATAGATACTTTTAATAAAGCAAGTCAGGTAGCTTTAGATTTAAGAGAGGCTGGCTTAAAAAAAGAAATTAAGTCAGATAATACCCCAGTGAGTAATGGTGATATTGAGGTTAATAAAATATTAACAAATAAAATAAAAGAGATAACTCCTAATATTTCAATTGTTTCAGAGGAAAGCACAAACCATAAAATGGATGTTAATCTAAATAATTTTTGGTTAATCGATCCAATAGATGGCACTAGAGATTACATTAATAACCGCGATGAGTTTACTTTAAATGCAGCATTAATATTAGACAAAAAACCTGCAATTGGAATTATAACAGCTCCTGCAAAGAAAAGAGTTTTTTATTCTTACGGCCTATCACATAGTTATGAACTAATTGATAACCATGAAATTTCTTTAATGAATAAAAAAAAAGATTTTGAGGGGTATACGGCAGTAAGCTATTCAAATGATCTTAAACCTGAAATTTTAGAAATTCATAAAAAATATAAGATACATTCTTTTCAAAAAATGAAAAGTTCATTAAAATTTTGTGTGGTTGCTGCTGGAGAATTTGATATGTATGTAGCTGAACCAAGAGCTTGTGAGTGGGATATCGCAGCAGGTCATGCAATCCTAGAACACTCTGGAGGTAAAGTAACTGATTTTAATTATGATGAAATACTTTACGGGAAACCTGAGTTTAAAAACCCAAGTTTAATTTTAAAAAGTAAAAACATATTATAATGGATGAGCAATTAAGAATAATTTTAATAATTATAATATCTGTTTCTATTTTTGGCTTATTAGTTTTCGTATTTGTTAAAAATGTTATTAGAAATAGAATTAAGTCTCTTGTTGAAGAAGATGAAAAGAAATTAAAGTAATCTAATTATTTTAATATAGTCAGCTTGGTCTATATCCATGATCCTTTTTGACGTTTCAAAATCAAAACCATTTCTTGCTAGTAAAGCAATATCTTTTTTGTAAAATAGTACTCGATTATCCTCTACTCTTGCTGGTCCAATTCTCTTTTTTTTACATATTTTTATTCCAGAAAAAAAATCTTGATCTGAGTTGTCTTCTTTAATCTTGTCTATTGTTTCTTTAATGTAACGATCATTAATTCCCTTCGTCATTAAATAATTTCTAATTTTATTAACAGAACTACCTCTTTGAATTAAACTTCTAGATTTACTTTCAGAATAGAATTTGTCATTAATAAACTTACTTTTTTCAAGATCTTGTAAAACAACATCAATTAAATCTGTAATATCTTGTTTTTTAATATTTTCTAAATTAGCTTTTAGATACTTCTTTAATAGATAGGTTCTAAGCTGTTGTTTTGACGGGGCATATCTTTCAATATATGCAAACGAGAAGTTTCTCATCTCATCTACCGTAGCTTTTAATGTTTTTTTTCTATTTCTCATATGAATCTCAATAGCTTATTATATAATACACTAAAAAATGATCGATCAAATTTATACATACTTTACAATTGAAATGATTTTTCTTTGGTTAAATCTAGGTGTTTTACCTTTTTGGTTAATATTAGTCTTCTTTCCACAGTCACAAATATGTAGAGTTTTTATTACATCAATTTTTCCTTTTATTATTTTAAGTTTTTCCTATGGTTATTTAACTTATGTGTTGTTTAACGAGGGATATGATTTTATTGGAAATTTTGAACTGTACCTTGGCTTGGATGCTGTTAGTAATTTATTTACATATAAAGCTTTCATAATTTTGTTTTGGACACATTTTTTAGCAATGAATTTATTTTGTGGTGGGTGGATTGTTAAAGACTCGCAAAAATTTGGTATCAATAAAATTTTAATGTCTTTCCCACTTTTAATAACATATTTTATTGGGCCTATTGGGTTAACTCTATATTGGATAATAAGAATTTTTTACGCAAAAAAAATTAATCTGTATGACTAAAGAAGTTGAATTCTATTTTGACTTTATTAGCCCCTATGCATATTTGGCTTATAAAAAAATCCAATCTTTACCAAAAGATATTAAGATAAAGTATAAACCAGTTTTTTTAGGTGCCCTTCACAATCTAGAAGGAATAACAGCACCAGCTTTTATTAAACTTAAGCTAAAACATATGATAAGTGACTGTGATTTAATTGCTAGTAAAAATAAATCAAATTTTATTTGGAATTCTAAATTTCCTATTAATTCATTAAGTGTTATGCGTGGATATCTTTTTATTAATGCTGAAAATAGAGAACTATATATGAATGTTATGTTTGATGCTTATTGGAAAGATAACCTTGATATTTCTAATGAAAAAATCTTAAAAAATCTTATCGAAAAATGTAAGATTAATTCAAGTAAGTTCTTTAATGGTATTAAAGACCTTAAAATAAAAGATGAATTAAAATCTATTACTCAAGAAGCTCATGATAAAGGAATATTTGGGGCTCCTACTTTTGTCGTGAATAATAAAATATTTTGGGGGCAAGATAGATTAGAATTTGCTTTAGAAGAATATAATAAGTAATTTATACTATTTTAAAATCACTCTGACTTATTGCTGCAAAGCCACCATCAATATGTGAAACTTTTTCAAAACCCATTTCTTTTAAAGATTTGGCTGCAAGAGCAGATCTTAATCCACCTGCACAAAATAAAACCATTTCTTTATTCATATCAATTTTTCCACTTTTAAAATAAGGGCCATCTGGATCTAACCAAAACTCTAACATTCCACGAGGTATATGATTCGAGTTTTCAACTCTACCTGTTTTATCTAGTTCACCCTTTTCTCTAATATCAATTAAAGTGCATTTATCTTCACTTAATAGCTTTAGCACTTCATCAGCGGTAATGGTTTTAACTTCACTTAATGCTTCAGAGACTAGAGTTTGTGATGATTTAATAGCCATAATATTGTAAAAAATAATTATAAACAATTATATGACAAAAAGCATCATAAAAAAACTATTTATCAAACTTTCAAAAATTTTAGGCTTCGAGATAATTGATCAAAGTGATTTTAGCTCGCCTACTCTTCAAAAAGAATTAAATGAAGATCTTTCAACAATAAATCAAAAATCAATTGTTTTACCACTTGGTGAAGTAAAAATTACAAAAAAAGTTAACTCTGTACTCATTATTTTTAGAACTAATACAGATGTAGAGATATGGGATCAGAATAAAAAGAGGCTATTTGAAGAACCAAAAATTCAGTACTCATTAAGAGCTTTAAAATCATTAATAAAAACAGTTAATTTTTCTAAAACAAAATACCCAAACATTAAATTTAAGACCATAATTGTTGATGATGAATCTAAAGGAGAAAATTTAGATAAACTTAAGAAGCTAATTGATGAAAGTGATTTAGATATGAATATTACTTCTTTAAATCATAAAAAATATAAAGATATAATAAAGCAACAAAAAAATGATCAAACTTTTTCAAATTTAGCAAGTCTACTTCAATCATTTCAACTTGGAAAAGAACATGGAAAAGATTTAGTTTTCTTTGTAGAGGATGATTACTTACATTTTGAACCTATGATGGAAGAAATGATTGCATCATATGAGAGAATAGCCTCACAAGTTAATAAGGATATCTTTATGTGTCCTGCTGATTATCCATATCTTTATATGAATAATGAAAAAACAAACATTTTAATTGGAAACAAAAGACATTGGAGAACTATTAATCAAACATTATGCACATTCATGACAACTAAAAGCTTACTCGATAAATATTGGGATAATTTTTATAATACTTGCTTAGATAGGAATGATCCTTTTGAAAAGCATCTAAATGAAATCTATACAAAAGAATTTTGTATCTCACCATTAAAAAGTCTTTCTTTGCATCTAACGAATGTAAATTCTAGCTATGGACTATCACCATTTATAAACTACAAAAAGCTATGGGATGAAAATGAGGTAACTAATGCTTAGAATAAATTCTAAAGCTCCATTATTAAAATTAAACTCAACAGATGGTAAGATTTATTCTTTAAAACACTCACTTGGTAAATATATTGTTCTATATTTTTACCCTAAAGACGACACTCCAGGATGCACAATTGAGACTAATGATTTTAACAAATTATTACCTAAATTTAAAAAACTGAATTGTGATGTATTTGGTATTTCTAAAGATGATCTAAAAAGTCACCATAAATTTAAGGAAAAATATAAGATCAAATTTGATCTTTTATCGGACGTAGAACTAAATATTTTGAAAAAATATAAAGTTTGGGCTAAGAAGAAATTTATGGGTAGAGAATTTATAGGTATAGTAAGAACAACTTTCTTAATTGATCCAAAAGGTAAAATTGTAAAAATTTGGGACAATGTGAAAGTTAAAGATCACTCTAAAGAAGTACTTGATACCTTAAAAAATATTTAGAAATAAAAAAGGCCCCAATTAAGGGGCCTTTTTCTAACTATAAGAAAGAGCTATTTATTTAGTTAGTCTCTGATTGCATAGGCAATAACACCAGTTTCAGCAACGTCTGTTCCTAGTTTTTCTGCTTCTTTACTCAATCTAATACCCATTGTATTTTTCATTATTGTCCAAATTATTAGAGCAACTATGAATACAAAAATATTGACCGCAAGCACACCAATTAACTGAGCACCAAAAGAAGCATCAGCATTAGTTAGAGGAACGGCTAATGTTCCCCAAATACCAGCAAACAAGTGAGCTGGTATTGCACCTACTACATCGTCGATTTTAAATGTAAATAAAAGTTTAGTACCAAGCACAACTATTAAACCACCAACACCACCAATCAAGATAGCAGCTAATGGAGATGGAGCTAAAGGTTCTGCAGTTATTGCTACAAGACCACCAATTGCACCGTTTAACATCATGATCACATCAGTTTTACCTGATAATAATCTTGGTACGATTGCCGCAACCATTACACCACCGCAAGCTGCAAGGTTTGTGTTAATAAAAATAGTTGAAATTGCTACAGCGTCAGTAAATGTTCCTAATGCTAATTGTGAACCACCATTAAATCCAAACCAACCTAACCATAACACAAAAACTCCAAGTGTTACTAAAGGAACAGAAGAAGCTGCAAAAGGTTGTAATGCTTTAGGTACACCTTTAGCATCAAATCTTCCAGTTCTTGAACCTAACAATAGCGCTCCTGCTAATGCTGCGGATCCACCTGTTGAGTGAACAAGAGTTGATCCTGCAAAGTCAGAGAAACCAGCAGCAGCTAACCAGCCACCACCCCACTGCCAACCCATTACGATAGGATAAATAATTCCTGCTAAAATTGCTGCAAATAAAAAGAATGGCCATAATTTAACTCTTTCAGCCATTGTACCAGATACAATAGAAACCGTGGTTGCGCAGAACACCATTTGGAAATACCAATCTGATCCATCTGAATAACCTTTATCTAATGCGCTTGCATCAGACCATGGAGTAAACGTGCCTATAAATCCACCCTCAGGTATTCCATAAGCTAGATTATAACCAACCAGCCAAAACATAATTCCTGAAATTGAAAATAAACCAATATTTTTTGCACAAATTACTGATACACTTTTTGAAGTTACCATTCCTGATTCAAGCATTGTAAATCCAGCTGCCATGAACATTACTAAGAAACCACAAATTAAGAAAAAGAGTGTGTTAAATACAAACCCAACTTCAGCAGAAACTGTTGTCTCCGCACTTCCAATACTTGTTAGACCTAGAAGAAAAACTAGACCCAACGAAAACGTTGATATTATTTTTTTTAATTTAGTCATTAAACCTCCAATATAAGACTTCACTTATATTTATGATGATCTTAAAAACTATTGTTGATTAGGAAATTTAGGTATGCAGTAAATGCATACACTAACAGCCTTATTACATTTCTGTAAAAGGCTGTTATTGAATTTGGTATTTAATTATTTATTAAACATTTCTTTAAGTGACTTAGCTGGTAAGAACTTAACTTTTTGAGAAGCACCGATTTGAATTTGCTCTCCAGTCCTTGGATTTCTTCCAACTCTAGCTTTTCTTTTTGCTACTTTGTAAGTTCCAAATCCAGCAATTTTAACTGTATCGTCACCTTTTAAAGCATCTAGAATAGTGTTTGTAATAGTATCGAAAGTACGCTCAGCATCAGCTTTACTTAGGTTTAAAGAACCTGAAAGTTGTGCAATTAATTGTTTTTTGTTCATATATTTAGCTCCGATTTTATTGGTTATTTTACATAATTTACATTAAAGTCCATTAATCAAGCTTTTTATTAGTGTCTCTTAAAAATAAAACCCCAAGATATGGTGATTTGTTAAATTAATGTTGATTTTAAAGGATTATTTAAGAAATATAATTGTTAAAAAACTTAAATAAACCAACGTCTTTTAAGTCATTAAATGTTGTAAAAAACATCAATGATAGCAATAAAAACAATCCGATTCGAAAAAAACCTTCTTGAGTTTTTTGTGATAAAGGACGCCCCAATACCTTTTCAATTCCATAAAACATTAAGTGTCCACCATCTAGCATTGGAATTGGGAACAAGTTTATTAACCCTAAGCTAATAGAAATGTAAGCCATAAGGCTTATAAAAGGTAAAATTCCAAATTCTGCAACTTGTCCACTAATTTTTGCTATTCGAATTGGGCCACCTAACTGGGAAGTATCACCATTTCCAACAATCATACTACCAATATACTTAAGACTAGAAGTGCTCACATAATAAACTTCATTAACCGCATAAAACAGAGCATTAGCTGGACCAAGTTTAACATGATTTACTTCATTATTATAAGCTCCAAGCTTAATACCAACCATGCGTTTACTGATTTTATTTCCAAGGTTATCCTCCCCTTCAACAATATTAGGCTTTACTCTAAAGGTTAAATCTTGATCATATCTGTTGACTGTAAAATTGATGAATTCATCAGTAGACATCATGATATATTTTGAAACTTCCATAATACTTTTAACTTTATTGCCATCAATTGAGACCACAATATCATTATCTTTAAGGCCAGCTACCATTGCAGGGCTATCTTTTTGAACTTCATTAATTACAGCTGGTGTAAAATCTTTTCCAGCGAAGGTATAAACTAAGAAAAATATTAGAATTGCTAATAAAAAGTTAGCTAAAGGGCCACCAAATACAATTAAAGCTCTTTGATATAAAGGCTTTAGTACAAACAGTTTATCTTGATCTTCTTTACTATATTCTTTTATAATTTTGTCATTGTCTGCTTGGCTATAAACGTTTCTATCACCAAAAAACTTAACATATCCCCCAAGTGGTATGACACAAACTTTCCACCTAGTGCCTGATTTATCATTCCAACCAAACATTTCTTTACCAAAACCAATTGAAAAATCAGTAACTCCTACACCAAATCGTTTAGCAAAATAATAATGCCCATATTCATGAATAAACACCACGATAACAATTAAAACTATGAAGGGTAATATATAAGACAACATGATTATAATTTAATAATACTATTTATTATTCTAATTTCTAGCTTTTAATATTATAGCCTTTTTTAAGTAATATTGTGACTAAGAGCACACAAATCACTAAAAAAAATACCATTGAACTTATACTTATCCAAATATCAAAATCAGATACACCGTAGAAAGAAAATCTTAAGCCATCAATTAAATAAACCACTGGATTAAAGTAAGAAATTGTTTGCCAAAATGGTGGCAACATATCAAGAGAGTATAAACTTCCACCTAAAAATACCATAGGTGTAATAACTAATGATGGAATGATCGACATCTGCTCAAAGTTTTTACTAACAACTCCAATTAAAAACCCGAATAAAGCGAATGTAAAAGAAACTAAAACTAATAAAAATATCATTAACATTGGATATTTAACTGTCACATCCGCAAAAAAAGAAGCAGTTACATAAATTACAGCACCAACAATTAATGTTTTAGTAGCTCCTGCCCCAACAAAAGCTAGAACTGTTTCAAGCGTTGATATAGGTGCTGCTAAGATCTCGTTAATAGTTCCATTAAATTTTGGAAAAAATATTCCAAACGAAGTGTTACTTATTGATTGAGTTAACAGAGTTAACATTAATAAACCGGGTACAATGAATGATCCATAACTAACACCATCAATTTTTTCAATATAACCTCCAATAACTGAACCGAACACTACAAAATATAATGAGGTGGATATTACCGGTGAAAGAATAGACTGACCTACAGTTCTTATAAATCTATTCATCTCATGAACATAAATAGCTCTAAACCCATAATAATTAAATTTCATTATTCTCCTTTACTAAATCAACAAATATTTTCTCCAAAGTACTTTGTTCTGTTTTTAAATCTTTTAACTTTAAGCCAGTATCTTTTAAGTCTTGCAATAAATCTGTAATACCAGTTTTGTCAGCTTGAACATTATAAGTATAAATTAAAGACATGTGTTCATCGCCTATTTCAAGGCTATATTTAAGTAAATCATCAGGAATTTCTTTAATTTTTTTTTGTAATTCAATTGTTAGTTTTTTATGCCCCATTTTTTTAATTAATTCTTTTTTATCTTCAACAATAATAATTTCTCCTTGATTAATTACAGCTACACGGTCAGCAATAGCTTCTGCCTCTTCAATATAATGGGTAGTTAAGATAATTGTGACCCCTGTTTTTCTTAACTCTTCAACAACCATCCACATGTCTCTTCTAAGTTCAACATCTACACCAGCTGTTGGTTCATCAAGGAATAGTATTTTAGGCTCATGAGACAAAGCTTTTGCAATTAAAACTCTTCTCTTCATTCCACCTGACAATTGTCTCAGTCTTTGATCTTTTTTATCCCACAAGGTTAAATCTTTTAAAACTTTTTCAATATGTTTTGGGTTAGGTGATTTTCCATAAAGTCCTCTAGAATAAGAAACAGTGTCAAAAACAGTTTCAAAAGATTCTAAGTTTAGCTCTTGAGGAACAAGCCCTATTCTTGATCTCGTCTCTCTATAATCTTTTATGATATCAAAGTTATCAATTGTAACAGTTCCTGATGAAGGTTTAACAATTCCACAAATAATACTGATTAAACTAGTTTTACCCGCACCATTTGGCCCAAGCATTGCAAGGATTTCACCTTGTTTTACTTTTAGGCTAACATTATTAAGGGCTTTAAAATCATTATCATAAACTTTGGATAAGTTATTAATGGATATTTGAATCTCAGACATTTGTTAGGTGTATATAGTTATTTATACACCTTTTACAAATTATTAGGTCTATTTTTTAGATCCTTTTATTTTCCAAAATATCATCGGTAGAAAAGTTGCGATAATAAAAGATAAAAACAACAATGATTGAGAGACAAAAGCTGGAAAAGTATCCACTGATAAAATTATACCAACTAGTAAGCTCTTTGAAAAATCAGGAGCTGGGAATAAAAGAAAGCCTCCAATTAATCCAATAATAATTGAAATATATGCCGTTTTTTCATTCAACTTTTTATTATAGAAACTATAAAAAACAGTAAGCACAAACGCACAACAAAATAAATCAGCTAAAAGGAATAAGTATAAAACACTGAACCCTTTTGAGGCAATTGCAAAAGCTATAATTGAAAGAGCTACTATAAAATATTTTGAAAGAGTTAAGTAATTAGTTTTCTTATCTAGATTTAAAGTCGCTTTACCATCAACTACTATTAAACTTGATATGGCATTAACTAAAGTATCAACAGTACTAATTGTTAATGACAGGCCAAGGATCACAATTATTAATGATAAAAATTCTGTCTGCTCACTTAATAATAAAGAGAAGAAACCAAGGTCAGGAATAACTTTAGGATTAGCTGACACTGCAACTAAACCACTAAAGCCCATAAAAAAGACTATTGGAATAATTACAATAAATGCAACAATTAAACTTTTCTTTAAGACATCATTATTTTTAGCTGCATAAACTCTTTGCCAATTCCCTTGGTGAAAAAGATTGGTTGCAGCAACTGCAATAAAGAAAGTTAATCCAGCAGTATAGTTTGGAATATAGCTCGCACTTAGTAAGTGGGGACTTTTTTCTTTAATAAATGAGAAAGAAAACTGATCCCCTGTAAATAATGTTAGATAAAATACTGAAATTAATAATAAAGCTACAATTACTATCATTTGAATATTGTCTGTAAAAATTGAAGCTCTTAAGCCACCATATAAAGTGTATGCAAGTGTTGCGATAAGAATAATTAAAGAGGTAACCCAAAGTTCAGTGCCTGAAATATAATTTATTAATATTGCAACCGCTGTAACTTCAGCGCATAAAAAAACAAACATATAAAATACTGTCATCAATAAAATAAGTTTAAATAAACTCTTACCAAATCTTTTTCTTAAAAATTCAATTAGAGTTGAACCTTTTGGAAACTCTGTTCTTATTTTTTTTCCAAGTGAAATTAAAAAGATCATTGGGAACGCCGTTCCTAACGCATAACCAATCACAGCTCCTATTCCACCCCATGTTGCAGCAGATGCTGGACCAAATAAGATCCAAGCTCCAAGCGCTGATGCAATTAGGCTTGTCGTTAGTGAAAAGAAACCAATATTTCTATTCGCCGTTAGATAATTGTTAATTCCTTGATATTTTTTAGAGTAAATTAATCCAACTATTGTAAATATTAAGCTTATAGTAATGACAAGTGTTAATGATGTTGATTGACTTATAAAGTATGTTTTATCCATTGTTCTCCCTTTCTGAATTACCGGACAGGTTATTAGGGTTTATTCTCAGTCAGTTACGACACCCCTTACAACTTTTTATAGACTATAATTTAAATTATTAAAGAAAAACTTAGTGTTTAGTATCTAGTATTTCTAAAGGTAATGGAGCTTCTGGATACTTTTCCTTACATAATTTTTCATAATTTTTACAAAGAGTACTTACAGTGTCATGCGCTTCATCTTTTGAAGTTAGAAATTCAATTAAAGTATCTCTCTCGAGTTCAATTTCTTTAATATCTGCATCACTTAAATATTCACCAGTCTCTACTTCCCAGTAAGTATCATTTAACTCTTCAATTTTTAAAGTGTTAAGCTTTCTTTGAAGTTCAATAATAATTTCATCATCTGTTTTACTATCCTTCATTGGAGAGTTTACTAATTTTCCTAAACACTTATCTTTAAGATCATCTAAAAAAGTATTGTAAGGTTTGCCTTCAGCTAGACCTGTAAAATGATTACTTTCAAAATACTTACTAATTGCTGCATTAGTTGAAATTTTATTTTTACCTTTTGCAACAGCTACCTGAACATATACTTCTTGGCTTATGTATTCATTTAAATAGTCTTTAATTTTATCAGATAACATTTTGAAATTTTTAACTTAATGTTCAGCTCTAAATCTTGAGTGACAAGACTTACAGCTACTCCACATATATTTTCCAAGAGTTGCCTTCATATCTTCTGTTTCATCTATAACAGATGTTAGTTCAATCATATTACTTGAAGCTTTTGCCATTAATAAATTAAATTCATCTTTATTTTCCCAAATAGAAGGCAATGCCTCTGTTCCAAATCCTACTTTTGAATTTTCAGGAAAAAGATCTATTAATCTTTTATAATTACCACTCATTTCAATCATTAGTTTTTTTGCTTCATCTATATCTCCATTAGAAGCAAGACTATTAACTCTTTTTGCAGTTTTATAATTTTTACTAAAAATAGATTTTCTTTCTTTAATAATCTCTTCTACAGTTTGTTCAGAAAAAGCACTGAAACTATAAAATAATATAAATATAAAAAATAAAGTATTTTTAATTGTTGTCATAATGTGTTTAATTTAAATATGTCTGTATTAAATAATAGATCAAAATATGGATTACTTAGTAAATTATTCCACTGGCTAACTGCCGCAGGATTAATAGTTCAAATACCTTTGGGGTTTTATTTGGTAGATTTAGACTTTGATCAAACTAGAGTTGATATAGAAAATTATCATATATTATTTGGATTAATCATATTTTATGTAGCCCTAATAAGGTTGATCTTTAAACTATTTACACCAGCCCCTGATTTTAAAGGAAGTGCTTTTCTAGGAGAAAAATTTATAGCAAGATTAAATCACTTATTATTATATTTAACTTTGTTAACAGTCACAATCTCAGGTATCTTAAAAAAACTATTTAATGGTGAAAGCTTGGTTATTTTTTTTAAAAAAATTAATTTAACTTATAATTATGAGCTTTCTGAGCAGTTTTATTCAATTCATATATTAGCAAATTATGCATTGATTGGATTAATTACATTACATATTTTAGCTGTACTGTTTCATAAATTTTTTTTAAGAGAAAATATTTTAAAGAGAATTCTTTAAACTTTTGTAAATATTATGCATTTGAGTTTATCATTAAATAAAATGTTTTTTTTATATTTAAGATTAATCTCATTAATTCCATTAGAAATTTGAAGTGAACTAAATTTTAATAAAGTGGATATATAATGCTTTTTTATCATCTTTAAATATATGTTTTTTTTAACATTCACTTTAAAATTAAATTTAGTGATACTTTTTTTTACATTTAGTTGAAGTAGTTTTTTCCAAATAAGGGTGTCTCTCTTGAACGACTGGTTAAGTTTTTGTTTCATTAAAGAAAATGTAGGAATTTCATTATTATTTGTATCTAAAGTTAAAATTAAAATAATCCCTCCCATTTCTAAACTGGCGTATGAATAGCTTAATATCTTCTCAATGTCTTTTAAGTTAAATAAGTGAATAGTTTGTTTAATCAATATTAAATCAAATTTCTTTTGATTATTTCTAAGATATTTAATTGCATTTGTTTTTTTAAATATAATTCTTTTGTCAAAATCTTTATGATTTTCAATATCAAGTCCAATAGGCTTATTTATTAATTTGAGTTTAGAAGATAATGAACCCATTATCTTGCCACGACCACATCCAATATCTATAATTTTTGAGTGTTTAGTTAATTTTTTTTGTTTTAGTAAAAAATTATTGAAGGACTGGATATATTTTGTAGATGAAATCCAAGTTTTGTTATCCCAATTTTTAAAACTTAACATTGCTTAATTTAAAACATTTTAACTTATATTTAAATAAAGTATTAGTTATTGATGTTTAATAAGTTACATATATTTCTTGGCGCAACTGTTGCAGATGCAGCAGCAAGACCTTTGCATTGGGTCTATGATAAAAAAAAACTCAATTCCTATATTAAAGGAAAAAAGAAAATTGCTTTCTTTAGGCAAAATAGATCTCCATTCTATTCTATTAAAACAGGTGAAGTTTCTGGATACAACGATGTAGGTCAGGTTATGTTTAAAACATTAACAAAAACTACCAACTATAAAGAAGTTATTAAACTTTTTAAAAAAAATATTGTCAAAAATTTTGGCCCAGGCTCAAGCTATTGGAAAAATTTATCTTTAAGAAAAAAATACAAAAAGATTAAATGGAAAACAGCCATGAAAGGCCCATGGATTCATCAAAATATTTTAGAAACCATTAAAAATATTAAATTAAAAAAAACTATTACAGGGGGAACTAAAGTTAACGAGTCAGATGGGTATTGTGCAAGTCTACCCTTTTATTTTTCAAACAATTCTGACCAGAAAACAAAACAAATTATAAGAACTGTTGCTAATGGCAAAATTAGTGAGCAATTTGCTTTAGCAAAACTTAAGATTATTGATTTAGCTGATAAAGGAGACAAGGATCCAATTAATAGTTTTTTAAGAAAAAATATAAAAAATAAATATTTTAAAAATGTTATTGAAAACATCAAAAAAGTTAAAAGAATTAAGTCAAAACCTCACAATTTTGTTGTAAAGAAATTTGGTAAAGCATGTAGTTATCCAGGCACTTTTAATGGTGCAATACATGCAATTATCACCTCTAAAAGTTTTAAAACTGCCATTGTAAAAACAATTAAAGCTGGTGGATGTAATTGTTCTCGTGCTAATTTTGTAGGTGCTTATTTTGCAGCTTACAAAGGCTTTAAAGGTATCCCTCAAGATTGGATTAAAAAAACAAATCCAGCTAAAGCTATACTGAAGTTTATTGCTTAAATGCAAAACCCATCGATTAAATACATCTTAAAATTATCTATTCCTATTTTTTTTGCAAACTTGGCTATTCCACTTGTTGGCATTATTGATACTGGTTTAATGGGTAATCTTGGTAATTTATCATATTTAGCAGCAACTTCTGTTGCTGGTAATTTATTTTCTATGATTTTTTGGAGCTTTGGTTTTTTAAGAATGGGAACCGTTGGTTTAGTTTCACAAGCTTATGGTAAAGAAGATTACACAGAAATATTTAATATTGTTGTTCGAAATTTAGTTTTTGTTTTACTAATTTCAGTGATCTTAATCTTATTACAAAATTATATATTTAATCTAAGTGTAGGTATTTTTAATTTATCAGACACTACTAGGCAATTTTATCAGGATTACTTTCAAATAAGAATTTATTCAGCACCTGGTGAGTTAACACTTTACATTATAACTGGTTTATTTGTTGGATTACAAAAGACCAAAATCTCAAGTTTAGCCGTTGGTCTTTTTTCAATTCTAAATATAGTTTTAAGTATTATTTTAGTTTCAAAATTTAATTTAAATATTAAAGGGGTTGCTTATGGGACTTTATTCTCAGCACTTTTAATATCCACAACTTTTCTAAGTTATACATTTTGGTATCTAAATAGAATGTCTAAAATTCATATTAACATTAATAAATTAATAGATCTTAATAAACTTAAAAATATTTTTAATATTAATCTAAACATATTTATTAGAACTATATTGTTAACCTTTTCATTTTTTTGGTTTACTTATCTTGGCAGTCAAATTGGTGAAGACTATATTGCCGCAAATGCCATCTTGATTAACTTAGTCTTTTTGTCTGCTTTCATTCTTGATGCTTACGCATTTTCAACTGAAGGTATGGTTGGATATTCTTTGGGTAAAAAAGATATAGGCTTGTTTAAAAAGATTGTTAAAAACTCCTTTATTTTAAGTACACTTACTGGATTAATTATTTCAATAATTTATTTTTTTATTAACAGGTACGTCATTACATTAATGTCTGATATTGAAAGTATTAGAAATCTAAGTTCGTCTTATGCTGTATGGCTAATACTTATGCCCTTCATTTCATCATTTTGTTATCAATTTGATGGAATATTTATTGGTGCTTCACAAACAAAAGAACTTAGAAATGCGATGATTTTCTCAGTATTTTCTTATTTATTAATATCTTTATATTTAACAAAAATAATAGGAAATACTGGAATATGGATTTCCCTGTGTTTGTTCATGGTGTTAAGAGCATTATCTCTATTTTATTATTTAGAAAAAATTTACTTAAGATTTGGTACTATTAAATAGATTCTACTATTCTCAATATAATGATAATGTATTCAAATGTTATTTCGTCAATTATTTGACAAGAGTTCAAGTACCTACACTTATTTAATTGCTTCTGCTAAAGGTAGGGAGGCTTTAATCATTGATCCCGTATTAGAAAATGTTGAAAGATATATACAGCTATTAAAAGAGTTAAATTTAAAGTTAGTTAAAGTAATAGATACTCACATTCATGCAGATCATATCTCGGGAATTGCAGAACTAAGAGATCAAACAAATTGTGTAACAATTATGGGTGATAAAACTCCAGTAGATGTTGTGTCTATGCAAGTTTCAGATGAAGAATTAATCAAAATTGATGGTCTAGAGTTTAGAGCTTTATTCACACCAGGTCATACATCAGAAAGTTTTAGTTTCTTAATGAATGATAGGGTTTTTACTGGCGATACATTATTAATTAGAGGAACTGGAAGAACTGATTTTCAAAATGGTGATCCACAAGATTCATATAATTCTATTTTTAATAAATTATTAAAATTACCAGATGAAACCTTAGTGTATCCAGCTCATGATTATAAGGGAGATACTGTAAGTACCATTTTAGAAGAAAAAAAATTTAACCCACGGCTGCAAGTTAAGTCAGTTAATGAATATATAGAAATTATGAATAATCTTAATTTACCTGACCCAAAATTGATGGATGTAGCAGTTCCTAATAATTTAAAACTTGGAATAGATCTTGATAAGCAAAAGGTTAATAACGGAATTGAACCTGATGAGTTTAAAAATTGCTTATTAGAAAAAGATATAACTTTAATAGATCTTAGAGAGCAAAATGAACTAGATAAAATTGGAAAGATTAAAAATAGTACAAGAGTATCTTTCCCAGAAATTAATGATTATTTAGATAAAAATAAAACTAAATTACAGAATAAAAAGATTTTGTTTTATTGTGCTATTGGTCAAAGATCCACTCTAGCAGTGCAAATATCAAAGTCTTATCAATATAGTAAATGCTTACACTTAATTGGTGGTCTAAAAAACTGGAAACAAGCTGGTTTAGAATTAATTAAATAAATTTAATTATGAATATATTTATAATCTTATCGTTACTGGTAATTGTAATTGGGATTATACTATTAGTAGCTTCTCCTTCGGTATTATTTAAATTAAACTGGAAAGAAAAAACAGGAAAAGATAAGATACTCATGTTTATGTTTTATGGTATTTTGGTTTATATAATAAATATCATTCTTTGGGTCGTCAAATAATCATCAATAGGCTTAATTATTTGAGATTAAGATTTTATTAATTCGTAAATTTTAGCTTTATCCATTTGGCCAATACTTCTCTGTACTTCTTTGTTGTTTTTATAAACAACAATAGTAGTCCAATAATCAATACCTAATTGTTTTGCTATATCGATATCTTTAGTCTGTTCAAAACTTAAAAAAAGAACATCTTTAAATTCTTTTTCAGCTTGATCTAGAATTTTTATCTGTGCCTTGCATGTTGAGCAAGTTTCATTCCAAGAATTAATAACAACTGTTTTTCCTTCAAGTTGAGCTTTTTGAAAAATTTCATTATTAAAAGTTGTGCTTTTATCAGCCGCAAAAGCTTTAATTGTAAATAACGCAAAAATTATAATTAATATTTTTTTCATATTCTAATCATATGTCTTAAAAGTTCGATTAACAAGAATATGATTTTATTTTATAACCCCAATCTTTTTTTGTCTTGAAATAATAATTAATCCACTAATAACAATTATTAAAGCTCCTATATAAGTATTAGTTAATGGCACCTCATCAAATAAAAAATATCCATATAATATTCCCCATAAAATAACTGAGTATCTAAATGTTGATGTGACAGAAACTAGTGCAATTTTAATTGTTGCTATTGAAAAAATATAGCCTAGGGCTAAAAAAAAAGCAGCAATAAACAAAATAAATATATCCTTTAAACTAAAATCATAAAACTTATAAATACTTAACAGGCCAAAAAGAGCCGTAACAACAAAACAGGTCATAAATGCAATTTGTAGACTGGGATAATCTTTTTTAAAATTTTTTGTATACATGTCTCTAATCGAAAGCATAATTGCTGCAATTATAGGAAAGATAAAATAATAACTAGTCTCTAATTTTCCAGGATTAATTACCACCACCACACCAACAAAACCCAATAACACTGCACTCCATCTTCTCCATCTAACTTTTTCTCTTAAAAATATTGCACTAAATGCAGTTAATAAAATTGGTGCCATGCTCAATAAAATATAAACATTTGCAAAGGGTAATAGAGCAATACCAATGAAAAAAAATAAAGCTGCTAAGGATTCTAAAATACCTCTCACTCTCAATTCATTCGAAGTAAAGATTAACTTAAAATTAAGTTCTTTCTTAATATAAAGAAATAATAAAATGAAAAGTAATGTAAAAATACCCCTAATAAAAATGATTTGGTTTAAAACAAATATCTCATCATAGCTTTCGTAAATAACTTTTACAAAAGCATCATTTGTTGCAAATGAGAATTGACATAAAAGCATATAAAATATGCCAAGTAAATCGTTGCTAACTTTAAATTTATGAAACATGAGAGGTTTAATTATAAGTTTTTCTATTGGTAATATACAAAAATCAAAAACCAATAAGAAATAAGTCCCCCAAATATTGTGGCAATAATACTTCGACTAAAATAACCAATAATTATTGCAAATATAGAAGCTAATATTTTTGGATTATTTTCAATATCTATTGCGCCTGCGCTATCTAGAAATATTGGTGGAAAGATTATTGCAGGGAAAATTGCAGAAGGTACATAAGAAAGTATTTTTTTTGTCTTATCGTTTAATATGTCTTCTTTTAATAAAAAAATCATAGAAAACCTTGTTAGGTAAGTAATAATTCCACAATAAATAATTGTCGACCAATGCATTAATTTTTCTTTAAAGTTATCAAAGTTAATAATGTAGCAATTAGTAAAGCAGCTATGGCTGCAACGATAATATATGCTTGAAATGGTATTGTATTGTAGCCAATAGTTGCAACAATACCTGATACCAACATCACAATAATATTTTTAAATTTTCTAAAATCATTAATTAACAAGGCCAAAAAGGTTAAAGAAATAGTAAAACTTAAACCTAACTCTTCAGGTATAACTGATCCTAGAACAATACCTAACACTGTTGATATTTGCCAAACTATCCAACAGGTAAAGCCTGCACCTAATAAGTGGTAATGTTTAAATTCATTTTCTTTATTCTTCTTAAAATAAGTATTTGAGACAGCAAATGCTTGATCAATTAACACGTAAGACAAAATTATTTTCCACGTTAATTTTAAATGAGATAAATATTCTGAAAAAACTGCCCCATATAATAAGTGTCTAGAATTTACCGCACCAACAGAAGTTATTGCAACTAAAGATGAAGCTCCGCCTGAAAATAACTGAAGTAAAACTATTTGAGAGGCTCCACCAAAAATTATAATGGACATTCCAAATGTCATGTACGCACCCAAACCTAATTCCATACCAATAACACCATAAATAATTCCAAATGGAACCACAGGTATCATTAAAGGACTTACGTCAATTATTCCTCTAGATAAGGTTTTTAATCTATCATTCATTTTAAGTTAAGTTTTGTATTAGAAACAAACTATATGATCAATATTAATTGGTCTCTTGATGCCAAATTTTTCATCTACTTGGTGTTGATGAATATGGTGAGAGTGTACAAAGACAGGTATTAATTTATTACTCATAGTTTTAAGAGTATAGATAAAATTTGTTCCCCTAAATTTTCTATCAACAACTTCTAATTTTAAATTGCTCTGATCATCATGTTCCAGATCTTCTGGTTGTAATAAAAGTTGAACTTCAGATCCTTTTGGGTAATGTTTTATAAAATCGCCAGTTATTGTACCTAAGTCAACACTCTCTAAACTGTTTTCACCAGTAACTTTTGCTGGAATTAAAATTCCTCTATTCAAAAAATTAACCACCTCTACAGAATTTGGAAAATGGTAAACGTTATATGGATCATCAAATTGTTTTAATTGTTCATCAAGAATTATTCCACATTTTGTACCCAAGTAAAAAGCTTCATACGAGTCATGTGTAACAATGATAGTTGTTATTTTTTGCTCAGTAAGGATTTGTTTTAACTTAACTTGAATTTCTTCTTTAAAACTTTGATCAATATTTGATAAAGGCTCATCTAATAATAATAAGTCTGGGTTAGATAATAAAGATCTGGCTAAAGAGGCTCTTTGCGCTTCACCAGAACTTATTTGATGTGGAAATTTATCAACTACATGATCAATATGAAGAAATTTAATTATTTCATTTATATTTAACCCTTTTTTCTTCTTTTTATTTCTCTCTGCACCAAATTTTATATTTTCTAAAACATTATAATGAGGAAAAAGTGAATTATCTTGAAAAGCCATTGATATATTCCTATCTTCTGGTTCCACATGAACATCTTTAGAAGAAAGTAATTTATTCTTTAATTTAATTTTTCCTGAATTAATTTTTTCCAGGCCAGCGATTGTTCTAAGTATTGTAGTTTTACCAATTCCAGATGGACCTAGTAAACAAATAATGTCCCCCTGATTTTCAATAGTTAACGAAACATTACATACTTTGTTTTGTGCACTAGCAGTAAACGTTACATTATCAATTTCTAGAAAATTTTTTGTCATATTTTTTAATCTTTAAGAATATAATTAGATGTAATTAAAATAAAGAAACTTGCAATAATTATAAGGAATAATGATGGAGCTGCTGCGGCCTCTAATAAATCTTGAGATGCATAGATATATGCTTTTGTTGCAAAAGTTTCAAAATTAAATGGTCTCATAATTAGCGTAATTGGTAACTCTTTAATGATTTCAATGGCTAATAAAATTCCTATCAATAAAATTGAATTTTTTAAATATGGGACATGTATGTTTTTGAATGTCTTGAATTTAGAATATCCAAGCAGATATGCACCTTCATCAATGGAATAATTAATTTTTAAATATCCTGATTTAATTCCATTGCTCGCTAATGAATAAAATCGAATAAAATATACTAAAACTAGACCAAGAATAGATCCTATAAAAATTGGCTTTATACCTCCCTGACCTAATATACTATTGTCAAACCATGAGATAAAGCTAATGAATGCTACTGCCAAAATAACTCCTGGTATTGCATATCCTGAAATTGAAAAAGTAGTTAGGGCTTCTAAAAATTTACTTTTAGAAACTCTGTTTCCATAATTTGAAATAAAAGCTAGGACAACTAATAAGCAGCTAGATAAAAATACTAAAATTGCAGTATTAGAAAATAAGTCAACTAGATCTAAATCAGCTAAATGTTTTGGAAATAGAATTGTCCAATAAAGCATTTGAAGGACTGGAAATAAAAAACTTATAGTAAAAACTAACATACAAAAAGAAAATGCTAAAAACGACTTATATCCGCTTAAATTAATAACTGATTTAGATTTAAACCCTCCTTTAGAAGGTGAGTGATATTGAGCCTTCTTTCTTGAAAAATTTTCTAATACAAACAATCCAAGAATAAAAATTAATAGGTAAAATGATAATCTGTTAGCAAGAGTAAGATCGTCAAAAGAAATCCAGGCATTATATATTCCTGTAGTAAAAGTAGATATTCCAAAAAAAGATACAGATCCAAAATCTGACAAAGTTTCCATTGCAACCAATGATAAGCCAGCAACTATAGCAGGTCTTGCAGAGGGAAGTATTATTTTAAAAAAAGATTTTTTTTTAGAAAAACCAAGGTTTTTTCCAAGTTCTATTAAATTTTGAGACTGATAATGAAATGATGTTCTGGTTAAAACATAAACATAACCAAATAATGAAAATGATATTGAGATTATAGCACCAATCATTCCATCAAATTTAGGAATATGGGAATTATAATTACCTTCTCCAAAAAGGTTTTTTAAAATTGAAAAAGCTGTTCCATAATTTTCAAAAAAAGCAGTTAGGGAATATGCATAAATATAAGCTGGGACAGCAAAAGATAGTATCAGTGACCATTTAAAAAAATTTACACCTGGAAAATTATAAAATGAAACTAAGTAAGCACATCCAACACCAATTATAAATGTTAAAAATAAAACACCTATTAAAAGTATTAAAGAATTATAAATATAATCATAAAGAAAAGTATTCTTTAGAATTAAACTATAATCTCCAGTAGTTTCAAAAAAACTGCTGAATACAGTTAAAATCGGTGCAGCCACTACTAAAGAAATAAGTAGTGATGATACATACCAAATATTTATTTTTCTAAATCCCATAATTTACATTACCTTAATAATTATTTTTAAGAAACTTCCCTCGTTACCAAGGGAAGTCAATACCAGCTCTAAAACCAATTTGAGAGAGAGATTATAGAGCTAATTCCTAAAATTTTCTTATTAAGCATGGGTTTGTAGCTTTTATTTTTTAGATAGATATTCTATGCAATTTTCAGGAGTTGTTTGATCATATGGATCAGGATCACTTCCATCATTATTCATGCCATCCTCTTGCCACCATTTTTCAACAACACCATCATTAATAATTGTACAATATCTCCAGCTTCTTTGACCAAAACCAACATGCTTTTTGTCAACTAACATGCCCATTGCCCTTGTAAAATCAGCATTTCCATCTGGTAATACCTTAACTTTTCTTAATTTTTGTTGATCAGCCCAAGCATTCATTACAAAACCGTCATTAACGCTAATGCAATAAACTTCATTAATACCTAAGCTTAACAATTTATCATAATTTTCTTCAAATCCTGGTAACTGCTTTTCAGAACATACTGGCGTAAATGCACCTGGTAATGAAAATAGTATTACTTTTTTACCTTTGAATATTTCATCAGTACTTACATCGACCCATTTTCCAATTTTTCTTGTTTTCAAAACTACATTTGAACATTTTTTTCCTTCTATCATTCTATTCCTGTTATTTTTTAAGTGTTTGTTTAATTGAATTACTTGCATTTGAATTTTTTAGTGCTCATAGTTAAATTAGGTAGGGTAAATACCTTTTGTAGAGCTATGAGCACAATCATTAAAAAGAAAATTATGTATTAAAAGGAGAGAGGATATGTGCAACCTCTTTATCTTCAATATCTGATAATTTTCTATTATTTATTTTTCTATTGATTTTTTCACACTCTGCTGCACATGGATCACAAGCTTTCAGAGATTGTGACCCATATACGTCAGAAGATTTATTTAAATCAATATTAAATAAATTCTTTTTCACTAACTTATTACTTCCAACTTGCAGCCAACATACACTCAAGTGCTGTAGCTTGTTGTTTTCCATAATTAGCAACTTTAGTTTCTAAATCTTGATTATATCCAAGACCCATTTGTTTAACTAATGCATGAGGCTCAACACCATCAATCATTGGATATTCAAATGTATTATTAACTATGTGTTCTTGTGCTTCTTTAGTTAATAAAAACTCAAGTAGTTTTTTTGCATTATCAGGGTTTGGTGCAGTTTTAATCACTCCTCCTCCACTAATGTTCATGTGAGTTCCTCTATCTCCTTGGTTAGGGAAAAAAGGTAAAACTTTTTTAGCAGCTGCTTGTTGTTCAGCACCTTTTTTTCCAGATAACATCAAAGCATAATAATATGTATTAGCTACTGCTAGATCAGCTTCACCCGCGGCTACAGCTAAAATTTGAGCTCTATCATTTCCTTTAGAGTCTCTAGCCATGTTAGCCACAATACCTTTTGCCCAAGAACAAGTTGCTGCTTTACCATTATTTTTTACTAATGATGCAACAAGAGATTGGTTGTAAATATTGTTAGATTTTCTTATAACAACTCTACCTTTCCATTTTGAATCAGCAAGACCTTCATAAGTCATACCGTTAAGTTCATTTGCATTTACTCTTTCAGGTGAGTAATACATAATTCTTGCTCTCTTAGCTATCCCAGTCCATTTAGTAGTTCTAAAGTTTGCTGGAACTGCAGCTTTGATTGCAGTTGTCATAGAATTTTGGAACATCCCTTTTGCAGCGAATGCACCTAATCTTCCTGCATCGGCAGTAATATAAAGGTCAGCTTTTGAGTCGGCACCTTCTTCTGTTATTCTTTTTTGAAGAGCTTTATCTTTACCAGATACAACATTTACTTTAATTCCAGTTTTAGCTGTAAATTTTTCGTAAAGTTGAATATCTGAATCGTAATGTCTTGCACTGAATACATTAACTTCAGCAGCAAACGACATGTTTGCAAATAAAGCCATAAAAAATGCAATAATTGTAAGTTTTTTCATTATTATTTTCCGTTTTTATTGGTTGTTTAGTTTGGAATGCTTATTATTAGCATTGAGAATGATTATCAATCGCATTTATTGACGCAGTTTAAATGAGTTAATTAAGATAATATCGCAATAAGTAAATTACTTAAAAAAGACAGAGATATAACAAAGGCTGTAAAAAAATTACAATACATTAAGGTAACTGTACGATTTCTAATTCTTCTTTTTCTTACAAAGGGCTTATCATCGAGATCTGAAATATCTCTTTCACCAATAACCTTATAATCATAAGTCCAACGCCAAATAGAATTACCAAATCTTTTATCACTATTATTGTAATAGATAATCCAAGCAACAATATATCGATGAGAAATATAGAAAATGATTAAAAGTATTCCACTCAAGATCATTTAAATATTAGAACATATTTAAAGGTTAAGTAAAGACTAATTAAAACTGTTCAGATTCTGTAGAGCCTGCCATAGCAGTTGTAGAGCTTTTTCCACTACTTATAGTGTTTGAAACTGCATCAAAATAAGATGTTCCAACTTCTCTTTGGTGTTTAACACTTGTGTAACCATCCTTCTCTCTAGCAAATTCAAGTTCTTGGATTTTAGAATAAGCAGTCATACCTTCTGTTTTATATTTTTCAGCAAGTTCAAAAATTGCAATATTTTGAGTGTGAAATCCAGCAAGTGTAATAAATTGAAATTTATAACCCATCTCACTAATTTTTTGTTGGAATGTTGAGATCTCTGCATCTGATAAATGCTTCTTCCAATTGAACGAGGGAGAACAGTTGTAAGCTAATAGTTTACCAGGAAACTTTTCATGAACTGCATCTGCAAACTTTTTTGCTTCATCTAAGTTTGGTGTTGCAGTTTCACACCAGATTAAGTCTGAATAAGGTGCGTAGGCTAAACCTCTTGAAATAGCTTGTTCAATTCCATGCTTAACATAATAGAAACCCTCCGGAGATCTTTCTCCCGTCAAGAATGGTTTATCATTTTCATCAAAATCATTCGTAATTAATTTTGCAGCATTAGCATCAGTTCTAGCTAAAATTATTAGTGGTACATCTGCAATGTCTGCAGCAAGTCTTGCAGCTTTTAAATTTTTTATCATTGTACCAGTTGGAACTAAAACTTTTCCACCCATGTGACCACATTTTTTTTCACTAGCTAATTGATCTTCAAAGTGAACTCCAGCAGCTCCTGCTTTAATAAATTTTTTTGTTAATTCAAAAACATTTAATGGGCCACCAAATCCTGCTTCACCATCTGCAATAATTGGTAGCATATAATCTGTTCTATCTTTTGATTTCATATCACCATCTTGCAATTCCATATGCTGAATTTGATCTGCTCTTATTAGGGCATTGTTCATTGATTCAACTAATTTTGGGGCACTATCATATGGGTATAAAGATTGATCGGGATACATTTCACCAGCAGTGTTTGCATCAGCTGCTACTTGCCATCCACTTAAATAAATTGCTTTTAATCCAGCTTTAGCATGTTGAATAGCGTGATTTCCAGAGAGTGAACCCAATGTATTAATATAATTTTCTGAATTTAACAGGTCCCATAGTTTTTTAGATTGATGCTTACACATCGAATATTCTATCTTTATTGAGCCTCTTAATCGTTCTACTTCTTCTGGAGTATAGTCTTTTTTGATACCTGAAAATCTTTTTAAATCGTATGAAACTTTAGCTTCTGAGCTCATAGGTAGGTCTTTCTAGATTATGTATTAAGAAAATTAAATCGTATGTAAATTAACGGTAAGAGGGCTTATTTTTTTTCACTAAATTCTTGAGTGAATTCATTCATCCCACTAGAACCCCAATCACAATGATCGTCTCTTAGGTAAATACCCGATTGACTAAATTGATTCTGATTGTTGTTTTCGTTAATTTCTCTTTGATTTTCTTGATTATTATTAATGTTTTTATTGTTCATGTAAACTTTATAATTTACTAAATTTACAAAATCTAATTAATTCGTTAAAAACCTTGTAAAATAAAGAAACTTATTGTAAATTTAAATTTACAAAATTTACAAATAGAGCTTATGAGTCAAATTGATTTAAAAATTGGTCCAAAAATAAAGGCTTTTAGAAGACAGTTAGGACTGCAAGCTAACAAACTTTCAGAAGATTTGGGTATTTCTCCAAGCTATTTAAACTTAATTGAAAGTGGAAAAAGAAAAATAGATGGAGATTTATTACTGAAGGTTTGTGAAAAATTAAATATCCAACTCTCAGACTTAACATCAAAATCAGATGTTAACTTAGAAAATACTATCTCAGAAATTCTAGATGATAAATTATTTGAAGACCTGGATATTCTTGGTCCTGAAGTTAAAGACCTTGTTGGAACAAACCCAAAGATAGGTAGAGCCCTTGTTAGATTGGGAGATATTCTTAAAAAGAAAGATCATGAACTAATTAATAAAATAGAAAAAATTTCAGGAAAAATAGTTGATAATAGAAAAAACTCTTTTCCTGGTGAGGTAATATCTGACTTTCTTCAAGAACATAAAAACTATTTTCCAAAATTAGAAGAGTTTGCAAATAAAGTTTTTGATAAAATTCAAAAAAATAACAGAACTCGATATATTGCCTTATGTGAATATTTAAATAAAGAATATTCAATTACAGTTAAAGATATTTTACCCGAAGAAGGAAAGCCTTTTTCTAAAATTTATAATAGAAATAAAAAAGAACTTCTATTAAGTGATTATAGCTCTTTGGAAACAAAAAAACTTCATGCAGCAGCTCAAATTGCACAAGAAGGTGCAATGAAAGATATTGATAATTATCTATCTAAATTTTCTTTTCCTTCAGAAGAGTCTGAAAAGTTAACTAAGGTTGCTTTATTAAATTATTGCGGTGCAGCAATTTTAATGCCCTACAAACCTTTTCATGCTGAATGTAAAAAATTAAAATATGATTTAGAGCTATTACAAAATACATTTGCAACTTCTTTTGAGCAAGTTGCTCACCGTGTAACATGCTTACAAGATCCAAAATTACCTGGAATTCCTTTTCACATGCTAAGAGTTGATATGGCAGGAAATATATCAAAAAGATTTTCATTATCAGGAATTGATATACCAAGATATGGCGGTGCATGTCCTAGATGGAATGTTTATTCAGCATTCACCCGACCTGGTGTAATTCAAGCAGCTGTTAGTAAAATGACCAATGGTGAAAAATATGTTTGTATTGCAAGAACAGTTGAAAAAGGTGTAGGACGTTTTGGTCAGTCAAAAAGTATATTATCAATTGGTCTTGGTTGTGATGCAAAATACGCAAAAGATTTTGTGTACACTGAAAACATTAATGTTAGTGACAAAACAACTGAAATACCTATCGGTGTATCTTGCAGAACTTGTGATAGATTGGATTGTCCACAAAGAGCTTTTCCACCTTTACATAAAAAATTTGATGTAGATATTAATTCTAGAGGTGTTTCAGTTTATGTTAATGATAATTCTAATTAACTAAGACTTCCAATCACCAATTTTACTAAACAAAAAGTTCCTAAAAGCAGTAATTCTTGCAGTATTCTTAAGTGATTGAGGGTAGACAAAGTGAGCCTCTGTTATGGGTCCTTCTGAATTAGGAAGTACTTTTATTACATTGTTTGAATTTGAAACTAAATATTCAGGAAGCGCTGCTAGACCTACACCAGCTTCAACGGCTAAAAGTAAACCCATTACACTATTAACTTTCATTACTGGTTTTCTTTTTTTAGAATCTTTAATTCCAAGTTTTAAAGCCCAATCTGGATCGTAGACGGGAGATGGTGCCCCTTTACCAAAAGAAATAAATTTATGTTTATTTAGGTCTGAGATTGTTTTGGGCATTCCATATTTTTCTAAATATTTATTAGATCCATAAATATAATATTTAATATCTACTAATTTTTTTTGGATATAATTAAGCTGCTTAGGTCTTCTCATGAAAATACCTATATCTGCCTGTCTAGTACTTAAATCCAATTCCTTGTCATCAAAAATTAATTCAATTTCAATTTCAGGATTTAAAGTCATAAATTCTTGAATTCTAGGTGTTAGCCAGTGAGTACCAAAACTTCTGACTGTTGTAATTATTAATTTACCAGTTGGTTTATTTTTTTGGTCACCCAAAGTAGATTCAACTTCTTTTAGTTTGCTAATTACATCATGGGCTGTTTTAAATAAATACTCACCATTTTCAGTTAATGTAAGACCCCTTGCGTGTCTTTCAAAGAGTTGAACTTTAAGATCCTGTTCTAAAGATTGAATTTGTCTACTTATTGCAGACTGACTAAGGTTTAGGTTTATTGTTGCGTTGGTAAAGCTACCAGCTTCTGCAACTGCATGGAATATTTTTAATTTATCCCAATCCATTTATTTATTAAGGTCAACAATATATCTTCCAGATGTTTCACCTTTTAACATTTTTGGAAATATATCTATTAAATCTTTTAAGCTAACAGTTTTAATTGATTTTTCTAACTGCTCAAAATCAATAAGATCTTTAACTTCATTCCAAACAAACTCTCTTCTTTTTATTGAAGCAGTAACTGAATTTATTCCCCAAAGCTTAACCCCTCTAATAATAAAAGGCATAACTGTTGTATTTAATTTATAATCAGAAGCATTACCACAAGCTGCAACAATTCCATTATCTCTGGTTTGTGCAAGCGCATTTGCTAGAATTTTTCCTCCAACAGTATCAACAACACCGTCCCATAGACCTTTATCTAATGGTCTAGCGTCTTTATCTAAATCTGCTTTATTTATTATGTTTTTAGCACCTAATGATCTTAAGTATTTTTCATTTTCTACTTTTCCTGTAACAGCTGTTACATTGTAACCAAATTTATTTAAAATCATTACTGCAATACTTCCAACACCCCCAGAAGCACCTGTAACCAAAACATCTTTAACTTTTTCACCCAATAAAAGTTCTTCTCTAGCTTTAATTGCAAAAGAACATAATAATGCTGTTAGTCCAGCAGTTCCTAAAATCATAGCTTGTTTAGATGTGATCTCTTTTGGTTTTTTAACTAAATAATCTCCATTAACTTTTGCAAACTGAGAATAGCCACCAAAGTAAATTTCTCCAACTCTCCAACCTGTAAGTATTACCTCGTCCCCTTTTACGAATTTAGAATTATCACTTTCTAAAACAGTGCCTGCAAAATCAATGCCTGGAATATGTGGGAATTCTTTTACTAATTTTGCACCATTATTTAAAATAAGTGCATCTTTATAGTTTAAGTCCGAATAATCTACTTTAACGAGTACATCGCCATATTTTAAAAATGATTTATCTATTGATTTTACTTCTCGTGTAAAACTTTCACCCTCTTGATTAATAACTAGTGCTTTAAAATTATCTGACATTACTATCTCCTCCCTGAGAAAGTTACTTACTAATAAATCTTAAATATCTATTTTGAATACTAAGGTCTTCTTTAAATTGTCCTAAGAAATAATTTGTAACTGTTGTTGCAGTTTCTTTCTTAATACCTCTCATGGTCATGCATTGATGAGTTGAGTCGATTGTTACTGCTACACCTTTTGCATCTAAAGATTCCATTATTGTTTTAGCAATTTGCATTGTAAGTCTTTCTTGAGTTTGTAATCTTTTTGAAAAAACTTCAACAACTCTAGCAAGTTTACTTAATCCCACAACTCTTTCGTTTGGAATGTATGCAACATGTGCAATTCCAATAATTGGAGCCATATGATGTTCACAATGACTTTGTACAGAGACATTTTTTTGTACAACCATGTCATCATATCCTTCGACATCTCCAAAAGTTTTATCTAAAATTTTATTAGGATCCTTACTATAACCAGCAAAATATTCTTTGTATGCTTTAACAACTCTCTTAGGAGTTTCTAATAACCCTTCTCTACTAGGATCTTCACCCATCCAAGTTAAAATAGTTTTAAAAGCCTCTTCAGCTTCTTTATCAGAAACTTTTTTGGTATCTAAAATCTTACTATCTGTCTCTTCGACTAATTTCATAAGGCAAGTTTATACAGTAAATCCTTGTTTTTAAAATATTTATTATATTTGCTAATATGCTACATAATTACCTAATTATGTTTAGAAAAAGAGAAAATATAGTCGAAATTGAAGAAGGTAAACTCCTTTCACCAAAATTTGATAATGACGGGTTAATTCCAGTCATCACAATGTGTTCTAAGACTAAAGACATTCTTATGCATGGGTACATGAATGTTGAAGCTTTTAAAAAAACTATTGAGACTAAAGAGGCTCATTATTTTAGTAGATCTAGACAGCAAATCTGGCACAAAGGCAAAACTAGTGGCTTCACTCAAAAAGTAATAGAGATTAGAATTGATGATGATCAAGATTTAGTTTGGTTAACTGTTGATATTGGTGATGGATCAAGTTGTCATGTTGGTTATAGATCGTGTTTTTATAGATCAATTCCATTGGGTCCAATTAATAATGGCAGAAAGGTTGAAATGAAATTTGAGGAAAAAGAAAAATCTTTTGACCCTGAAGTTGTCTACAAAGATCACCCTAATCCTACAAAAATATAATGACTGATAAACAAAAAAATGTTCTAGGTGAAAACCTGGAAGAATGTTCTAACGACCCGTTAACGGGATGGCATCGCGATGGTTGTTGTAGCACTGATGAAAATGATCATGGTGTTCATACTGTTTGTGCAAAAGTTACAACAGAATTTTTAGAATGGTGTAAAGAAGCTGGTAATGATTTAATAACCCCTCATCCTGAATTTGGTTTTCCTGGATTAAAAGATGGAGATGGTTGGTGTGTTTGTGCTAGCTGGTATGCAAGAGCCGTTGATGCAGGAAAACCTTGTCCTGTGTATTTAAAAAGAACTCATGAAAAAACTTTAAAACTTGTTTCTATGGAAGCTTTAAAGAAAAACGCTATTGATTTATCTTAGTCAATCTAATTTTTAAATCCTTTTCTTGAAAAACCTAAAATGAACTAATAGATTTTATGAATGGAAATTGCTACAAAAATAGCTCCAATAGCTTTAGCTCTTATAATGTTAGGGCTTGGGATGAGTTTAACTATCCATGACTTCATAAGAGTAATTAAAATTCCAAAAGATTTTTTGGTTGGCTTTATTTGTCAATTAATTTTATTACCAATTGTTGCTCTATGTATAGCATTAATACTTAACTTATCTGCAGAACTTGGTCTTGGATTGATGCTAATTGCATGTGCACCTGGTGGTGTTACATCAAATGTCCTTACTAAATTTGCTGATGGAGATGTTGCACTTTCAATAACACTGACTGCTGTTGTTAGTTTGATTAGTATTATTTCAGTTCCATTTATAATGTTTGCATCAATTGATTTCTTTGAAATTGAAATTGTTAAAGAAATATCTATGACTGGTATTGCTTTAAAAATGTTTCTTGTTGTTACAGTCCCAGTAATAATTGGGATGATAATTAGGCATTTTGCTAAAAATTTTGTTGATAATCAAGCTTCATTAATTCAGAAAATCTCAGTTATATTATTCATGCTTGTGTTTGCTGCTATTTATCTTGAAGAGTGGGATAATATTATAACTTATTTTGCTCAAGCTGGCTTGCCCACTTTATTGCTAAATATATCAATGATGATTTTAGGTTTTTATATTGCAAAATATTTTACATCTGGAGTTGCACAACAAAGATGTATTTCAATAGAATGTGGACTTCAAAACGGAACTTTAGCACTTTTTGTTGGGACACAGATATTTGGTGAAAATATTACTACTTTTATTATACCAACAGCTGCTTATGCTTTGATAATGATGATAACTTCTATAATTTTTATATTTATTCTTAGAAAAAATACTTAAAATTTTAATTATCTTTCATTAAACTTAAATTATAAACACGTGCAGTAAGTTTAGATAAGTTATTAAAGGTATTTTTTTGTACATCTAATATTTCTTCTTGATAAACACCTGTTGAAAAATAATGTTTTTTACTATCTATTTTTAAAAAGTTTTCTTTAATTAATTTATTTAATTTTCTAATAACTGTAGCTCTTGGGATGCCTGTAATATCTGAAATAGACATTGCATTAATGCCTGTATCATCTATTTGATCAGCAAAGAAATATTTTTCTACATAAAATTCCTTACTCATTTCACTATTATCATTTTTTTTTGAATTTAAAGCATGATTGATTATAACAATGCCACTAACATGAAAAGATTCTAGGTCACCAAAAACTTTTTTAAATCCTAATAACATAGGCATTTGCATTTGATAATAAAGTTGCCAAATATATGAAAAATACTCCTTACATGTTTTTGTTAGACTTTCACTACTTAATGGTTTTTGTATTAGCCCCTCGCTAACACATATTTTTGAAAAAGTTGATAAAAATCTTGTCATTCTTTTTATCGTTTCTTGAGGTTTAATATTTGGCCAAGTGTTTCTATCTATTATAATCTTTTTATTTATTCTTTTTATTGCACCCATTTCTTCTAATTCATTAATTTTTCTTCTAGCTGTTTCTTTTGGTATATTAAGAGATTTAGATATCTCCATTACATTAATTGATTTAATTTCAACCTCATTTTGATCAAAATACTCATCATAATCTAACTTCACAAAGTTTTTAGAATATGCTTCAAATGTCTGCATTAATAAATGCATAATGATCATAAATTTTTCATAGTCATGAAAAGTTCTATAAACATTATTCACCCAAGCCAATTGTAGTGGTGCCCAAACAGGTATTATGGAAACAAAGTTTTTCTCTATTACTTCTCGTACATCCTCACTGCGGATTTGCTTTGATACTTCAGGTAATAATTTAGACATAATATTATATTTTAACCCAAAATGAACATAATTAAGAATAGAGTCAACCCAAAATGAACATCGGGTGAATTGCTATATTTATAATTTAATGGTTTATTAACTTGTGAGTGCTGAAAAAATAATTTCTACAGAGATAAATGATCTTCCTCCTTTAGCGACCCCTGAAAAGAGCAAGGAAGTTTCATCATCAGGTCGAGTTGATATAAATATTCTCTTAAATAGAGCTAGAAAAGTTAAAGAAAAAGAAACTCTAACAAACCTAGTTTTTATCGGATTAACGCTCTCTCTGATTTTTATTGTTGGATTAATTTTATCTTTTTAAAAGGATATTTCTAATTACATATTTCCATATTTAGGTCCACCACTTCCTTCTGGCGTTACCCAAGTAATATTCTGAGAAGGTTCTTTTATATCGCAAGTTTTGCAATGAATGCAGTTTTGTGAGTTTATGACAAATTTATTTACACCATTTTCATTTTGAACCTCATAAACACCTGCAGGACAATATCTTTGCGCTGGTTCATCAAATTTTTCTAAAGTATAATTTATTGGTAAGTTTGGATCTTTTAAATGCAAGTGTACAGATTGATTATCAGTATGATTAGTTCCTGTTAAATAAACAGAACTTGTTTTATCAAATGTAATCACATTATCTGGTTTAGGGTAATCAATTTTTGGCATTTCATTTGCTGGTTTTAGTGTTTCGTGATCAGCATGTTTGTGTCTTAAGGTAAAAGGTAATTTTCCTCTAAATAGTATTTGATCAATTCCAGTAAATATTATTCCAAGAATTAAACCCCAGCTAAAACTTGGTTTAACATTTCGGGCAGTATGCAGTTCTTCATAAACCCAACTTTTTTTAAATTTATCTTCATAAATTGATAAATCTTGTTTTTCTTTTAAATGTTCATTTATGGTCTCAGCAGCAATCATTCCACTTTTCATTGCAGTGTGTGATCCTTTAATCTTAGGCATATTTAAAGTTCCTGCATCACAACCGATTAATAAAGCACCAGGCATAAACATTTTTGGTAAACTTTGAATTCCACCTTCAATTAAAGCACGTGCGCCATATGAAATACGTTTTCCACCTTCAATTATCTTTTTAATTGCAGGATGAGTTTTAAATCTTTGAAACTCATCAAACGGTGAAAGGTGTGGGTTTTTATAATCAAGACCAATTACATAGCCTAAAAAAACTTGTTTGTTTTCTGCGTGATAGATAAAGCTTCCACCATAAGTATTGTTATCTAGTGGCCAACCTGCAGTATGCATTACCATTCCCTCTTCATGATTTTGTTCACTGATTTCCCAAATTTCTTTAAACCCAATTCCATATTGTTGAGGATCTTTACCTTCTGATAAATTATATTTTTCAATTAATTGTTTACCAAGATGTCCTCTGCATCCTTCTGCAAAAACAGTAACTTTTCCTAAAAGCTCTATGCCTGGTTCAAAGCTATCTTTTTTGTTTCCATCTTTATCAACTCCCATGTCTTGAGTTGCAACTCCCTTAACTGATCCATCTTCTTTGTATAAAATTTCACTTGCGGGAAAGCCTGGAAATATTTCTACACCTAAAACTTCGGCTTGTTCTGCTAGCCATCTACATAGGTTTGCTAAACTGATTATGTAATTATTATGATTTTGTTGAACTGATGGAAGTAGCCATGTCGGCCAGCTTAATGATTTTGATTTTCCTAAAAATAAGAATTTTTCTTTAGAAACCTTAGTTTTTATAGGTGAATTAAGTTCTTTCCAGTTTGGTAATAACTCATCTAAAGCTCTAGTTTCAAACACATTACCACTTAGAATATGCGCACCAATCTCTGAAGCTTTTTCAAGTAAACACACATTTAATTCTGGATCCAATTGTTTAAGTTTAATTGCCGTAGATAGTCCTGAAGGACCACCCCCAACGATTACCACATCATAATCCATTGCTTCTCTAGGCATATGTTGAATTTTTACAGTACTGATTATTTTTGTATACTATTTAATTTATTCAATTCTTCTAAGAATTGAGGTAATGCCTCAAATAAGTCTGCTTCCAGACCATAATCTGCGACACTAAATATTGGCGCTTCACCATCTTTATTTATAGCAACAATAATTTTACTTTCTTTCATTCCAGCTAAATGCTGAATTGCTCCAGAAATTCCAACTGCAATATACAAATCTGGAACAACAACTTTGCCAGTTTGACCAACTTGATGTTCATTACTAATATAACCCGCATCAACTGCTGCACGTGATGCTCCAATTGCTGCATTTAATTTATCTGCAATATCAGTTATTAATTTAAAATTTTCTCCATTTTGCATTCCTCTTCCACCAGAAACTACAACTCTAGCAGTTCCAAGCTCAGGTCTGTCTGATTTAACCTCTTCTCTTTTAATAAATTTTGATAATGTGAACTCTTCAGTAGCTTCAATTTTTTCTATTGGAGCAGAGCCACCAGAAGTTTCACAAGGCTCAAAAGATGTCGGTCTAATTGTTATGCATTTTTTTGTGTCTGTACTTTTTACTGTAGCAAATGCATTACCCGCATAAATAGGTCTTCTGAATGTATCAGCTGATATCACTTTAGTGATGTCACTTACTTGAGATATATCTAAATTTGCTGCTATTCTTGGCATCAAATTTTTACCAAATGTATTAGCAGAACTAACAATATGAGAATAATTTTCTGAAACTTTTACAACTAATGGTGCAAAGTTTTCTGCCAAGTAGTTTTCATAGTGAGTAGCTTCAGCATGCAATACTTTTTTAACAGCTGGCATTTCAGATAATGATTTAGCAACATCTCCACAATTATTTCCAATTAATAGGACATGCACATCTCCATCCATTTGTGATGCTGCAGTAATTGCGTTTAATGTAAAAGGTCTTACTTCTTTATTATTATGTTCTGCTATTAATAAAACTGACATTATATTACCTTTGCCTCATTTTTAAGTTTGCTAACTAACTCGGCAACACTTGCAACTTTAATTCCTGCTTTTCTTTTTGGTGGTTCTTCCACTTTAATTTGTTGAACTCTAGGTGTGGTATCAACTCCTAAGTCAGCTGCTGTTAAAATTTCCAAAGGTTTTTTTTTAGATTTCATAATATTTGGTAGTGAAGCATAACGTGGCTCATTTAATCTTAAATCACATGTCACAATAGCTGGCAGATTAACTTCAATTGTTTCTAATCCTTCATCAATTTCTCTTGTTACTTCTAAAGTTCTGTCTTTTATTTCAATTTTTGATGCAAATGTTGCTTGAGGCCAATTCAATAAAGCACTTAACATTTGGCCTGTTTGATTACAGTCATCATCAATTGCTTGTTTACCCATAAAAACTAGGTCTGGTTTTTCTTTTTCAACAATTTTTTGTAGTGCTTTTGCTACGGCTAATGGCTCAACAATTCCTTCAGTTTTGATTAAAATTCCTCTATCAGCACCAACTGCCAATGCTTTTCTAACAGTTTCTTGTGATTTTTCTTCACCGACTGTAATTGCAATAATCTCTGTCGCCTTACCTGCTTCTTTAATTTTTACAGCTTCTTCAATCGCATTGTCATCGGGTGGATTGCTCGACATTTTTACATTATCAGTAACAACACCAGTTCCATCCTCTTTAACTCTGACTTGAACGTTGTAATCAATTACTCTTTTAACTGCGACTAATATTTTCATTATGCTCTCAATAAATTATTTTCTGGATCGTAAGGACTTCTCATCTAATACAGTAGCATCGTACATTTTTCCTAAAATATCAATTTTCAATTTTTGACCAGTTGTCGCAACATTAGGGTTCACCATTCCTAACGCAATCGATTTACCTAATCTAAATCCAAAATCTCCTCCTGTTGCACGTCCAACAACTTTATCGTTTTCATAAATTGGATTGTTTCCTAGAACATCCGCATCTTCAACATTGTGAATTTCCATAGTAACCAGTTTATTTTTAAAACCTTTTTCTCTCCATTTATTAAGCGCTTCTAAGCCAATAAAGTTTCCTTTATTAGGATGTATAAATCTATCTAGTCCAGATTCGTAAGGTGAATATTCAATTGATAATTCTGTCCCAACAAGTTTATAAGATTTTTCAAGTCTTAAACTATTCATCGCTCTAATCCCATAAGGCTTAATACCTAAACCTTTGCCAGCTTCCATCAATTTATCAAATATATGGTTTTGGTATTCAATTGGGTGATGAAGTTCCCAACCCAATTCACCAACAAAGTTTACTCTCATAGCATTCACTGGTGCATTTCCAACATTTACATTTTTAGCACTCAACCATTTAAAGTTTTCACCAGAAAAATCATCACTGGAAACTCTTGTCATTAATTCTCTTGCCTTTGGACCAGACACAACAAGTACACCCATACTATTAGTTAGATTTTCAAATTGAACTGTCCCATCATTTGGCATCCATTTTTGAATCCAATCATGGTCTAATCTTTGGTTTGCTCCTGCAGAAACTAAATAGAAACTATCTGGAGCTTCTCTCATTATTGTAAATTCAGAATGAACTCCTCCTTTAGTATTAAGGGCATGACATAAACCAATTCTTCCTATTTTTTTTGGAAGTCTGTTTGCTACTAAATAATCTAAAAATTCTTCTGCACCAGATCCTTTAATTCTACATTTTGCAAATGCAGTCATATCTAAAAGACCCACATTTTCTTTTACATTTTTACATTCTTTTTTTATTGCTTCAAACCACTTGGATCTTCTAAAAGACCAATCATCTTTTTGTTCCATTCCATCTACTGCAAAGAAATTAGGTCTCTCCCAGCCAAATTTTTGCCCAAAAACAGCACCTAATGCTTTCATTCTATCGTAACAAGGTGATGTTCTTAATTCTCTAGCAGCACCTCTTTCTTCGTCTGGATAATGAACTTTAAATACATGGTTGTAAGCTTCTTCATTTTTTTCTTTTAAATAGGATTTTGTTGCATAATCACCAAACCTTCTGGGTTCAACACCAAGCATATCAATTGTTGGTTCTCCATCTACAATCCATTCTGCAAGTTGCCAACCTGCTCCACCTGCTGCAGTAATACCAAAGCTATGTCCTTCATTTATCCAAAAATTTTTAAGTCCCCAAGCTGGACCAACAATAGGGTTTCCATCAGGTGTGTAACAAATTGCTCCGTTATAAACTTTTTTTACACCTACTTCGCCAAAGGCTGGAACACGATGAATTGCACCTTCTATGTGTGGTGCAAGTCTATCAAGATCTTCTTGGAATAATTCGTACTCTGAATCTTTTGATGGGCCATCTACATAACAGGCTGGAGCACCATCTTCATATGGTCCTAATATTAAACCACCAGCTTCTTCTCTCATGTACCATCTGCTATCACTATCTCTTAAAACTCCCATCTCTGGTAAGCCTTCTTTTTTTCTTTTTAAAATATCTGGATGTGCTTCTGTAACAATATATTGATGTTCAACTGGAATAACTGGAATATCTAAACCAACCATTTTTCCAGTTTGTCTTGCAAAATTTCCTGAACAAGAAATAACATGTTCACATTCAATAGCTCCTTTATCAGTTTCAACAATCCATCCATCTTTAGTTTGTTTAATTCCAACTACAGCTGTATTTCTATAAATCTCTGCACCCATATTTCTTGCGCCAGTTGCCATTGCTTGTGTTAAGTCTGCAGGTTGAATATATCCATCCTCTGGGTGTTGGATTGCGCCAAGTAAATCATCCGTACGACATAAAGGCCAAATTTCTTTTACCTGATCTGGAGTTAAAAATTTTACATCAACACCTATAGTTTGTGCAACACCTGCATATTGGTGGTACTCATCCATTCTATCTTTAGTACTTGCTAAACGAATGTTTGAGACAACGCTGAAGCCAACATTTTGTCCTGTCTCTTCTTCTAATTTTTTATAAAGATCAACCGCATACTTATGAAGCTGTCCAACTGAATAACTCATATTAAATAATGGAAGCAGACCTGCTGCGTGCCAAGTTGATCCTGAAGTTAATTCTTTTCTCTCGACAAGAACAACATCTGACAAACCTTTTTTTGCTAAGTGATAAAGTGCACTAACTCCTACTACACCACCACCAACTACAACAACTTTAGCTTTAGATTTCATTAGTCCGATTCCTACTATTTTTTTATTATTAACGAAACAAAAATCGTTTAGTTATTAGTTTAAACCGAAGATCCAAGAGGCATTGGCGCGGAGACCATTGTGGTCAGCCAGCAGTCCTTAAGAGGGCCCTCTTTTATATATTTTTCAACTGCCCACTTAAATTTATAGTAGACCTTATCTCTATCAAGAACTGTTACTTCAAAAAGAGCAGTTAAATCATCAGATTTTACCTCCACAACCTTATGGTCCAAGTGATTAAGAAGCATCACATAAGATTTTCCTTTTATCATCGTTTTAAAACGATCTATAGGACCTGTATTTTTTTGATTATTTGGATGTGCAAATTCCCAAGTCTGCTCAATTCCATTATCCTTTTTTGGATTATCGTTCTGTTTTAAACTTCTTAATTGGATTTTGACAACTTGATAAGGTTCAATCCCATTGTTAGGCTTAACTAATTCAGCAAATGATGGAGATGTTAAAAATAAAGTAATTAAAATTACTTTATATATTTTGTGCAGTTGTTCTGACGTCTTCCAAAAATTGTTCTCTTTTTTTATCACTGACAAACGGTACAGCAAAATATCTTCTGTAAACAATATTATAAATGCCACACATGTGAAATACGCCTCTTTTTAATCTTCTTATAGGTAAGTTTAAGAAGAAGGTTGTAATAGCGAGCCTTGGAGACCCATAAGTACAAAAAATTATAGCTTTTTTATCTTTTAAATTTCCCATTGGATAACCATAATTTCCAACTAATTTTTTAAATGTAAATGCCCATGGTGGTGACAAAACTTTATCTATCCATCCCTCCACTATTGCTGGCATTCTAAAGTTCCAAATAGGTGCAATTAGAACAATGGTATCACACTTCTCAATACGTCTACGATGATCCAGAACATCTTCACCAGCTTGTTCACCTGCAAAAACAGGGTTAAATTTTTCCCTATATAGATCTACACAATCGACTGAATGACCGTTTGCTTCAGCTGTTTTTATGAATGCATCTCTAATAGCAGCGTTAAAGGATTTTTCGTTATAGTGACCATATAAAAGAAATATTTTTTTCATTTGTGTATTTTTAAACTAGTTCTATAAGAAAGCCATGAAAAATTTTTATGTAATTGAAGGTGAGCATACCAACCCTAACGAGATTGAAACGATATTAAAGAATACTAAAAAAAAACATGGCCCTTTTGAAGAGCAAGAAGCTACCCAAATTGCCAAAGGGTTAATTCAAAAAAATATAGATGATTTTTATCATCGAGCATGGGTAGTCAAAAACTAGCCCTATAAAGTTGGATAAACTAGGTTTATCATTAAAATATTAATTATCAATTTAATAGAAATAATTTACTAAATTATTCCAAATAATTTTTGAAATTCAATTTTAGTACACTTATTAGCAATGTAATAAATTTTATTTTTTGTAGCAATTTCTTTAGCCTTATCATTTTCAATATTAAGTTGTAGCCACAAAACATGTGCCCCAATTTCTTTAGTTTGATTAGCTATATCTATAGTCTCTTCACTTGGTCTAAAAACGTCAACAATGTCTACTTTTTCTTTTATATCTAATAGAGTTCCATGAACTCTTTCTCCATGTATTGTTTCATTTATACATGTTGGGTTTACAGGAATAACTTTATAACCAGATTTTTGTAAGAATTTCATTACTATATTCGAATCCTTTTCTTTTTTTTTACTTGCCCCAACTAAAGCTATTACTCTTGAGCTAATAAATAGTTCTTTAATTTTATCGTCTATTATTTGTTTTTCCATTTGGGTTTTCTTTTTTCTAGAAATGCAGATATTCCTTCTTTTGCATCCATTGCCATCATATTTTTAGTCATCATTTTACTTGTGTACGCGTAAGCTTTTCTTAATGGCATTTCTAATTGATTATAAAAAGTTTGCTTTCCAATTTTAATTGTAAGACTTGATTTTGAAGAAATAGTTTTGGCAACTTTTAATACTTCATTGTTTAATTTTGATTTAGAAAAATGATTATTAATTAGTCCAATTTCTTTTGCGTAATTTGCTTTAATAGGATCTCCCGTTAACAGCATATGCATCATTCTTTTTCTATTAACTTTTCTACTAACAGCAACCATCGGTGTGCTACAAAATAAACCTATATTTACTCCTGGTGTTGCAAAAATTGCCTCATTAGAACTGTAAGCTAGATCACAACTCGCAACTAATTGGCATCCCGCAGCAAATGCTGCTCCATGAACTTTTGCAATAACTGGCTTTTTTCCTTCAACTATTTGAAGCATAAATTTTGAGCAAAGATTGAAAAGTTTTTGATATTTTTTTCTTTTATTTAATCCACTTACTTCTTTTAAATTATGACCTGCACTAAAACCTTTTCCAGACCCTTCAATAATTATTACCTTAATATTTTTGTCTTCATCTAATTTTTTAAAAGCTTTAATTAAATCTTCTAAATTTTTAAATGAAAGTGCGTTATATGTTTTTGGCTCATTAATGATGATTGAAGCAATATCTTTATTTAAAAGTTTAATTTTAATATTACTTAAGTTTGCCATCTTCTCTCATTTTAGCTCTAATTTTTGTTGCAGAGATTTGTTGTATTTCCTCTGATAAAACAACTTCTTCTATTTTATAACCAACTCCTCTTCCGTAACAAATATTAGTAATATTAGGAACCATCATTACTTTAAATCTTCCTTTAAATTCTGGGTTTAGCTTTTCTTCAATATTTTTTTTAACTGTGTCAAAATCAAATGGATTATCATCAACACCTTGAACATCTCGAATTTGAATACAAACTTGACCTGTTTTTTTAATAATTTCTTGAAATAAAGCATAGTGACCATCATGAAATGGTTGCCATCTGCCAAGCATTTGTGCTGTCGGTTTTTTATTATCCCACTCATAAGCCATTATTTTATTCCCTTTACTATTATTGGTGCCCAATGTTTAGCATCTTGAGTTGTAACCTGACAGTCAAATTTTTCAGGTTTAACAAACATCTTGTTAGTATCATCAAAACGTCCCTCTTTTATTGTATTTACCCAAACAATATAATCTGCTGGAAATAAATTTCTTGCTTCAGGCGTTGGACAAACAAAGTCTGCTACAACATAATTTCCATCATCTTTTAATTTTTTTGCAAAATCTGCCATTCTTTTGGCTTGTCTTGTTCTGCCTTCTTCTGAAAAATCCCAATCATTAGCTTCTTTTCTAACTTCATCAGCATTAAGTCTTTTAGCATTTAGTGATGGGGCAATTTCATTTGCCAAAGTTGTTTTGCCAGATCCTGGTAGACCCATTATTAATATTATTTTCATTTTATTTTATAACCTCATATAGACCCAGCCACGCATTTACATCTTTGCTGGCAATATAGTCTGATTTAAAAAATACAATTTCTTTCCATTTATTCTTATCTTTTAATTCTTTTATTTTTTTATCAAACCCATACTCTTCATAAATTCCTTCATTAATAGTAAAACAAATCAGTCCTTTATTTTTAGTAATTCTTACAAATTCCTCTAAAGCATTAGGTTTAACATGGGCATAAGTAAAGGTTCCAACACACATGACCGCATCATAATAGTTATCATTAGTTTTTATGGGTTCATTTAAGTCTACTTTATCTAATTTTTTATATAAACCTTTTGGAATTGTATCTAATAAAGTTTTAGATAAATCTGCACCATAAAAATTATTATATCCAAATTTTTTCAATTCTTTTCCAACTAAACCTGTTCCACAACCTGCATCAAATATTAGCATATCTTTATTTTCAGCATACTTTTTAAAGATATTTACCGTTTCTTTTGGACCTGAATAGTCCCAATCAACCATATCTTTATTATATTTATCTTTATTTCCCCACTCATCATAGAAATTCATTACTTGTTTGGTGGTTTTTAGTTTGTAAATTGGAATTTTATTTCCTACATCTTTTTTTGACATTTATTCTTTCATTCAGTTAAATTATTAGCGACCCACTTATGAAATTGATGAGTTGGATTGTCCATTACTGGAGAAAAATTTCCACCATTATATGCTGGTGAATTTCTACCTTCTTGCATACCTTCAATAGCTTTTATATCTTCTGACATAACATTTTTCCAAATTCTTGAATTTTCTTTTCTCATACCTTCAAATTCTTTTCCATTAGCACTACTGTCTCCTACATAATACATGACTAAATGTTCTTTGGTTTCATTAATTGAAATAGGTTCTAACCAAAAAGCATAGAAATGATCGATATGCAAACCGATCATAACATTTGGAAATAAGGCTATATATTCTGAATTTTTACTTAAATCTTTTGGCCATTTTTTAAAATTATCAAATGTCTTATTTTCTTTAATTAATTGATTATATTTTTTACTACCCTGACCTGCAAATCTGTTTGGTAAACCTTGAATATGATAATGATCATTTATATTTGATATTTTGTTTAATTCTGGATGAATTGTTGGTAAATGATAACTTTCACAATAATTTTCAATTGCAAACTTCCAATTACTTTTCACATTTAAACTAAAATACCCATGGTCCTTAGAGGTAACGAGTAAATGTTGATCTTCTTTAGAAATAAATTTTGACCACCTACTTTCTAGAGGTTTAACATATTCGTTAAATTCTATTTCATTATTATGAATATTAACAAATATTATATCCATCCAAACTGTAGTTCGAACCTCTTTTAGATTACTTTTAGTTTTATCAAATTTCTCTGATTCGTGAATATTTAACCCTCCAATATGAGGTGTGGCTATCAATTTTCCTCCAAAATCATATGACCAAGAATGGTAAGGACATCTTAAAACATTTTTTAAAGAACATGGCTCGTCCAAAAGCTTAAATCCTCTGTGACTACAGACGTTATGAAACACTCTGATTTTCTTCTCTTTATCTCTCAATATGATTAATGGGATCCCTAGTAAGCTATATGGTTTGGCATCTCCAATATTAGGCACTGAGCTTGCTACTCCAATTACACACCATTTGTCTGCAAAAATCTTCTCTCTTTCGTACATCATGTAGTCAGGGCTCGTGTAGCATGCATTTGGTAGGCCATGAGCTTGCTCAATAGGGTTGTTTACCACCTTGATCTTTGCCACATCCAGGATATCTGACAAGGTAAGATTTTTAGGATTTTCAGACATTTAAAAAAATTATCACCAGCATAATTTTTGGCAACAAATATTTTTGTCCACAGGATGAATTTCTTTGACAGCATTTACAAAAAAGATAATCATCGGGAAAATGAATTTTTCACTTGAGGTTGGACCTCAAACAGATCTTGATACATTGCCTCCCGTTAAGGATGTTTATATAACCATGCTTCCAGGAGGAGATTATAAAGAGACAGCTAACCAGTCAGCTGAATTAGTTAAAAAAGGATTTAATCCAGTTCCACATTTTCCAGCAAGATCAATTACTGATGACGCTCAACTTAAAGATTACATTTCAAGATGTAAAGATGTGGGTGTTAAACAAGCTTTAGTAATTGGAGGAAGTAGAGAGCCAGTTGGAAAATTTGATAGTTCAATTCAAATTTTAGAGACAGGATTTTTTGATGGAATTAAAATAGGAATAGCAGGACATCCGGAGGGAAGTCAGGATATTTCTGATAAAGAATTAGAAAAGGCTATGATAGATAAAAAACCTTACGCCGACTATATAGTGACCCAATGGTTATTAGAGAGTCAACCTATCGTAGATTTCATTTCTAAGCAGTCAGTACCAGTGCATGTAGGAATTACTGGGCCAATGAAAATAACTAGCTTGATTAAATTTGCTAATATTGTCGGGGCGAAAAATTCTATAAACTTTCTTAAGTCTAATTTTAGTAAGGCATTAGATTTATTGAAACCTAAAGACCCTAATGAATTAATTGGGAAAGTGAAAGAGTTTACTGGCAACTTCCACATTTATACATTCGGCGGCTTGAAGGAAACTAACAAGTGGTTGAGGGAGAACAGTTATGTCTAATGAATTTGACTATACTAAACTAAAGCACGTGACTTCAGTTGATCAATCAGATCGTGAAGTACCATATAACTTAAGACAAAGTGGCCCTACAAAAGTTGAAATGTTAATTTCAACAAGAGTAAGAAAGTCTCCATACTGGCATCTATCAATGGAAGCCGGTTGTTGGAGAGCAACTGTTTACAATCGTATTTATCACCCAAGAGGTTATGTAAAACCTGAAGATGGTGGAGCTATGGTTGAATACGAAGCAATTAAAAATCACGTTACAATGTGGAACGTTGCTGTTGAAAGACAAATTAGAGTTAAAGGTCCTGATGCAGAAAAGTTTACTGACTACGTTATAACTAGAGATGCAACTAAAATCTCACCAATGAGAGCAAGATATGTAATTCTATGTAATGCTTATGGTGGTGTTTTAAATGATCCTATTCTTCTTAGAATTTCAAAAGATGAATTTTGGTTCTCACTATCAGACTTCTGATATTGGAATGTATCTTCAAGGTGTTAACGCTGATGGAAGATTTGATTGTACAATCGAGGAAATTGATGTTTGCCCAGTGCAAATTCAAGGTCCTAAATCAAAAGCTTTAATGAAGGACCTTATTGGTGATCAAGTGGATCTAGATAACATGCCTTTCTATGGTTTAGCTGAAGCAAAAGTTGGTGGAAGAAGTTGTGTTATTTCACAATCTGGTTTCTCAGGTGAAGCTGGATATGAAATTTACTTAAGAGAAGCAACTAAATACGCTGATGATATGTGGAATGCTGTTCTTGCTGCAGGTAAAAAACATAGCCTAATGGTTATCGCTCCTGCTCACCATAGAAGAATTCAAGCTGGAATTCTTTCTTGGGGACAAGATATGGATCATCAACACAATCCTTTCCAGTGTAACCTTGGTTATCAAGTTTCATTAGCCGGCAAAGGTGAATGGAACAAGAAAGCTGACTACATTGGTAAAGCTGTACTAGAGAAAATGGGTGCAGAGCTTAAGGATGGAAAAAAACCTTACAAACTTCAGTTAGTAGGTCTTGAAATGGGTGGAAAACCAATTGAAGAATATGCTCCTGACTTTTGGTTAGTGTCACCTGAGAGTGGTGGAGATCCTGTAGGATTTATCACATCACCTTGGTATCACCCTGAAAAAGGTCAAAATATAGCAATGGGATATGTACCATTTGATGGAACATTAAATGCAAACGGATTCCCTAAAGGAAAAGTTGGAACTAAATACAAAGTTCACTTACCTGCTAAATATTCTGACACACCAGGAGCACCTGTTGATGCTGTGGTAGTAGATATACCATTTACAGAATCTTATAACGCAAACACAAGAGAAGTCGTTAAAGGTTAAATTAATTATTTGGGGGAGATTAATTCTCCCCCACTAATAATGACAAAATCATTCCTAATAGCTATTTGCATAATAATAGTAATTGCTTTAATACTCTTTCCACTATTTGTTTCTTATAAAGCACAGAAAAATAATAAAAAAAAAAAATAATGTTTGGTCAATTTCTAAATATAATTGTTCGGTCTATTAAATTAGATAAAACTCTCTACAAAGATAACAAGAACTTTGGTGAAGCTGCAATATATTTTGCAGGTCTTATAATGATACTAGACGGCTTAGCTGGGGCTGTTGCTGCAAATACTGTTATTAAAACTGCTGTTGCAATGTCTGGCTTAACTGCCATTCTTACTTGGTTTGTATGGGGACTTTTTATTTATGTGATCGGTGTAAAATTATTTCCAGATAAAGAAACTAAAGTTCCATTTAAAAAAGTATTAACAGCTGTAGGGTTTGCTCATGCGCCTGGGCTTTTAAGATTTTTTGCTGTAACTCCAGATTTAATGATCCCAATAATATTTCTAACTCAGTTTTGGATATTTGCAGGATTAATCATTTCAACAAAACAAGTTTTAAATTTAAAGTCTAATTTTAAATCATTTGGAATAGTCTTTTTAGCTTTTTTAATAATTGCTTTTCTTTCAATATCTTTTGTAATGAGCAAAATGAATGCTCTGCCTATTAGTAATATTAGTTAAATCGGAAATATAGTTTTTGAAAGTTTACAAGAATTACAGGTTTTAAATCCTGTTAAAATTAAATTTTGAGAAACGCTTTCGTCTTCTTTTTTACATTCTTCACAGAAGTTATCAATTTCTTCAAAATTTTCACTTACTTCAATTTTTTTATCTTTTTTCATATTTTTTTGATCCTGCTTTTTTTACAAAATAAAGACCTACTAGTACTGCAAGCAATGAAACTATAACTTTATCGGTAATTAATTCATCTAAAAATATATAACTTAAACCAATACCAAAAATAGGTATTAAGTAAGAAACTTGTGACTGAAATATTAATCCATTATTTTTTAAAATTCTGAACCTAAGTAGCCATGCTAATCCCGTTGATACCAGACCCAGATAAATAACTGAAACACTTGATTCTACTGATGGTATTGTATTCCAAGGTTTTTCTATAAAAGAAACTAGTGGTATTAAAATTATTATAGCCCAAATTAATATTGAGCCTGTTACATTCTCATTTTTTTTATTACTGATTTTAAGAGTTAAAACTCCTCCTATGACATAACAAGTTGATCCAAGTAAAATCATTAATGCAGAAAAAAAATTGTTATCATTGATTAAAAAATTGTCAGAGAATAAATAGATAATTCCTGAAAATCCTATCAAAATTCCAAATGTTTTGATAAAATTAAATTTTTCATTTTTTGTAAAAAAATGCCCTAATACTGTTGAGCTTAATGGTGTTGTCGACATTAATATTGCTGCTAAGTTACTTTGAACAGATTTAACACCATAAGCTATTAAGAAAAAAGGAGCGACTAAGTTAACAAAACCTATTATTGCAAACCAATGCCAATCTTTTGAAAAAGCTTCTATTTTTATTTTTTTATAAAAACATAATAATAGTACTGGAATTGATCCAAATAAAACTCTTAAGAAAGCAATTGTAATTGGACCAAAAGATTCTGTTGCAATCTTAATGTTAAAAAAAGCTGACGCCCATATTAAAGATAAAATTATTAATAAAATATAATCAATTAATTTAGGCTGTCTCATTCAATTATATCTTCAACTTTACCATTTGTAATTTTTTGAATATTTTTAAAATTAATCTTAAAAACACAGTTTGGATGTCCTGCTGCAGCAAATAATTCATTAAACCTTTCTAAAGAATTGTCTATTATAATTTCAATTTTCTCTAAATGACCAATTGGGGACACACCACCTATTGTATATCCAGTTTGTGTCTTAACTTCCTCTGGTGATGCCATTGAGATATCTTTTTTATCTTTAATCTTTTTTATTTTATTTAATGAGCACCTCTTATCACCTGCCACTAAACACAAAGTAAAACTATCTCCTGTTTTAAATAACAAACTCTTAACAATTGCACCCACATTACAATCTAAAGCTTTAGCAGCATCTTGTGCTGTTCTTGCTGAATTTTCTAAAATTATAACTTCTAGAGATTGGTCAAAGTTCTTAAGAAATTTTTCTGCTCTTTTAACAGGTTCTTTATCTAATAAGCTCATATTTCAACTAATAATTGATTGATAATTTAACAAATAATGATGTAATTCATATGTAAAAAACGCATAGGTGATATTTATTATTCAAGCAATATTATTAAGGAAACATTTGTTATTAATTGACCATAAAATTTAAAAAGGGAGAAACTATGACTGCAGCTAATGTTTTAAAGCTCATGAAAGAAAAAGAAGTTGAATTTGTTGATTTAAGATTTACCGACCCTAGAGGAAAACTTCAACATTTAACAATGGATCACACCATTGTTGATGAAGAAATGATAAACGAGGGTGTATTTTTTGATGGTTCATCTATAGCTGGTTGGAAGGCAATTAATGAATCTGACATGATTTTAAAGCCAGATACTTCAAGACTTGTTATGGACCCTTTTACTTCACACAACACATTAATTCTTTTTTGTGACATTCTAGATGCAGTTAAAAGATCTCCTTACGAAAGAGATCCAAGAGGAACAGCTAAAAAAGCAGAAGAATATTTAAAAAAATCTGGTATTGGTGATAAAGCTTTTTTTGGTCCTGAACCTGAATTTTTTGTTTTTGATGATGTTAGAATTAATAATGATCCCAACAACACTGGTTTTAAAATAGATAGTAAAGAAGGTCCTTATAATTCAGGTACAGAGTATGCAAATGGAAATATGGGTCATAGACCTCCAGTAAAAGGTGGTTACTTTCCAGTTCCTCCAGTTGATAGTGAACAAGACATGAGAGGTGAATACTTAAAAAGTTTAAAAGAAGTGGGTATTAAAGTTGAAAAACATCACCACGAAGTAGCCCCAAGCCAACATGAGCTAGGTATGTACTTTGGAACACTTGTTGATCAAGCTGATAATGTTCAGTTATATAAATATGTAGTTCAAATGGTTACACATTCATTTGGTAAGACTGCAACTTTTATGCCAAAACCAATTGCTGGAGATAACGGTTCAGGCATGCACATTCATCAATCAATTTGGAAAAATGATAAGCCAGTTTTTTCTGGTGATGCTTATGCTGGGTTATCTGAAACAGCACTTCATTACATTGGTGGTATTTTAAAACATGCAAAAGCAATTAATGCTTTTTCAAACGCTACGACAAATAGTTACAAAAGATTAATTCCAGGATTTGAAGCCCCTGTTCTACTTGCTTACTCTGCAAGAAATAGATCGGCTTCTTGTCGTATACCGATTTCATTAAGTAAAAATGGTGCAAGATGTGAAATAAGATTTCCTGATGCCTCAGGAAACCCATACTTAACTTTTGCTGCTATGCTTATGGCTGGTTTAGATGGAATTAAAAATAAAATACATCCAGGTGAATCTTTTGATAAAGATCTTTATGATTTACCCCCAGAAGAAGTTAAAAATATTCCAACTGTTTGCGGCTCTCTAAGAGAGGCTATGGAAAGTTTGGATAAAGATAGAGAGTTTTTAACTGACGGTGGTGTATTTACTGATGATCAGATTGATGCGTACATTGCATTAAAATTTGAAGAGATACATAGATTTGAACATGCACCTCATCCTGTAGAATTTGAGATGTATTACAGTAGCTAAGATTAATTACTGTCTAGTTGTTGCGATTGTATCTTTGTTAATTCCTTTTTTAACAACGTAATCCTGTGTGCCATTAGCACCAGTGTTTACTTCTTTTCGAAGAAGTCTTAAAGAAAGTTCTTTCTTTCAATGACTTTTCTAAAGATTTAACAAGATTTTTAAATTCGAATTTGTTCATAACTATTTAATACACTAGATATGTGATATTTGCAATACTGATATGCGTTAAAGTAATATTATACTTTAAATGATTCACCACAACCACAACGCTCGGATTCATTGGGGTTATTGAATACAAATGAGGATGAAAATTCCTCTTTTTTATAGTCCATTTCAGTTCCTAGTAAATACATAACAGCTGCAGCATCCACAAAAACCTTAACACCTTTGTCTTCAATTATTTCATCTGATGGATTAATTTCTTTTGCATATTCCATTACATAAGACATGCCAGCACAACCACCAGACTTAACGGCAACTCTAACACCAATTGAATTCGACTCAACTCCAGACATAATTTCTTTAATACGACTTGCAGCGTTGTCACTTAATTTAATTATAGGGTTCATTATAAATTTAACTCCAATTTAGCAGCTTCTGACATCATTGATTTTTCCCAAGGTGGTTCAAAAACTAAATCTAGATCAACTTCTTCAATGCCTTCAACTTGCATTGCGCTATCTTTAACTTCCTGAGGTAAGCTTTCTGCAACAGGACAATTTGGTGAAGTCAAGGTCATTATAATCTTAGCTTTAGACTCGTTTACCTTAACATCATAAATTAAACCTAATTCATAAATATTGACTGGTATCTCCGGGTCATAAATTTTTCTAATTTCAGCTATTACTTGTTCTCTTAATTCCATAATTTAATCTAATTTTTCAGTATTAATTTCTTCTTGAGTATTGTCAATTGCAGAGATTAAAGTATGCCATGATAAAGTCGCACATTTTACTCTCATTGGGTATTGTTTTACACCAGACAAGCACATTAATTTGGTTTTTTCATCTTCTTCTAAGTTTTTTGATTTTAATTCAGGGTTCTCTTTAATCATACCTAAAAAATCATTTACAATTTCTTTAACTTCCACCTCTTCTTTTCCTTTAATTAAATCAGTCATAATTGATGCTGAGGCCATTGAAATTGCACAACCACTACCTTCAAATGAAATATCTTCTACTTTTTTATTCTCATCAAGTTTTAAAAATATATGAACATTGTCACCACATAACGGATTCTTGCCCATTGCATCTTTATTAAAATTTTCAGTTTTTCTTAAGTTGCGGGGATTTTTGCCATGCTCTAAAATTATTTCTTGATAAAGCTCTTTTATATTCATTAAATGTTAAAAATTTTCTTACAGTTGTTAATAGAATTATTAAGTTGATCCAGATCATCTTTTGTATTGTAGACACCTAATGAAGCACGTGCACTTGCTGGTATTCCTAATTTGTCATGTAGAATTTGGCAACAATGATGTCCCGCTCTAATAGCAACACCATCTTCATCCAGTATTGTAGCTATGTCATGTGGATGAACACCTTCAATAGTAAAAGATAAAACTGCCGATCTATGTTTCGGGTTACCAATTAATTTAACTGAATTATTTTTTCTTAAAATTTCTTGACCATACTGGATTAATTCTTGCTCATGCTTAATCATGTTTTCAATTCCAATTTTTTCTAAAAATTTTATAGATTGATCAAATGCTATAACTTGAGCAGTTGCCATAGTTCCAGCTTCATATTTGTTAGGTAAATCACCATATGAAATACTATCTTTTTTTACATCTTGGATCATTCCACCACCACCTTGATAAGGTGGTAATTCCTCTAGCCACTTTTTCTTTGCGTATAAAACACCAAGACCTGTTGGTCCGTACATTTTATGGCAAGAAATAGCATAAAAATCACAGTCAATATCTTGCATATTAAGTTTTAAGTGAGGAGCACCTTGGCATCCATCCACTAGAACCGCAATACCTTTTGAATGAGCAAGTTCTGTTATTTCTTTAACAGGCAAAACCGATCCAGTTACATTAGACAAGTGTGTAATTGCAATCAATTTAGTTTTTGATGTTATTTTTTTTTCAATACTTTCTAAAGTAATTTCTCCATCATCATTGATCTCTGCAAATTCTATCCTTACACCCTTAGATTGTCTTAAAAAATGCCAAGGTACATAATTAGAATGATGTTCAAGTTCTGTTATAAGGATTTCATCACCTTCTTCTAAAAATTTTTGGCCATAGGTATTAGCTACAAGATTAATTGCCTCAGTAGCACCTTTGGTGAATACAATTTCATTTTTATCTTTAGCGTTAATATATTTTTGAACAGAAGATCTTGTATTTTCATAAAGATTAGTTGCTGCTACTGCTAAATAATGAACACTTCTACCTGTATTTGAAAATTCATTTGTATAAAAATCATTAACTCTATCAATTACAGATTGTGGTTTTTGAGATGAATTAGCGCTATCAAGATAAACAAGATCATTATTTTGAACTTTATTATTAAATATTGGAAATTCTTTTTTAATATTTGCTATACTCATTCTACTACTCCCATCATATCTTTAATTAAATTTTTGATTTCTAAATCAGTAATTTTTTCAACCACATCCATTAGAAAGCCATTAATTAATAATTCTTTTGATTGCTGATGACTTAAACCTCGAGACATTAGATAAAATATCGAGTCTTCATCCAAGTTACCTGAGGTTGATCCATGTGAGCATTTTACATCATCTGCGTAAATTTCCAGTTCAGGTTTACCATCAAATTCTGTATTTTCATTTAAAAGTAAAGCTTTACTCAGTTGATAACCGTTTGTTTTTTGTGCTTTTCGATCAACAAAAATTTTACCTTGATAGATACCTTTAGATTTATCATTTAAAACTGTTTTGATTAATTGATAGCTTTTTGTATTTTCCGCTAAATGATTTATGTTAGTTTTAATTTCATGATGCTGTGAGTTTTTCAAGTTTATTACACCATTAATAAATGCCGAACTGTATTGATCGTTTAAGTTACAATTTACCTCATTTTTAATAAATTTAGATCCCGTAGAAAAAATAAAATTTTCAGAAATACTATTTTTCTCAAGATTAATATTATTATAAAAATATTTAATATTAGAGTTAGTTTTATGATCAATCTTGTAGCTTTTAAGGATTGCATCTTGAGCAATATCAAAATTTTGAGTTATATTAATAAAATTATTTTCAGACTGATCATCAAATATAGTAACTAATTTCAAGCTACTATTTTTTTCTAATTTAATGTCTGTTCTTAAATTGAGTGCAGTTGAGTTAACATCCTCAGTAGTAATATTGTATAAAATTAAGGGCTTATTTAATGAATAATTCTCTTTAATGATAATGCCAATATGTGCACTAGCTAGAGCATGATTCAAAGATACCAATGGATTAATTTCGTTGGCATTGTTGCTTAAATCTAAATCATTATTAATTAAAACTTTAGTGTCATCTTCGTAATTGATATCTACTTTTGAGATAGATCCATTAATAAAAATAATCTTATTATGCTCAAACTTATTAATTAAAGATATTTGATCTTCAGGTTCATAAGTTTTATCATTATAAAAACTTAAATTTTCAATATTAGATGAGATTATTTGATTTAAATCTGAAAATTTCCAATCTTCAATTCTTTTATTTGGAAAGCCCTTATCGATAAAATTTGTTAAATTTTTCTTTCTAAGCTCAACATTACTTTCAGAAAATTTTAAATTTTCTGCCATTTTATTGAAATCTGATTTTAATTGTTCAATCATTTAACTAAGTGTTTCGTATCCTTTACTTTCTAATTCCATTGCCAATTCAGATCCTCCAGATTTAACAATTTGACCATCAATTAAAACATGAACAAAATCTGGTTTAATATAATCAAGCAACCTTTGATAATGGGTAATGATTAAAAAAGAACTATCTTTACTTCTTAAGGCATTCACACCTTCAGATACTATTTTTAACGCATCGATATCAAGTCCAGAATCTGTTTCGTCTAGAATAGACAGCTTAGGATTTAATATAGACATTTGAAGTATTTCATTTTTTTTCTTTTCTCCACCAGAAAAACCTACATTTAATTGTCTACTTAATATTTTTTCATCAAATTTTAATTCGCCTGCTTTTTTCTTAACTAATTTTAAGAATTCAATAGCATCTAATTCTTTTTCACCTTTAGCTTTTTTAATTGCATTTAGAGATGTTTTTAAAAATATATTGGTATTAACTCCTGGTATTTCCAATGGATATTGGAATGCTAAAAATATTCCTTTATGAGCTCTTTCTTCAATCTCTAAATCTAAAAGATTTTCATTAAAATATTTTATTTCGCCAGTTACAGTGTAGCCTTTTTTTCCTGAAAGAACATTTGATAGAGTACTTTTTCCAGATCCATTAGGTCCCATAATTGCGTGTACTTCTCCAGGTTTAATTTCTAAATTTAACCCTTTTAAAATTTCTTTATTATCAATATTTGCTTTAAGCTCTTTAATTGTTAACATTAACCAACACTCCCTTCTAAACTAATTCCTACTAATTTTTGAGCTTCAACTGCAAATTCCATTGGTAATTGTTGTAGAACCTCTTTGCAAAAACCATTAACTATTAAACTAACGGCTTCTTCTTGATTTAAACCTCTTTGATTGCAATAAAACAATTGTTCGTCACTAATTTTTGATGTAGTTGCTTCATGCTCAATATTTGAGCTAGAATTTTTATTCTTTATGTATGGAATTGTATGTGCTCCACACTTGTTACCCATCAAAAGAGAATCGCATTGAGTAAAATTCCTCGCATTATCGGCATTTTTTGCAATATCTACTAACCCTCTATAGGTGTTATCTGCAAAACCAGCTGAAATACCTTTTGATATTATTTTGCTCTTTGTATTTTTGCCCAAATGAATCATTTTAGTACCTGTGTCTGCTTTTTGATGATTATTTGTTATTGCTATTGAATAAAATTCTCCAACAGAATTATCGCCCATCAATATACAGCTCGGATATTTCCATGTAATTGCTGATCCTGTTTCAACTTGTGTCCAAGATATTTTTGAATTTTTTCCCTTACACAAACCTCTCTTAGTTACAAAATTATAAATTCCACCTATTCCATTTTTGTCTCCGGGGTACCAATTTTGTACTGTTGAATATTTTATTTCTGCATCATCTAGTGCAACTAACTCTACATTTGCTGCATGTAATTGATTTTCATCTCTCATTGGTGCTGTACACCCTTCTAAATAACTTACATAACTTCCTTTATCAGCAATAATCAAAGTTCTTTCAAATTGACCTGTTTCTGTAGCATTAATTCTAAAATAAGTTGAGAGTTCCATCGGGCATCTTACACCTTCAGGAATATAAACGAATGACCCATCGGTAAAAACTGCTGAGTTAAGTGTTGCAAAATAATGATCTGATAATGGAATTACAGAACCTAAATACTTTTTTACTAATTCAGGATGCTCTCGTATTGCTTCTGACATGGAACAAAAAATAATTCCTTTTTTATTTAACTCACCCTTAAATGTTGTTGCAACAGAAACAGAATCAAATACAGCATCGACTGCAATTCCATTAAGTCTTGCTTGCTCTTGTAGAGGTATTCCAAGTTTATTGTAAGTCTCTAATAATTTTGGATCTAATTCATCTAAACTTTTTGGCTTATCATCCATACTCTTCGGCGCTGAATAATAATAAAGATCTTGATAATCTATTTTAGGATATTTAGGTTTTTGCCAATTAGGTTCTTTTAATTGCTTTAGTCTCTCAAAGGCTTTTAATCTCCAATCAAGCATCCATTGTGGTTCTTTTTTGATATTTGAAATAAACTTAATTACCTCTTCATTTAAACCTTTAGGTGCTCTAGTGTTTTCAATATCAGTTGAAAACCCATATTTATAATCTTTTAATTTTTCTATTTCTTTTTCTCTTGCATCCATTTTAATTTCTACTTTCTGAAGAATTGTTAATAAGATCTTTTAAATTTTTTTGTTCAAAGAAATGATTGATATAAACTTCAAGTTCGTCCCATAAATTATGAGTAATGCATTTTGTAGTCTTGCTATTGCATCCTTTTTTAGATTCTTTTTTACATTGAACAGTTTTAACTTCTTCATCTACAGCACTAAGTATATTTGCTAATTTAATTTCTTCTGGTTCTTTGTTTAAGATATAGCCACCATTGGTTCCTCTAATACTTTTCACAATATTGTATTTTTTTAATTTAGAAAAAATTTGTTCTAAAAAGTCTAAGGAAATTCCTTGTCTTAACGATATATCTCTTAAAGATACTGGATTAACACTATTAAACTTAGCGAGATCAGCTAATGCCATTACTGCATATCTACCTTTTGATGTTAATTTCATTTTACCCTTATTTAAGAAGGCTTTTTATACAAACTTGACCAATTTAGTCAAGTATACAATATACAAAAAAGATAACATATTGTCGCTTAGTTATGATAAGTGTATTTTTTTTTGAGAATAATAATCAATATCATTTATGGACAATAAAATAGTAGAAGTTTTTATACCTGGACCTGCCGGAAGAATGGAAGCCAAGTATTACAAAAGTGAAAAAATTACATCACCAATAGCGTTAGTATTACAACCTCATCCTCAATATGGAGGAACAATGAATAATAAAGTTGTGGTTGATACATTTCATACTTTTATGGAAAATGGATTTTCTGTATGCAGGGTAAACTTTAGAGGTGTTGGAAAAAGTGATGGTGAATTTGATAATGGTCAAGGCGAACTAGCTGATGCAGCTGCAGCTCTAGATTGGTTAGAACGTGAAAATTTTGACAACTCACAATGTTGGGTTTCAGGATTTTCTTTTGGATCACTAATAGCAATGCAACTACTAATGAGAAGACCAGAAATAAATAGATTTATTGCAATATCACCACAACCAAATGTTTATGACTTTTCATTCTTATCTCCATGTCCTACCTCAGGTTTAATGATTTATGGAAAAAAGGATGAGTTAGTTCCCCTAGAACATATTACAGATCTAGATAAAAGATTAAGTGCCCAAAAAGGTATTAAAGTTGACTTTCAAGCTATAAATGATGCTAATCATTTTTTTACTAAAACAGAAGATGCATTGGTAAAAAGTTTAGATAAATATATCAAAAAAGAATCTGCTTTATTTTAATCTGAATAGTTTTTAACTAAAACTCCACCTATTGAAGGTTTTTCCACGTTCGTAGTGTTTGGGTATGAAATTATTTTTTTCAGTGCAGATCTGATTGCAAGATAAGCAAAAGCTTGCGACTCTATGAAATCTCCATCAATTTTATAATCATCAATTATTTTTAAAGAAATATTTTTTGGCAGTCTTTTCCTTATACTCTTCATTAAAGAAAGGTTTTTTCTTCCACCACCACAAACAATTATTGATAGCTTTTCATTTTCATTAATTTTTATTGATTTTAAGATTGATTGATAAATTATTATTGCTGTAAAATCTACTAATGTTGATAAGCCATCCTCATATGAGAGACCTTTTACAAAACTTAAATCAAAATCCTTTACATCAAATGAAAGTTTTTTTTGATTACTTATATTGTCAAAATTATCAATTGCTTGATTTAGAATAACTTCACTTGTTTTTCCAATGTCTGAAGCTTTTCCATTTTCATCATATTTCATTTGTGTGTGTTTTCTAACCCATTCATCTAAGAGACAATTACCTGGACCTACATCAAGACTTATTAAATCTTCATTATTTTTTGAAACAACAAGGGTAATATTTGCAATACCTCCTACGTTTAGAACGCAAGCAGGTCTCTCTATTTGATTCTGATTTACAAGTAAGTTGTGAAAGATTGAGGTTAATGGGGCTCCCTGACCCCCATTAAGAATGTCATTTTCTCTAAAGTTATAAACTACGTTTTTTTTTAAAAGATTTGATAATAAATTACCGTCTCCAATTTGTTTTGATATTTTTTTCTGAGCATTATGGAAAATTGTTTGACCATGAAAACCAACTAAATCCACATCTATTCCAGCATTCATTATAATTACTTTACTAATTTTGGCGTGAAATAATGTGATTTTTCTCTCGAGTTCGTTAATTTGATAAGAATTAGTTGTTAAATCTTTTATTGAATTTATTTTATCTCTCAAATTTAGTAAGTCTGAATAAATTACCTCATCATACTCAAAATATTTGTCAAATATAGGTTCATAGTTATTTTCACCGTCGGATCTAATAATTGATGCATCAATCCCATCCATAGATGTGCCACTCATTAACCCTAAAGAAGTATAAAATTTTTCCATTCTTATTTTTTAAGTAAATATTGTATATTCTAGATAGCATATTTATGAATAAATTTTTAAAAGAATTTAAAGATCGAGGTTTCTTTTATCAGTGTACTGGAGAAGATAATCTGTCTCAATTACTAGATAAAGAAAAAATCAGAGCTTACATAGGTTTTGATTGTACTGCTGAAAGTCTTCATGTTGGTAGTTTGCTTCAAATTATGTGTCTTAGATTATTACAAAAACATGGTCACCGACCAATAGTTTTATTGGGAGGTGGTACTACTAGAATAGGTGACCCCTCTGGAAAAGATAAAACTAGAACAATTTTATCTGAAGAAGAAATTAAAAAGAATATAAATAATATTGAAAAAATTTTAAAAAACTTTTTAGATGATAAAGACCCAAAAACAAAACCAATATTTGTTAATAATTACACCTGGCTTAAAAATTTAAATTATATTTCTTTTCTAAGAGATGTGGGAAAACATTTTACAATCAACAAAATGTTGAGTTTTGATAGTGTTAAAATTAGACTAGAAAGAGAACAGTCATTAAGTTATATGGAATTTAACTATATGATTTTGCAAGCTTATGATTTTTTAGAATTAAATAAAAAAGAAAAATGCATGCTTCAAATTGGTGGCTCAGATCAATGGGGTAATATCGTTAATGGAGTTGATCTTATAAAAAAATATTCAAATAATCATGTTTATGGTTTAACGACACCTCTTATTACATTAGCATCAGGTGCAAAAATGGGTAAAACTGAGTCTGGAGCTGTTTGGCTAGATAAAAAATTTCTTTCAGGATATGACTACTGGCAATTTTGGAGAAATATTGATGATCGAGATGTCTTAAAGTTTTTAAAAATTTTTACAGATATTCATATTGATGAGATTGAAAACATTAAAAATGATAATATTAATGAGTTAAAAATTTTACTTGCTAATAAAGCTACATCTATGCTGCATGGTGAAGATGAAGCAAGAAAATGTCAAGAAACAGCAAAACAAACATTTTCTGAAAATTCTTTAGGTGACAACTTACCAACCATTAAAATTAACAAACAAATGCTAGGCGACAATATAAATATTCTAGATTTAGTAATTTTATCTAAACTAGAAAGTTCTAAAAGTGAAATTCGAAGATTAATCAAAGGAAATGGTATTAAAATAAACAGTCAGGCTATTTCTGATGAAAAGTTTTTAATTACTAAAAATTTATTTAAAGATAGATTAATTAAACTTTCTCTTGGCAAAAAAAAACATATTAAAGTTGAATTAATTTAGTTCTTGTTAATTTTTTCTAGTGTTCTTGTTATAAATCTAGGTGTTAGAGTTTTTATTGGATTGACTGTTGTGGTTAGATTTTTTGGAGGTCCTTTTATTTTAAAACTTACACCAAAAACACCTTCACCCGTTTTATCTCCTATCAATATTTTTCCAAGTAGAGGAATTGAGGCTATGGATCTATTTATAGTTGTTGCAGGAACCAATGTTCCTCTCAAACTAACTAATTTCTTTGATTCAATATAACCATCCATTAATATAGAAATAGCAGGACCAATTGCATACATTTCCTCAATCTCAGTAAGACCTTTTTGACTTGAAAATCGCATTTCAAAATCAGTAAATCTTATTCCCTCACCGGTTAAAAGATCTGCAATTCCCTGAAGAGATGCTAGGCTTAAAAGCTTAGCAAAAACAGGCACTTCTTTAACTTTAAAATTATCAATAACTAATACAGAATCTGACAAGCCATCTTTTTTTATAGAATTAAAATTTAGATTCCCTTCTTCAAATCCTTTTATGAAATCATATCTTTTAATCAAAGGTTTTGGGTGGTTTGAAAAAAATCTTGTAATAGTTTCTTTTTGCTTATTAGTTTCAATAGATAAATTCATTTTTTTATTGTTAGAAGAAGTAGACTCTAGTTTTAATTTATCTAACTTATTTTCTTTAAAGGAAAAATTTCCAAATAAATTTTTTATATAATCTTTTTTGTTTAAAAAAGTTGTTTCTATTTTAATATCAAATTTAGAATTAAAATTTTCAAAAATTGTAGAACTTTCATCATCATCTATACTATTATTAATGAACTGAGCTGCATCAAAACTTTTACCTATTATGGAAAAATTGGATTTATTTTTCTTTAATTCTATCTTGTTAAGAAGGTCATTTTTATTTCTATAATCAAGCTTAACATAATCTAAATCCTTAATTTTAAAATTTTTGCTTAATAATAAATCTTTAATTAAAATTTGATTATTTTTTTCTATTATAGAAATATTTTTAAATATTAATTCTTTATTTTTTTTGTAAATACCTTTTAATAAAATTTCTGAACTATCTTCTTTTTTCTTCTTATAATCTAAAAAATTTATTATTAATGGATTGTTTTCAATATTAAGTTTTGTATCAAATGTTATTTTTCCATCATTATTAATAATGCTGTAAGATAATTGTTCAAGTTCATCTCCAATATAAATGGCCCCGTCACCTTTAATATCCAATATATTTTTTGTAAATTTAATTTTAATCTTATGATCTTTAAATTTAACTTGCTCTATATAATTAGGTAAAAAGGGTTTTAAATTAAAAGGACTTTTAACTATTTCAAAATTTTCTAGGTTTAAGTTTGTTTCAAGTTTTAAATCATTCAATTTTAATTTTTTGTTAACGTTAAAAGAAAAGGTATTTATAGAATTAAAGTCAATTTTTTCTATCTCGATGCTGTTTATCCAGTCATCAAGTATAGGCTCTAATTTACTTATATCAAAATTTTGTTGATCCTTTGTTATTTTTCCGTCAACAAAAAATATATCTTTCTTTTTTTCAATTTTAATTAATGGTGATTTTAATTTTACACTATTAAGATTTGTTTCTATTTTTCTTAACGTTAATTGATTATTACTTATATTAAATGAAAGGTTTAAATCTTCAATTTTCACTTGGTTAAAAATATTAAATTTTGCTTTTTTAATAGTCCCATTAATTTTATAATTGTTTTTTATTTCTCCATTTAAATCAAACGTAAGATTTATATTTGCAGAAAGTAACCCCTCTTTAGTTATGTTATCTAAAACAAAAAGTTGTGGTGATCCTTTAACTACTCTTGTTAATGAAATTAGATCTTTAATTTTAATTTCTTTTGTGGAAATTTTTAAATCATCAATAGAAAATTGATTAGTTATAAAAGATTTCAACGATATATTGGTGTTAATATCACTTAAATCTAAACTTTTATCTTGCAGTAATATTTTGGGGTTTTTTGCTGAAATATTAATACTAAAATTCAGTGGGTTTAATAAATAATTAACTTCCTTTAATGAAATGTTAATTTTTTTATTAATTTTTGAAACATTTTTTGTAATTTCATTATTAAACTTTTCAGTCTTTATTCCATATATACTTAAGTAAATAACAATAGCTGCAACAGTTATTGTTAATATTATAAGAATTTTAATTATTCTTTTCATTATTTCATTTTATATAATGAACTTTCTAAAAAATCATCAATCTCACCATCTAAGATTTTATCTGGATTTGAGCTTTCAAAGTTAGTTCTGTTATCTTTTACCATTCTGTATGGGTGAAGTACATAGGATCTAATTTGATGACCCCAACCAATTTCTGACTTGGAAGATTCTACTGTTTGACTTTCTTTTTCTTTTTTTTTTAATTCAAAATCATACAATCTTGCTTTAAGCATATTCATACAGGTATCTTTATTTTTATGTTGTGATCTTTCATTTTGACATTGCACAACTATTTTTGATGGTAAGTGAGTAATTCTTACTGCACTGTCTGTAGTATTTACATGCTGTCCTCCAGCTCCACTTGATCTATAAGTATCAATACGTAAATCTTTTTCATTTATCTCTATTTCGATATTTTCATCTACAACTGGATAAATCCAAATACTAGCAAAACTGGTATGTCGTCTAGCTCCAGAGTCAAAGGGAGATACTCTAACTAACCTATGAATTCCAGACTCAGCTTTTAACCATCCATAAGTATAATCACCCTCAATTTTAATAGTTGATGATTTTATGCCAGCTTCATCTCCCTTATGTTCGCTAATTAATTCTGATTTAAAATTCTTAATATCCGACCATTTTAAATACATTCTTCTTAACATTTCTGCCCAATCTTGACTTTCTGTTCCACCAGCACCTGCATGAATTTCTATATAACAATCCAGACTATCAGTTTCATTTGACAAAAAACATTTAGTTTCATTTTTTTTAGCTAATTTTTTTAAACTTTTGATGCTCTCTAAAACTTCATCTATTACAGATTGATTTTTTTCTTCTAAAGCAAGCTCATTCAGTTCATCTAGATCAACTATTGATTTAGATGAATTTTCATATGAATTTATTAATTCTTCATACAATTTTTTTTCTTTAATAACTTTTTGGGAATTTGCTTTGTTTTGCCAGAAATTAGTTTCTAGTATTTTTTGGTTAGTCTTTTCTAATTTTGCATGAATACTATGTGTTTCAAAGATACTCCTTAACTCTTTGATTGATTTTTTCTATTTCAGATTTGTAATTTAAATATTCATTATCCATTAATAGAACCTTAATATATTATTATTTTTTAATCTATTGTTAATATCTTGACTCAATAAACTTTCTACTTTCGCATCTTTATAAGCTTCAATAATTGTTGTTCTTGTTCCAGTTTCAGCTTTTTTTCCTGTAACAGGATCAATAACTTTCATTAAAATATTTTTTGCAACTTTAAACGGTCTTGCATCTTCTTTTTTTACAGCTTTTTTTACAAAGCTTTTAAAAATCGGTAATGCTGTTTTTGCTCCTGTTTCATATCTTCCAAGTGATTTTGGATTATCTGAACCCACATAAACTCCTATTGTCAATTTTGAGGTAAAGCCGACAAACCAAGTATCTGTATTTCCATTCGTTGTTCCAGTTTTGCCAGCTAAGTCTAAATTTAAATCTTTTAAATTTTTTCCTGTTCCATTTTGAACAGTTCCCTCTAATATCGAGGTCATTTGATATGCCGTTTCTGGAGAAAATATTTGCTCAAACTTGTCTTCTATATTTGGATAATTATCACTTAAGTGAGATATTTGATCACAATTTATACACTCTCTCATTTCATTATTAAATATTGTATTACCTTCACTATCTTGAATTCTATCAATCATTATTGGTTTAACTAGTTTTCCTCCATTAACAAATGATGAATATGCTGATGTTAGTTTTAATAAAGTTGTCTCAGCAGAACCTAATGAAATTGATAAAAGCTCACTAGGATTTTCATATATTCCAAGTTTTTTTGAAAAATTAACAATTTTTTTAACTCCAAGATCTTGTGCAATTCTAACTGTCATCAAGTTTCTAGATTTTTCTAATCCCATTCTCAGTGTTGATGGTCCATAAAATTTTTTTCCATAGTTTTCTGGTTTCCACATTTTTAAATCAGTTCCTTGTTCTAAAACTAATGGTGCATCTAAAATTAAAGTTGATGGTGTATATCCATTCTCAAGAGCTAAAGCATAAATAAAAGGTTTGAAAGCAGAACCTGGCTGTCTTAGCGCCTGCGTTGCTCTATTAAATTCACTTTTTTTAAAACTAAATCCACCACTTAAAGCTAACACCCTTCCAGTAAACGGATCCATAACAACAATTCCTCCATTGACCACTGGCAACTGTCTTAAGGCAAATATGTTTTTGTTAATATTTTCAACATAAATAACATCTCCAATTTTTAATATTTCTTTAAAATCCTTTTTTATCCATGAGATATTTTCATATTTAATAGTTCCTTTTTTTTCATATTCTGTTTCAATTTCTATTGAAAATTTATCTATCTTGTTAACTATTGCTAAGTCCCAGTTAATTGATTTTTCTAACTTAAATTTATCTACCTTTTTATTCCATTTTTCTAATTTTTTAATATTAGTCAATGCTCCACGCCAACCTTTTCTTTTATCATGTTCAATGAGACCCTGCCTCAATGACTCTGTTGCGATTTTTTGTAAATGAAGATTAATAGGTGTGCTTATATTTAATCCTTGCTTATAAACTTTATCAAAACCTAATTTTTCAACAACATCTTTTCTAATATCTTCAACATAATAACTTGTGTCTTCTGTAAAAACTTTTTTTCTTTTTTTTAGTATAATTTTTTTTGACAAAAGTTCTTCTTGATTTTTTTTATTTATATAATTATTTTCAAATAAATTATTTATAACTAAATTTCTTCTAAATTTTGAAAGTTCAATATTTTTATAAGGATTATATCTACTTGGGGCCTTTGGTAGAGCTGCTAATAGAGCTGCCTCTTCATAATTTAATTCACTAATTGATTTGTCAAAATACTCTAAGCTAGCTGATGCAACACCATAAGTACCTTCACCAAGATATATTTGATTTAAGTATAGTTCTAATATTCTTTCTTTTGAAAGAGCCCTTTCTATTCTAAAAGCAAGAATTGCCTCTTTAATTTTTCTATTTAAACTTACTTCATTTGTTAATAAAAAATTTTTTGCTACTTGTTGGGTTATAGTTGATGCACCCTCTAGTCTTCTTGATGCAATTAAATTGGATATATTATTAATTATTGCTCTTAATACTCCTTTGGCATCTACACCAGGGTGTGAATAGAAATTTTTATCTTCTGCAGATAAGAAAGAGTTAATCACTTTTTCTGATATTGATTTATAGGGTACAAATATTCGTTTTTCTGATGAAAAATCATTCACTAGCTCGCCGTCACCTGAATAAACTTTACTAGAAACTGATGGTTTATAATTTTTAAGGAATTTATAATCTGGTAAATTATTAGAAAAAGCCCACAAAACAGCTAATATTGAAAATGCAGATAATAGACCAATACTTAAAACTAATATAAATATATTTCTAATTATTCGATGCATTTTAGTTTAATATATACAAGAATTTGGTAATGTTAAGGCACTGAATTCAAACAAAATTTAAAATTATTTAAATATAAAATGAAACAATTAATCAAAAATATATGGAAAAAAATTTATACATTGATGCTTCGCATCCAAATGAAACAAGAGTTGTACTTAAGTCAGGTGAAAGCATTGAAGACTACGAGTACGAAGGCTTAAAAAACAATTTAATCAAAAATAACATATACCTTGGTAAGGTAAGCCGTGTAGAGCCATCTTTGCAAGCTGCATTTATTGATTTTGGTAGAGATAGACATGGCTTCTTATCTTTTAACGATATTCAGTCCGACTATTATCAAATACCTCAGAGTGATTTAACAAAAATAAAGGAAGAAGAAGAGAGAGCCAGAGAGGAACTTCTAAAAAAAAGTGAACTGGAAGAGCAAAAAAATATTAACGAAGGCAATCTTGATATTAACGATCCAGTTGAGGTAAAACCTGAATCTGAATTAGAGAGTGATGACCAGATAACAGAAGAGAGTGATACTCCAGTTGCAGATGGTGCTCAAGTTGATGAAAACAAAGAACAATCTTCACCTGTATCATTTGGTAAAAGACCTGAAGTAAGATTTAGATCTAAAAGGTATAAAATTCAAGAGGTTATAAAACCTAACCAGGTAATTTTAATACAAGTATTAAAAGATGAAAGAGGGCAAAAAGGTGCAGCACTAAGTACTTTTATTTCTATAGCAGGTAAATATATTGTCCTAATGCCAAATACACCAAAAGGTGGAGGCATATCTCGTAAAATTTTTAACCCAGGAGAAAGAAAAAAAATTAGAACTATCTTAAACGATATAACCATTCCAAAAGAAATGGGACTTATTGTAAGAACTGCAGGGTCAAACAAAACAAAAAATGATATAGATCATGATCTTCAAACTTTGATTAAAACCTGGAATGAAATTAAAGATAATGCATTAAATTCTATAGCTCCATCATTAATCCATCAAGAAAGTGATATTATAAAAAGAACCTTGAGAGATATGTATGATGAAGACACAAACAGTATCATCATAGAAGGCAACGAAGGTTACAAAAAAGCACAAAACTTTATGAAGTTAATGATGCCCTCTCATGTAAAAAAAATAAAAAAATATAGAGAAAAAGTTCCTTTATTTTTCAAAGAAAATATTGAAGAAAAATTAAATCAAATTTATGACTCAGAAATAAAACTAAAATCAGGTGGTTACCTGGTTATAAATCCAACCGAAGCATTAGTTTCAATTGATATAAACTCAGGTAGCTCTATTAAACAAAAAAATGTTGAGGGTACCGCTTTAGACACTAATCTTGAGGCAGCAGAGGAGATATCTCGACAAATAAAAATAAGAGACTTGTCTGGTCTAATTATTATTGATTTTATTGATATGTTAAGTTTTGGAAATAGAAGATTGGTTGAGAGAAAGCTTAAAGAGCAATGCAGAACTGATAGGGCAAGAATTCAAATAGGTAGAATTAGCACATTTGGACTATTAGAGATGTCCAGACAAAGGTTAAGAGAAAGTGCTGTAAAATGGAAAGTTACTCTTACCGATGAGTCTTTTGCCATGAAAATTCTTAAATTAGTTGAAGTTAAAGCTGTTTTAACAAAAGCAAAATTTGTAGAGCTTAAGATTTGTGAAAAAATATCAGACTTTATGAAAGAAAATTTTATTAAAGATTTAAAGTATTTTGAAGAAAAAAACTTAATTAAGATAGATATAATCGCAGATAATACTCTTATTATTCCTGAGTATATAATTGATCTTCAAAACAAAACTAAAAAAACAATAGAAACAGTTCAACATATAGAAAAGTTAAAAAATCTAGAAGAGCAAAAAAAAGAGGTTAAATCTTTTGAAAGTCCAATTAAAAAAAAACCTTATAAAAAAAAACCTTTTTTTAAAAAGAAATTTTTTAAGAAACCAGCAGCTTAAATAATCCCAGATTTTGGAGAAGATGCACTTCCGTATATAGATTTTTCTATACGACCAGCTAAATAAGATTGTCTTCCTGCAATTACTCCATTTTTAAATGCTAAAGCCATTTGAAATGGTTTTTTAGCTTTAGCAATCGCAGTATTAGCCAATACCCCATCACAGCCTAATTCCATAGCAATAGCTGCATCAGACGCTTGTCCTAACCCAGCATCGATTATCAAAGGGAGCTTTGTTTGGCTTCTTATAATTTTTATATTTGTTGTATTTTGAATTCCAAGTCCTGAACCTATTGGTGCAGCTAGAGGCATAATTGCACAAGCTCCAACATTTTCTAATCTTTTAGCCATCAAAGGATCATCATTGCAGTAAACCATTACTCTAAATCCTTCTTTGGTTAAAACTTCTGTAGATTTTAATGTTTCGATCATATCTGGAAATAGATTTTTTTTATCTCCTAGTACCTCAAGTTTTACCAGCTTCCATCCACCAATTTCTCTTGCTAAACGCAAAGTTCTAAGTGCTTCCTCAGAATTAAAACAACCAGCAGTATTTGGCAAATAAGTAATTTTTTTTGGATCAATATAATCCATTAATAGAGGTTTTTTTTTATCAGAAATATTTACCCTTCTCACTGCAACAGTAACTATTTCTGCACCTGATAATTTTATAGCTTTTGCGCATTCAGCCATACTTTTATATTTACCAGTTCCAACTATTAATCTGGAATTAAATTTTTTTTTATCAACTATTAATTTATCGTTAACCAATTTTACCCACCTCCAATAAAATGAACAATTTCTATTTTGTCATTTTTTTTTAGTTTTATTATCTTTAAATTATTTTTATCCATTATTTCTTGGTTTAATTCAATTGCTACTTTTTTAAGAGGAATTTTTAGTTCTTTTAAAAAAGTTGAGAGGCTTAAATTTTCATTTATTGTTGAAAATTTACCATTTATCTTAATTTTTATTTTTTTTATTTTTTTCATAATGTATAAGAATCTGATGAATAATAATATTATAATTATTAATGGTCCTAATCTTAATCTATTAGGTGAAAGAGAACAATCACAATATGGATCAATAACTTTCGATAAATTAAAAGAAAATTGTTTAAGCAAAGCTAATGATTTAAATATTAATTTAGAGTTTTCTCAGTCAAACATAGAAGGTGAAATAGTTACAATCATACAAGAAGCTAAAAAAAAAATTGATGGTATAATTATTAATGCTGCTGGGTTTACCCACACATCAGTTGCTATCAGGGATGCTTTGGATATTTTTAAAAAACCAATTATTGAACTTCACATATCAAATATATATAAAAGAGAAGAATTTAGACATAAATCTTTAATCAGCGATATTGCTACAGGTGGAATTTTTGGTTTAGGTGATAACGGTTATATTTTAGCCATAATTGCAATGCAAAACATGCTACAGAAATGAAAATAGATAAAAATATTATTAAAGAATTAACTGATTATTTAAATGAGTTCAATTTAACTGAAATTGAGTACACAGAAAAAGATACTAAAATCAAAGTATCAAAATCAAACCCAGTTAGCTCAAATCAAGCAGTAAGTGTTACTGCCTCTACACCTGTCCTTAATGCAGCTAAGTCTACCGTTATATCTGGGACTGAGGTTAAGTCTCCTATTATCGGTACAGCTTATCTTGCAGCAGAACCTGGGGCTAAGAAATTTGCAGAAGTTGGTAAAAAAATTAAAAAAGGTGAAACGGTTATGATAGTTGAGGCTATGAAAACTATGAATCATGTTCCTTCAACAGCAGATGGGATTATAAAAGAAATTTGTGTAGAAGATGGCCAACCTGTTGAGTATGGTCAAACTATTATCATTGTTGAATAATGTTTAAAAAAATTCTAATTGCAAACCGTGGGGAAATTGCAGTTCGAGTTATTCGAGCATGTAAAGAATGGGGAATAGCAACTGTTGCTGTTCATTCAGATGTAGATAGAGATAGTATGCACGTTAGACTAGCTGATGAAAGTGTTTGCATTGGTTCACACCAGCCAGCAAACAGTTACTTAAATATTCCAGCCTTGATGTCTGCAATAGAGTTAACAAAAGCTGAAGCTGTTCATCCTGGTTATGGTTTTTTATCTGAGAATGCAACTTTTGCTAAAGTCTTAGAAGAAAATAATATTAAATTCATTGGTGCTTCTTCAAAACTCATAGAAATGATGGGAGATAAAATTCAAGCAAAAAGAATTGCAAAACAGCATGGCCTTCCAGTAATTGAAGGTTCTGAAGGTGGTGTAACTGATATAGAACAAGCAAAAGAGCTATGTAAAAAGATTGGTTTTCCTGTTTTAATTAAAGCTTCTGGAGGTGGAGGTGGAAAAGGAATGAAGATTGTTAACAAAGAAGAAGAATTTGAAACATTATTTTCAACGGCAAAATCTGAAGCACAAAAATACTTTGGAAATGATGAGGTTTATATTGAAAAGTTTTTTCAAAACCCAAGACATATAGAAGTTCAAGTTTTGTCTGGCAAAAATAGAACTGTTCACCTTCATGAAAGAGATTGCTCTGTGCAGAGAAGACATCAAAAATTAATAGAAGAAACTCCTAGTCCAGTCTTAACTGAAGAAATCCGAAAAGATCTTTTTGAAAGAACAGTAAACATGGTTAGTAAAATTGGTTATGAAGGTGCTGGAACAGTAGAGTTTATATATGAAGATGGTAAATTCTATTTTCTTGAAATGAATACTCGTGTTCAAGTAGAGCACCCAGTAACTGAAATGGTAACGGGGATTGATATAATTAAAGAACAAATTTGGATAGCTTACACTGGCGAAACAGCTTTAAATCAAAGCGATATTAACCCTAGAGGACATGCAATAGAATGTAGAATTAATGCCGAAGATGCTAGTAAAAATTTTCAACCATCGCCTGGAACCATAGGTATGTGTCACCAGCCATCAGGTTTTAGAACTAGAGTAGATGGCGCAATTTTCCAAGGTTATAAGGTTACCCCATATTATGATAGCATGATCTGTAAAGTAATAACTCAGGGAAGAAATAGAACTGAAGCAATACAAAGAATGAATTGATCTTTAGATGAATTTGTCATTGAAGGGATAACAACAACAATACCTCTTCATAAAATTCTACTAAACCATAAAAAATTTATTGAGTTAGACTTTAATGTTGGCTGGTTAGATAACGAAAAAGTAATCTAATAACATCTTGTTAACCAAATGTCATATACAGCATGATCAAAAGGGTTTACAGCAGGACTGGATGAAAAAGTCCATCCATTAAAAATAAAAACTTCATTATTATCTTTATTTGTCATATCTTTAACTTGAATATAGGCAGTTATTTCTGGGTTGTCGTCAAATTCTGAGTTTTTACATTTGAGACTTTTTATTAATAAACCTTTAAATTTAAATTCTTTACCTATCTCTAATTTCAAAAGGTCAGTCTTTGAACTTACTTTATCTAAAACCTTAATTTCAACAAATCTTCCTTCATTAGCTATTAAGGGAAGTGACTGGCTTATTAAAAAAAAATAAATTAAAAAAAATAAAAAATTAACTTTTCCAGATTGTATATTTTTTTTTGATTGGATCATTTTTTTTATTTGGGTGATAGGCATTCTCAGTACCTGTTTGATTGGATTGATGTGGTTTTTGCCAATCATACTTATTCAATTCGTGATTGTTTTCAATTCTATTATTAGTAAAGTGCATCCAAGAATACCATTCAGTAGGTATTTTTGAAGCATCAATTTCATCATTATAAATTACCCATCTTTTTCCAGATTTACTTTCGTAATATTTATTGCCACTAGAATCTTTTCCAGCAAGTTTTCCATAAAAAATAGTTTTTAATTTTGTACCTAATGTTTCTTGATTCCACCAAATGAAAATTTTTTTTAAAAGTGTCAACATATTATTTAATTAATTCTTCAATCCTAAATTGTATTATTTAAATTAGACTAAAGTAAAGATTTGTATATAAATTAATTATCTTACGATTTAAAATAAAAAATTAATTAAAGGAAAAATGGCAAAATATTTAGTTGAAACCTATTATACTTGTAGCTTTAAAGTTAATCATTATCTAGATGATATTAATGAAACAGAGTTAGCAAACCTTGAAAAGCGCGATGATGGAAAATTCGAAGTTTTAGATGTTAAGCTTGATACAAGAAAAACAAAAAGCTTAGATCCAAATAATAAAGTAATTGAACCTAAAAAATTAGATATTATTACTGAACAAAGCCAACCAAAAATTGTTTCGAAAGAAAATAATACCACTTTTGTTAAACAAATTAACGAAGGTGTGGGTAAAAGATTTGGTATGCCTGATAGAAGAAAGGGTTATATCCAAAAAGCAACAATTGGTGACCATAAAGTTTACCTCCACACCGGAGAATATGAAGATGGTAAAATTGGTGAAATTTTCATAGACACAAGTAAAGAAGGCGAGCTGGTAAAAGCTTTGATGAATAATTTTGCAATAGCAATATCACTTGGTCTTCAATATGGTGTTCCTTTAGATGAGTTTATTAGCGCTTATGTTGATACTAAATTTGAACCATCTGGAAAAGTTCATGGCAATGACAGAATAATGAGTGCCTCTTCAATACTTGATTATATATTTAGAGAACTCGCTATTTCATATCAAAATAGAGAAGATTTAGCACATACTCCATCTATTGGAGGATCAGATAGATCTTTACCTGAAGAAGAAAATACTGAGGATCAAAATCAATTACTTAAAATTATAAAAGATGTTACTAGTAAAGGCTTTGTTAGAAATAATTACAAAAAGAATCTTGTTGATTTATCTGATGTTAAGATAAGTTTAAAAGGTAAAAAATAATATTATTTTTTCAGCTTTAAAGCTAACCCAAGTTCTTTAAGCTGTTCTTCGTTAACGTCTGATGGAGCGTTCATCATTAAGTCCTGGGCATTTTGATTCATTGGGAACATTGTAACTTCTCTAATATTCTTTTCATTTGCTAATAGCATTACAATTCTATCGATACCGGGCGCTATACCACCATGAGGCGGAGCTCCATAACTTAAAGCATTGATCATTCCACTAAATTTTTCATCAACTTGCTCTTTTTCATATCCAGCAATCGAGAATAACTTATACATCAATTCAGGTACGTGATTTCTAATTGCGCCAGAAGATAGTTCTATCCCATTACAAACAATATCGTATTGGTAGGCTTTAATATTAAGTGGATTATCAAGATCAATATCTTTTATGTCACCTTGAGGCATTGAAAATGGATTGTGACTAAATTCAATTTTATTAGTTACTTCATTTTTTTCAAACATTGGATAATCAACAATCCAACAAAACGCAAAAGTATTATCATCAATTAATTCTAAATCCGTAGCAATTTTATCTCTTGCTAGAGAGGTTATTTTTTCAACTTCATTTATTTTTCCACAGGCAAAAAATATACTATCCCCTATTTCAGCTCCAGTGATTTTCATGATTTCTTCTAAGGCTTCTTTAGAGAAAAATTTTCCTACTGGTCCTTTTGCTGAAAGATTTTCTTCTTTTTCAATTGTAAAATAAGCAAGACCTGATGCACCTTGTTCTTTGGCCCACTTGTCAATATTATCAAAAAAACTTCTAGGTTTATCTTTTGTATTTTTTGTAACTATACATCTTACTTTAGAGCCAGATTGTACAAGCTTTTTAAATATCTCAAACGTAACATCGTCACGGGTAAAAATGTTTGATAAATCAGAAATTATTAATGGGTTTCTTAAATCTGGTTTATCTGATCCATACTTAAGCATAGATTCCTCATAAGGTATTCTTGGAAATTTTTCATACATTAATTTTTTTGAAGAAAAATTCTTAAAAACATTGACTATTAATTTTTCAACAACTTGAAAAATATCTTCTTGTTCAACAAAAGACATTTCTAAATCGAGCTGATAAAATTCACCTGGACTTCTGTCTGCCCTTGCATCTTCATCTCTAAAGCATGGAGCTATTTGAAAATATTTATCAAAACCAGAAACCATTATAAGCTGTTTAAATTGTTGTGGTGCTTGTGGTAGTGCATAAAACTTTCCAGGATTTAGTCTGCTTGGTACTAAAAAATCTCTTGCACCCTCAGGGCTGGAAGATGTTAATATTGGTGTTTGAAACTCCAAGAAACCAAGTTTAGACATCTCACTTCTAATAAAAGAAATAACTTTTGACCTTAAGATAATATTATCATGAATCTTTTTTCTTCTTAAATCTAAGAACCTGTATTTAAGTCTAATTTCTTCAGCATATTCTTGATCACTAAAAACTGGCATTGGTAATTCTTTGCAAGTACCAAGTACTTCAAATGAATCTATATTAATTTCTATCTCTCCAGTTTGGAGATCAGTGTTAATGGTCTCTTTTGTTCTCTCAACAACCTTACCCTTTATTTTAATTACGCTTTCTAATTGAATTTTTTCTAATGATTTAAAATTTTCGTTACTCTTATCTATAATGCACTGAGTCATTCCATAATTGTCTCTTAAATCTATAAACAATAAATTTCCATGATCTCTTTTTTTGTTTATCCAACCTGACAAAACAACATCATTACCACTGTTATCTTTCGTTAACTCAATACATGTATGTGTTCTGTATTTATTCACTTATTCCTCAAGAGCTTCATTAATAATTTTAAAGTCGATTGATTTCTTTTTTTTTAAACTAATCTTGTCAATTTTATATATGAATTCAAATATTTTGCCATACGATCTCTCAATTCTTTTGATAATAAAGTCAATCAGCTTTTTATCTAAAGTAATTTGTCTATCTGATAAATTTTTTAATATCAGTGCAAACATTAACTCATCATCAGGGTTTTGAATATTTGCAAAAAGACAGTTCTTAGTTCTAGATCGAAGATCATCTAGTTGAAAATTGATCTCAGATATTGGTTTCGTTGATGTGATTATCAAAAACTTGTTATCTTGATCTATTATATTAAAAAGAGAATAAATCAGCTTCTCATTTATATTTAAATTTAAATCCTCTAAAACTATGTTTTGGTAAGGTTTAATAGATTTAAGGTTTTCATCATTTAATGAATTAACATCAATCCTAATACCGTTAAACTTTTTCAAAAAAATATTTACTAAATGGGTTTTTCCTGAAAATTTTTCACCATTAATGTTTAAAAAGTTTTTTTCCCATTTTGGCCATTTATTAATCACTTCAAAAGCATAAAAATTACTTTTTCCAACATAAAAATCATCGTCTTTAAAATTTTGTTCATAATCAAAATCTAATAATAATTGATTTAAACTTTTCATTTTATTGTCCAAATATTATTTTCCATTTCTAATTCAAGATTTTTTTCTCTCATGTCATTTAAAAAAATATTAGGTGTACCATTATAAGTAATTTTATACTGAATATTCTCACTATTAAAATTCAAGATATTAAAGTCAGATACTAAATCTAAACTATCAAGTGCCTGTTCCAACTCTACAATTTTTTTAGTTTTTTTGGAATTAATAGATATTGTTATAGGAAGTTTTATTGATGTGTTAATTTCATTATTTTTTTTCCATTGATCTTCATAAAGTTGTTTTAAACTTTTAACAACATTATAAAAGTCATCCACATTTACAATATCTATTTTGGAATAGTTCTTATTTTGAATTTTCAGAGTATTGTTTAAATTAATTTTTGAAAGTGTTCTTATATTATTACCTTCTTTGTATATTATTAAAATTATACTATCTTTAATATCATATTTATTAATTAAATTTGAAAAATCGTAAGTTTCAATGTCTTTGGATGTTCTTTGTAATTCTATCAAGTCTTCAATATCTTCGCTTGGTAATAAATAATCTAATAAATCATAAGAATTTTTTTGGTCATTCCATTTATCGTAAAAAATATTATTATTAAAAAGATAAATATTATTATCTTTAGTTTCTACAACGATAGGAAATAATAATATCTTATTTCTTTTTGGTATCGATGGAAATATATTTTTATTTTCTAAAAATTTAAGAATTTTTTTTTTATTAAATGTTGTTTCTAAATTTGCAAAATATTCATTATTTATAAATTTTTCATCACTAATAGTAAAAGAATCGATCATGCCTTTAAGTTCTTTGATTGAAGCAATTTTAATCTTTTTTCTATCACCAGAGGTTGTAATCATTGAAATCAAATCGGAAAAGGAAGTTTGAAATCCTTTATCAATTACATTATTTTTTTCAAAATTTAGTTCAAATGGAGAAGATATTTCAATGTTAGACACCTTAAATGCATTTGCATTCGAATAAGTTGTGGAAAAAAATACTATTAATAGAGAGAATAAAATAAAATAAATATATACATTCAGTAATTTATAAAATTTATTAATTATTTGCATATATTATACTAATGAAAAAAGAAAAATTTACCTATGAAAAAAGTGGAGTAAACATAAATGCTGCTGATAGTTTTGTTAAATTTATATCGTCAATATCATCAAACAATAAAGGCAAAAAAAAGTTTAATAATATTGGTGGCTTTGGCTCAATAACAAATATCCCAAAAAATCTTAAAAATCCTAAAATTGTGGCTTGTACGGATGGCGTTGGCACAAAAGTAGAGATAGCAAATTTACTTAATAAATATGACACAATTGGCATCGATTTAGTTGCTATGAGCGTAAACGATCTTATTGTTCAAGGAGCAAAACCGCTTTTATTCTTAGATTATATTTCTATTAATAAAATTGATTTAAATAAATTAAAATCAATCCTCAAAGGAATAGTAAGAGGCTGCAAGATTTCAAACTGTGAATTAGTTGGTGGAGAAACGGCAGAAATGCCAGGTACCTATGAAAAAGATAAATTTGATATAGCAGGCTTTGCCGTAGGTTTGGTTGATGAAAAAAAAATCCTTATCAAAAAAAATATTAAAAAAAATGATTTAGTATTAGCTATACCCTCAAGTGGCGTTCACTCAAATGGTTATTCTTTAGTCAGACATGTTCTAAAAAACAAAAAAATTAATTTGAAAAATAATTCATTTTTAAAAAAAGAATTACTAAGACCTACAAAGATTTATGTGCAAGAAGTTTTAAATTTAATTGATAACAATCTTCTAAATGGGTGTGCAAATATCACGGGTGGTGGATTAGTAGATAATATTAAGAGAGTTATTCCAGATAAATTAGTTGCTGATATAGATTTAAATAAAGTTAAAACAAAAAAAATTTTTAGATGGTTAAAACAAAATAACATTGATGACAAAGAAATGTTAAAAACATTCAATTGTGGAGTTGGTTTTTGTTTAATAATTAACCCTAAAAACTTAAATAAAATTACTAAATTTTTTACAAAAGAATTCGAACCCTATGTTATTGGAAAAATAATTACAGGAAAAAATAAAGTTAAACTTAATGGTAAAATTGACTGGTCTTAAAAAGATTAAAACAGCAGTTTTTATATCTGGAACTGGAAGTAATTTAAAAAATTTAATAAAATTTTCTAAAATAAAAAATTCACCTATATCTATAGACTTAATTTTTTCGAATACTTCGAAAGCCAAAGGCTTAAAATTTTCAAATCAATTTAATATCAAAAAATACGTATCAAGCTTTAAAAACTATAAAACAGCTGAAGCAAAAATATTAAATTTATTAAACAAAAAAAATATAAAATTTATTTGTCTTGCTGGTTTTATGAAGATTTTATCTAAAAGTTTTATTAAAAAGTTTAGTGGAAAAATAGTTAATATACATCCTTCTTTACTGCCAAAATACAAGGGGCTTGATACTCATATTAAAGCAATACAAAATAAAGATAAGGTGGCTGGTTGTACTGTTCATTTTGTAACAGCTAAACTCGATTCTGGAAAAATAATTTTACAAAAAGAAGTTAAAATTTCAGAAAAAGATACTTCTACTTCTTTAGCTAAAAAGGTTTTAAGACAAGAGCATAAGCTCTACCCAGCAGCTATAAAAAAAATATTTAATTAATCTTTAAAGAAAAAATCAATCTCAATTTTAGCGTTTTCAACACTATCAGAGCCATGTACAGAATTTTTATCTATAGAAATTCCATATTTTTTTCTTATAGTTCCCTCTGCAGCATCCTCTGGTTTGGTCGCTCCCATTAACTCTCTATTTCCTAAAACTGCATTTTCTTTCTCTAACACCATCACAACTATCGGTCCTGAAGACAAATAAGCACATAAATCATTATAAAAAGGTTTTGTTTCATGAACTTTATAAAACTGCTCTGCTTCAGTTTTTGCTATCTCAATTTTTTTATCTTTAACAATCTTGAAACCTTTATCTATAAACATTTCTTTAATTTTATTATCTAAATTTCTTTCAACCGCGTCTGGTTTAATGATTGATAGTGTTTGTTCTATACTACTCATAATTATCCTCTATTAGTTGGTTTAATAATCTTACTCCATAGCTAGTCGCACCACCTGAATTTAAAGCACCACCATATTTTGAAAATGCCATACCAGCTATATCTAAGTGGGCCCAAGGTGTTTTATTTAAAATAAATCTTTGTAAAAATTGTGCTGCAGTTGTAGATCCTGCACCACCTACATAATTAATGTTTTGCATATCTGCATTTTTTGAATCTATAAGTTTGTCAAAGTTTTTATGCAATGGCATTCTCCACAATTTTTCTTCCACCTTGTCACCCGCTTCTAATAACTGTTTTGATAATTTATCATCGTTTGAAAATAGGCCCGCATATTCAGAGCCCAATGAAACTATAATAGCACCGGTTAAAGTTGCTAAATCAATCATAAACTTAGGTTTAAATTTTTTTTCAGTAAAAGTTAAAGCATCGGCCAAAACCAATCTACCTTCAGCATCTGTATTTAATACTTCTATTGTTTTACCACTGTAAGATTTTACTATGTCGCCAGGTCTTTGAGCATTTCCACTAACCATATTCTCAACAAGCCCTACAACACCAACAGCATTTATTTTTGCTTTTCTTATGGCTAAATTTTTCATTAAACCCACCACAGTAGCTGAGCCTGCCATATCATAAGTCATATCCTCCATAAATTTTGCTGGTTTTAAAGAATAACCACCAGTGTCAAAACAAACTCCTTTTCCAACAAAAGCTAAAGGAGTAGAATTATTTTTTGCTCCATTCCATTCCATTGTTACAAGGTATGATCCTCGAATACTTCCTTGTCCTACACCAAGTAAGGCGTTCATTCCAAGTTTTTTTAATTTTTTTTCATCGTATATATTTATTTTTAATCCAAATTTTTTAAGTGTATTTATTCTTTTTGCATATTCATCTGGGTGTAAGACATTTCCTGGTTCCGAAACAAGGTCTCTTGCAAAAAAACTTCCCTCTTCTAGCGCTTTAAATCTTAAATGATCTTGGGTAGATATTTTACTTTTAATTCCTATAACATTTACAGAAACTATATTTTTATTTTTTTTGGATTTATAAATATTAAATTCATATGATTTTAATTTTAATCCATGTAGAAAATAACATACAAAATTTTTTATTTTATTATTAACTGTATCTGAATTTATAAAATAGTCGTTTTTCTTATCATAGTTAATGTAACTATGAAATTTAGCACCCAAATTTTCTATATCTAATATTTTTACATCTTTTTTGATAGATACTAAAAATACCGTTTTTTTTGAATTAACTTCAAAAAAAAGTAAGTCTTTTTTTAAATCACTTTTTTTTAGTAAGTCAGCTATGTACGAAAATTCAAAATTTGAAATATATTTCTTAATACCTCTAATATTGAAATTTTCATCAACAAATAATACAAGATTAGTTAAATCCTTTTTTAAATCAGTATTTTTATAATTAATTTGAATTGTCATAAATTTAAATACACTCTCCACGAGTTGAATGCTATATATGAATAAATTTATTATATTACAATGAAAAAATTAATATTTACTCATTTTTTAAAAGATACCCTCATTTTTTTTTTATTAATGTCTTTGTCTCTAGGTTTAATTGTATGGGTGATTCAAGCAGTTAACTATCTAGACTTTATTACGGAAGATGGACATGGTTTTAGAGTATACCTTTCATATACTCTATTTAATTTTCCTAAAATTATTAATAGAATTTTACCTTTTGTTTTCTTTGTTTCCTTATTTTATCAAATCAATAGATATGAATTAAGAAATGAATTAATTATCTTCTGGTCCGCAGGGATAAGTAGATTTCAATTTACTAAAATAATTATGGGTTTTTCATTATTTTTTTTAATCTTTCAAGTAGTCATTGGATCGTACCTTTCACCAAGTAGCCTGGATAAAGCTCGTAATTTTATAAGAAATTCTAATATTGATTTTTTTCCTTCACTTTTTCAAGAGGGTAAATTCATAGATGTAGTAAAGAATTTAACTATATTTATTGAGTCCGAAAAACCAAAAGGAGTATATAATAATATTTTTCTCAAAGAAGATGGCCCTAAGTCTAGAGTTATTTATGCGAATAAAGGTTTTATAAAAGATTTAGGATATCTAAAATATTTAGAACTATCTAATGGAAGCGTAATTAATGTAGGAGATGCTAAAAATAATAATTTTTCATTTGATAGTATAGATTTTAATTTAACTCAGTTCGGAAGCAAAAGTACTTCTTTTCCCAAAATTCAGGAATTAAGTAGCAAACTTTTGATAAGGTGTTTAAATTACTACACACAAGATAAACTAAATCAATTCAAAAGTGAAATTTTAACTTGTAGTAAAGATGTCATCACAAATATTAAACAAGAAGTTTTTAAAAGGTTTTATAAACCTATTTACTTGCTTCTACTATCTTCAATAGCATGTCTTATTCTCTTTATATCAAAAGAAAATAAAAGATTTACACTTTATAAATATGTTATATTTTTTATAGGTATTGTGGCTATAGTTATCTCTGAAATTTCTTTAAGATATTCATCTTATAATACCTTTGGACAATACTTTTTTATAACTTTTCCTGTTTTTTCAATTCTTAGCTTTAACCTTTTTGCATATACTAGATCAAAAAAAAATTACTGATGATTAAGACTTTTGAACTTTACTTAATATTACTTTTTTCAAAAAAAATTTTGAATGTTTTTTTAATTTTCTTTGCATTGGTCTTTATTCTTAATTTATTTGAAGAAATTAATTTTTTTAAAGATCTTCAAGCAAATACATATTTCCCAATAATATTAAGTGGCTTAAATACGCCTGCTACTCTTTTTGAAATCTTTCCTTTTATTTTTCTAATTGGAACTCAATTTTTCTTTCTTGATATAATTGATAAAAATGAGCTTGAAATCTTAAAAATTAATGGGTTGAGTAATCTCAGAATTTTAAAAATATTATTTTTTACATCACTTATATTTGGTTTAATTTTAATAACTATATTTTATGCAATATCATCTAAATTACAGTTTATTTACTTTGATACAAAAAACTCATATTCAAATGATGATAAATATTTGGCTGTTATTAAAGATAGTGGTCTTTGGATTAAAGATGAAATTGACAATAAAAAATATATTATTAATGCAGATAAAATATTAAATAATTTATTAATTAATGTTTCAATTCATGAGTTTGATAATAATTATCAGTTAATTAGTTTAATTACTTCTAAAAAAATTGATATTTCAAGTTATGAATGGATTTTAACTAAGCCATTACTCTTTAAGGACAATAAAACTACCCAACTAGAGGAAGAATATTTAATCAAAACACACTTTGATATTAAAAAAATAAATAGTTTATTTGATAACCTGTCCTCTTTAAGTTTTTTTAAATTACTAGAATTGAGAGATGACTACAAATCCTTAGGAAATTCTACCAGGGAAGTTGATATTCATTTGCATAAACTTTATTCTCTTCCATTATATATCTCGATTATGACAATTTTTTCTTCAATAATAATGTTTAATAATAAAAGAAATGCCTCTATTATTTTTCATTTATTGTTAGGAATATTGCTTTCAGTAATTATTTATTATTTATCCTATTTGTCTTATTTAATGGGAGAAAATGGTAAAATGCCAATTATATTATCAACATATCTTCCATTTGTGATATTGATACTCATCGCGTTAATAGGATTAATCAAGTTAAATGAAAAATAACTCAAAATTTTTAATATATTTATTTTTTTTTGTAACTTTAATTATTTATAATAAAGTTTACGCAAACGAAATTATATTTAACACTTCAGATTTAGATATTACAAATAATGGTAATACTGTAAATGCTGGAGCAGGTTCAGCATACTCTAAATCTTCTAATATAAAAATTGACGGTCAAAGTTTTAAATTTGATAGAACCACATCAATTTTAATTGCTAATAAAGCAAAAGTTATTTTATCTGAAAAAAATATTGAAATTAATGCAGATAAATTAATTTATGATCAAGAAATTTCATTAATTAAAGCAATAGGAAATGTCGAAATTAATGACCTAACAAACGCTACTACATTCAGTTCTGAAGAGGCTGTTTATAACAAAATAAAAAAGGAAATTTCTTCAAACATTAGATCTTCTATTTATGATAAAGTTGGAAATAATGTTATTACTGAAAAATTTACTTATAGTTTAAAAGATAGTTTATTAAAAATCTCTAAAGCAAATATTTTAGACGTTCAAAACAATAAATATTATATTGAAAAAGCATATATAAATTTATTGACTAATAAATTAATTGGAAAGGACATATCTTTAGATTTTAACAATTTGACTGAAAACAACGATCCAAGAATAAAAGGTAAAACTGTTAAAAGTGACAACCATAAAACTATTATAGAAAAAGGTGTTTTTACAACTTGTAAAAAAAACAATGATTGTCCACCTTGGGAATTTTTAGCATCAAAAATTACACATGATAAAAAAAAAAGACAATAAATTATCAAAATGCATGGTTAAAAATTTATGATAAACCAGTTTTTTATTTTCCAAAATTTTTTCATCCTGACCCAACTGTAAAAAGGCAATCTGGATTTTTGATGCCTTCTTTTACAGGGTCTAATTCTAATGGCTCAGCATTTATACTGCCATATTTTCATGTGCTTTCTAACAATAGAGATTTAACATTTAGTCCACGGCTTTATCCAGATAATAAAATACTTGCACAATCTGAATATAGAGAAGTGAATTCAAAATCAAAACATACAATAGATTTTAGCTTATTAAATGAGAAAAGTCGTTCGTCCAAAATTCATTTTTTTTCAAATAGTCAAAAAGAATTAAACTTAAACTATTTTGATAATTCAAATTTACTTCTTGATTTGCAATATTCATCTGATGCAACTTATATGAAGAATTATAAATTAGAATCCCCTCTTATAAATAATGACACTGAAACATTAACTTCTGCGTTTGCTTTCAACGCTTCAAAAGAAGATTTAAGTATAGAAGCAGATTTTATAGTGTATGAAAAATTAAGTGACGTATCAGATGGAGATAAATACGAATATATTTACCCAAGCTATAATATTAGAAAAAAATTATACACTGACTTGCTAAAGTCTGGAAACTTTGATTTAAACTCAAGTGGTTATATTAAAAACTATAATACAAATGTTTTTGAAAAAGTTTTGATTAATGATTTTTTATATAGCTCTTACCCAAAATTTACCAATAATGGCCTAAAAAATAGTTATAATATTTTATTTAAGAATATAAATACTGACAGTGAAAATTCAAAAAAGTATAAAGAAAGTTTAGATACAAAAGTTGCTACTTTAGTTGAATACAATTCTTCCTATCCATTAGAAAAAAAAACAGATAGTTATACAAATACCCTTAAACCAATTATTTCAGCAAGATATAGCCCTAATAAATCGAAGAATGCAAGAGATGATGATAAAAGAATTAACACAAATAATGTGTTCAGTCTAAACAGACTTGCCTTGAACGACTCTGTTGAGGGTGGTGGTTCGCTTAGCTTTGGAACAGAATTTTATAAAACTGATTTTTCCAACAGAGACATTTTTAATGCAAAAATTGCAAATGTTTTTAAATACGAAGAAGATAAAAATTTACCAGATAGCAGCTCACTTGATAAGAAAACCTCTGATGTAATGGGATACTTAAGTTTCAATCCTAGCAACTTTTTTAATATTAATTATGAATTTTCTCAAGATGAAAACCTAAAAGATACAAACTTTCAGTTGTTAAAAAATGAATTTAAAATTAATAATTTTGTAACAACCTTTGAATATCTCAATCAAAATAATAATGTAAATAAAGAAAGTTATCTTTCAAATAAAACAGTATATAATTTTAAAAAATCAAATAGTTTTTCTTTTGAAACAAGAGAAAATAAAGAAACTAATGCAACTGAATTTTATAATTTAATGTACCAATATAGAAATGATTGTCTGATTGCTGCAATTCAGTATAATAAAGATTATTATACTGATAGGGATTTAAAGCCAAATGAAAGTATTTATTTAAATTTAACTATAATTCCATTTGGTCAAACAAAATCTCCCAATCTAAGAAAATAAATGAATAAAATAAAATTTATTTGCACTTTAATTATTCTACTAACATTAAGTGTAAAATCATACTCTAATGAAAATATTCACATTGTATACAAAGTTAATAATCAAATTATAACAAATGCTGATATAGAGAAAGAATATCAGTATCTAATTTCACTTAATAATCAGATTAAAAACTTAGATAAAGTTAAGGTATTAGAAATATCGAAAGAGTCTGCATTAAAAGAAAAGATAAAAAAAATAGAATTAGCAAAATACTTTGATCTAGAAACATTGGATTTGAATATTGATATTTATTTACAGAATTTTTATAAAAATTTAAATATAAATAGTGACACTGAATTTAAGCAGTATTTAAAAGGAAACAATATGTCATTAGATTACGTTAAAACAAAAATTCAAATCGAAATTTTATGGAATCAATTAATATACGATAGATACATTGCTCAAATTAACATAGATAGAGATGAATTAAAAAAAAAATTAGATGAAGCAAGCAATGGATTAAATCAGAAAATATACTCTCTATCAGAAATTTTATTTGATAAAGAAAATAATTCAAGTTTTGAAAAAAAATTAGAAAATATAGGTCAAAGTATAAGTGAAATAGGATTTAATAATACTGCAAATATATACAGTATTTCAGATAGCTCAAAATTTGGTGGAAAAATTGGATGGGTGGATGAGAAAAAATTATCAAAAAAAATTATACAAGAGCTGCAATCATTGGAGGCTGGACAATACACAAAACCTATTCAAACTGGTTCTTCATTTTTAATATTAAAGATAGAAGAAATTAAGTATGAAAAAGCTATGTTTAATGAAGATGAAGAATTAAACAAAATGATTCAATTTGAGACTAGTAAACAATTAGATCAATTTTCAAAAATATTTTATAATAAAGTAAAGATTAATAGCCTAATAGATGAACTATAAACCTATACTAATTGTAGCAGGTGAACCTAATAGTATCTTTTTAGAGATTTTTTTTAAAAGTATTCAAGCTAATCATTATAAAAGCCCCTTAATAATTATTGCCTCAAAAGAATTACTTGAGCAACAGATGAAAAAATTAGGTTTTTTTTTTGAAATTAATACGATTGATCAAAATTTTATAAAATTTAATTTATTAGATAACAAAAAAATTAACTTAATTAATGTAAAATATGAATTTAAGAGCTGTTTTGAAAAAATTTCTAGTAAATCTAATGATTACATAAAAAAATCTTTTGAAGTTGCTTTAAAAATTATTAAACAAAATAAATTATCAAAATTAATCAACGGACCAATTTCAAAAAAATCTTTTTTAAAAGGAAAAACTTTAGGGATTACTGAATATTTAGCAAAAAAAACAAAAAAAAATAATAAAGTTGTAATGCTTATATTTAATAATAAATTAGCTGTTAGTCCAATTACCACACATTTAGCTCTGAAGGATGTTCACAAACAAATTTCAAAACCAAAAATATATCTACATGTTAAGCTTATTACTGAATTTTATAAAAAAAAATTTAATAAAAAACCTAAGATTGCCATAACAGGTTTAAATCCACACTGTGAAAGTAATTTTAAAAACTGTGAAGAGGAAGCAATAATTATACCTGCGATTAAAAAGCTTAAACTAAAAAAATTCAATGTTGATGGTCCTTACCCAGCAGATACTATATTTATAAAAGAGTATTTAAGAAATTTCGATGTAATTATTGGCATGTATCATGATCAGGTGCTTTCTCCTATGAAGGCTTTATTTAACTTTGATGCAATTAATATTACTTTGGGCTTACCGTTTACTCGTATTTCACCTGACCACGGTCCCAACTCTTCCATGTTGGGTAAAAATTTATCTGATCCAAAAAGCTTAATACAAGCCTTAAAGTTTTTGGATAAATAAGTGCATATAAAAGCAAAAAAAAGCCTTGGCCAAAACTTTTTGATAGATAGAGAGGTACTTGAAAAAATTGTATGTGTAACTGATATAGCCAACAAAGAAGTCTTAGAAATAGGACCAGGGAGTGGGAATCTAACCACATATATTTTAAAACAAAGACCAAAAAAACTCTTTGTTGTGGAAAAAGATGATGATTTAGCCATATTATTAAAAGAAAAGTTTGATACAAAAATAGAAATTATTAATGACGATATTTTAAAAGTATCTGAAGATAAAATCTCAGATCAAAAATTATCTGTTTTTGGTAATTTACCATATAATATATCTACTGAAATCTTATCCAAGTGGATACTTAATGTTGGTTCAAATTTTTGGTTTGAAAGTCTAATATTGATGTTCCAAAAAGAAGTTGCTGATAGAATTATATCTGAATTTAATAGCTCAAAGTATGGCAGACTATCAATTTTATCCAGTTGGAAACTTAATGTAAAAAAAATAATAGATATTAAACCACAAAGTTTTTCACCAAGACCAAAAATAGATAGTTCTTTACTTTTATTCACTCCAAAAGAAAATTTTTTTGAATTAAAAGATCCTAAAAATCTCGAAAAGATTACTAGAATATTTTTCAGTCAAAGAAGGAAGATGTTAAAAAAACCCTTCAATCAAGTTTTTGCTAATGGAAAACAGGTTGCAGAGAAATTTGGTATCGATCTTAATCTTAGACCTCAAAATCTTGAACCTGAAATATACTTCAAACTTGTAAAAGAATATGAGGATTTAAGAGGTTAGTTTTTCAACATGTTTTCTGATGAAACCTTTATCATAGTCTTTTGAACCATTATTAATTTCAGCATCAATTAAACTACTAATTTTAGAATAACATTCATCTAGATTATCGTTAATAATTACGTAGTCGTAGTTAATCCAATGTAATACATCTCTACTAAATTCTTTCATGCGTTCTTCCACTATCAGTTTATCTTTCATTTCTCTGTTTGATAGTCTTTCGAATAGTATTTCTTTGCTAGGTGGTAGAATAAAAAAAGTAATTAATTTATAATTTAATTTTTTATTCTTGATTTGATCAGCTCCTTGCCAATCAATGTCAAATATTACATTTTCACTTTTTTCTAATTTTTCAATAACTGGTGTTCTAGTTGTTCCATAAAGGTGGTTAAATACTTTTGCATATTCTAAGAATTCTTCATTCTTTATTAAACTTTCAAATTTATCATGATCAACAAAGTAGTAATCTTTGTCTGCAATTTCGTTAAGTCTAGGTTTTCTTGTGGTATGAGAAATTGAAATATGAAAATTTTTGTTTTTAGAAAGAAGTTTTACTAATGTTGTTTTACCTGCCCCAGATGGGGATGATAAAATTACCATTATCCCATCTTTTTTTTTGGACATTTAATTTCTAGTTTGCTTTGCCTGCTATAAAGTTAACAGCATCACCTACAGTAAGAATTTTTTCAGCTTCACTATCTGAAATTTCTGAACCAAATTCCTCTTCGAAAGCCATTACTAACTCAACTGTATCTAAACTATCTGCTCCAAGATCATCTATGAAACTTGAATCATCTAATACTTTAGCTTCATCAATACCTAGATGATCTGCTACAATTTTTTTAACCTTGCTTGAAATATCTTCTGACATAATGTTCCTTTTTGTTATATTTCGTTAATAGTTCAAAAAGTAGTTTTGTCAACCCAAATACATGCCCCCATTAACATGAAGTGTTTCTCCATTAATATAGTCTGACTGATCTGAGCTTAAGAAATTAACTGCATTAGCTATATCTTCAGGTTTACCCAGTCTATTAGATGGAATTTTATTAATTATTACTTCTTTAAATTTTTCATCTATTTGGTCTGTCATAGCAGTGCTTATAAAGCCTGGGGATATGCAATTAACATTGATATTTTTTTTTGCATATTCAATTGCTAAGCTTTTTGACATTGCAACTATTCCTGCTTTAGATGCTGTATAATTTGCTTGTCCTACATTACCAGTATGTCCAACAACAGACGTTATATTGATAATTTTTCCAGATTTATTTTTTAACATTTTTTTTATTGAATATTTGCACATTAAGAATGTGGAAGTTAAATTAATGTTTATCACTTTTGACCACTCTTCTAAGCTCATTCTAATAGTTAGGTTATCTTTTGTAATGCCTGCATTATTAACAATGCAATCTAATGATCCATCAAGTTCTTTTGTAGCATTTTCTATAAATTCTTCAATTTTATCATGTTGAGAAATATCAAATTTAAGAATTTTTATATTATTAAATTTTTCTTTTAACTCTTCTAGTTTTTCAATTCTTGTACCGGTAGCTAAAATATTTGCGCCATTTTGGATTAATCTCTCGACTATAGAATTACCAATTCCACCTGAGGCACCTGTGACTATAATATTTTTATCTTTTAAACTACTCATTGATATTAATTAACTTTATATCCTCTTCTGAATTTATTGCACTAACTTTAACATTTTTATCTATTCTTTTTATTAATCCAGATAAAACTTTGCCTGGTCCTATTTCTATAAATTCTGTAACACCCTTCTCAATCATTAATAAAACACTTTCCCGCCAACGAACACTGTTTTCAATTTGCTTAATTAGCAATTCTTTTAGTTCATTAGAATTAGGTATTTCTTTTGCTGTTACATTTGAAATAAGAATATTTTTCGGTTCATTAAAATTTAATTTTTCTATTTCCTCTTTCATTACAAGTGTTGCATTATTCATTAATTTACAATGAAATGGAGCGCTAACTGGTAATTTAATATTTTTAATATTTGAACCCTTCAAATCAATCATGATTTTTTCTAGGTTTTCCATTTTTCCACTTAATACAATCTGACCGACAGAATTATCATTTGCAATAAAGCATTCATACTTATCTTTTTTCTCGTCAATAATTTTTTTGATTATTTCAATTTCAGAGCCTAAAACTGCAACCATTCCACCCATTCCTTTTGGAACAGAGTTTTGCATCGCATTACCTCTAATTTTTAATATTTTTAAAGTATCTGAAAATGATAATGATCCAGCTGCTGTTAATGCTGAATATTCTCCTAAAGAATGTCCTGCATAAAATTTTGCTTTACCTAAATCAATTTCAAACTCTTCTTTGGTTAACTTGAATATTGAATAACTAAGCAAAAAAATTGCTGGCTGAGTATTTTCAGTTAAGTCTAATTCTTCTTTAGGGCCATTTAAGATAAGATTTGATAGTGAAAAACCAAGCACATCATCTGCTTCCTTGAATAGATCTTGAACTAAGCTATATTTGGCGTGTAGGTCTTTACCCATTCCTACTAATTGTGAGCCCTGACCTGGAAAAATAACAGAAAACATTTAAATATCTAAAGTTTATTATGGTTTTAAGTGTTGTAATTCAACAATTATAATAGTATATCCTCACTTTTTATTAAAGAACAATTATGAATTTATACGAACACACAATAGTTGCTAGACAAGATACTAGCCCAGCTCAGGTTAAGCAGTTAACTGAGAAATATTCTAAAATAGTAGAAAAAAATGAAGGAAAAATAGTGCAAACTGAAGATTGGGGTTTGTTAAATTTAGCTTACATTATAAAAAAGAATAAAAAAGGCATCTATATGCACTTTAAGATTCAAGGACCTGGAAAAATTATTGATGAATTAGAAAAAAACGAAGTAATTGATAAAAATCTTCTAAGATATATGACAGTTAAGGTTAAGAAATTTAATTTAGAAGCTAAATATTTTTCAAAAAAAGATGAGTACGAAAAAAAAGAATATAAAAAAGAATACAATAGAGACTAATTATGCCATCAAAAAAAAGAGCAGGAAATAAAAAAAAGGGTAATCAAAGTAACTTTGCAAAACTAAGTATTTTTCAGCCTAATAAATACAAATTTAAAAAAACTTGCCCTTTATCTTCTAAGGGTGCTCCAGAAGTTGATTATAAAAACATCAGATTATTAAAAAAATACATGTCTGAAAATGGTAAAATTTTACCATCAAGAATTACAAATGTTTCACAAAAAAAACAAAGAGAGCTTTCTTTGTCTATTAAGAGAGCTAGAAATTTGGCGTTAATTTAAATGAAAGTTATACTTTTAGAAAACTTAAGAAGAATTGGATCTATTGGAGAAATTATAGATGTTAAAAGAGGCTTTGCTAGAAACTTCTTAATATCAAATAAAAAGGCTCTTTATGCTTCAAAAGAAAATATTGCAGAAGTTGAAAAGATTAAATCTGAGCTAAGTAAAAAAGATACCGAAAAGAAAAAAGAAGCTCAAAAAATTTCTGAACAAATTAACAATAAAGAATATGAAATTAAAAAATTAAGCACTGAAAATAAAGAGCTTTATGGATCAGTTAAACCAACTGAAATTTCAAAACTAATATTAGAAAATGACAAGTTAGATATTAAACCTTCAATGATACAACCAAAAACTGAGATTAAATCAATTGGTAAATTTAAGGTAAAAATTATTCTACACTCTGAAGTAGATTTTGAAATTACTGTTAATGTAGTTACAGCTGATACTATTCAATAATTATACAATTTTTTCCCCAGCATATATTTGTTATTTTTTTAAATCTCAATTAAGATAAGATTTACTCATGGAAAATAACCTGAGCTTAGTTAAAGATACATTTAAAGAGCTTCCTAATAATATTGAAGCAGAACAAGCAGTAATTGGATCAATATTAGTTCAAAACGAAACGTTCGATGAAATAAATACCATCGTCTCAAGTATTAACTTTTATGACCCCATGCATCAAAGTATTTTTTCAGCAATTGAAAGTTTAATTTACAAAGGGATGCTCGCAAACCCAATTACTTTAAAAAATTATTTTGAAAATGAAAAGGACGAATTAAATGTTCCTGAATATTTAGTAAAAGTTACAAAATTCTCTACCCCTCCAAGACAAGCAATAGAGTATTCAAGAATTATTTATGACATGTTTGTAAGAAGAGAGTTAATTAAGATATCTGAAAATACTATTGATGCCGCAAAACTAAATGCACTTGATGTTAACGGCCAAAATATAATTGAAAATTCAGAAAGATTATTATTTGATCTTGCCGAAAAAGGATCGTTCAATTCATCGCTTATTAAATTTGATGAAGCGATGAAACAAACTATTGAGATGGCTTCAGCTGCTTATCAAAATGATGAAGGGATCGTTGGTGTTCCTACTGGTCTAAGAGATTTAGATGATAGACTGGGCGGGCTTCATAATTCAGATTTAATTATAATTGCAGGTAGACCTTCGATGGGTAAAACTGCTTTAGCAACAAATATAGCTTTTAACGCTGCTCAAAAACTACAAGAAAGTGGAAAAAAATCTGCAGTAGCTTTCTTCTCACTAGAGATGTCTTCTGAGCAATTATCAACTAGAATTTTAGCAGAACAATCTAGAATTAAATCAAATGATATTAGAAGAGGAAGAATTTCTGATGAGCAGTTTGATAAATTTATTGAGACTTCAAAGAATATCTCTGAACTTCCTTTATATATAGATGAAACGCCAGCTATCAGTATCGCTGCTATGAGCAACAGAGCAAGACGTATTAAAAGATTATTTGGTTTAGATTTGATTGTTGTAGATTACATTCAATTGATGAGAGGATCTGGAAATAATAGAGATGGTAGAGTTCAAGAAATTTCTGAAATCACTCAAGGCCTTAAAGCAATGGCAAAAGAACTTAAACTTCCAGTGATTGCTCTATCACAGCTATCAAGAGCAGTGGAACAAAGAGATGATCATAAACCCCAGTTATCAGATTTAAGAGAATCTGGATCAATTGAACAAGATGCTGACGTTGTAATGTTTGTATATAGAGAGGCCTATTACCTGGAGAGAAAAGAGCCTAGACCCGCAACTGTTGAACATGCTGAATGGCAAGCTAAAATGAATGAAGTATCAAATCTAGCAGAGCTTATTATTGGAAAACAAAGACACGGCCCAACAGGTAATGTTATGGTAGAATTTGAAGCAATGTTTACCAAATTTAAAGATACTCAAATTAACTAATATCCAATATATTAGCTGTGAATGCTTTCTCTATTTTATCAAAATATTGTTTTAAAAAATCCTAAATCAATTTTTATATTACTGTTAATTACTCTCTTAAGTTTTGGGTATTTTTCTAAAGATTTTAGGCTAGATGCCTCATCTGATACTTTATTAATTGAAGGTGATCCCGATCTTGAATACTTGAAAGAAGTCACTGAAAGATATGGTTCTAAAGAGTTTCTAATCTTAACTTATTCTCCTAATGAGGGAATGGTTACTGAATCTTCTATTAATAATCTTTTAAGTTTAAAATATAAAATCCAAAGTCTAGATTGGGTTCATAGCGTTATTACGCTACTTGATATCCCTTTATTAAATAATTCAGAAGCGCCTCTTCAAGAAAGATTAGAAAGTTTTAAAACTTTAAAAGATGAGGGTGTCGATACTGAAAGAGGATTTAAAGAAATATTAAATAGTCCAGTTTTTAGAAATTTTGTAATAAGTGAAGATGGTAAAACAAGTGGCATAATTGTTTATATAAAAAAAGATGAACTTAAAGATATTGAAAATAAATCAGTTCAAGAAATTGAAGATTATAAAGATACTTTAAAAAAGAAAAATCATGAAAATATCACTCAGATAAGAGGGATTATTAAAAGCTATGAAGATGTTGGTAAAATATACTTGGGAGGTATTCCAATGATCACAGATGACATGATGTCATTTATTAAAAGTGATATTATTGTTTTTGGTCTAGGAGTTCTTTTATTTATTATCGCTACCCTATGGTTTATATTTAGAAAACTAATCTGGATTATTGTTCCAATTAGTAGTTGCTTTTTTTCAGTTTTAATTATGACAGGTCTACTTGGTCTTTTAGGTTGGAAGGTTACTGTTATTTCCTCAAATTTTATTGCTCTAATGTTAATTCTAACTATGGCAATGAATATTCATATGAGTACCCGGTTTTTACAATTAAGAGAAGATTTTCCAAATTTAGATAATTTAAAAATTATTACAATGACAACTAGTAAGATGTTTTGGCCAATTATTTACACAGTTCTTACAACTATATGTGCTTTTCTATCTTTAGTATTTAGTGGCATCAAACCTATTATTGATTTTGGGTGGATGATGACTTTAGGATTAATAACTTCTTTTATCATTACATTTACCTTGCTCCCTACTCTACTGAGCTTTATGTCCAACAATAAAGTGAAAGTTAAAGAAGATACAGATTCTAAAATCACTTCTTTTTTTGGTAAAATTTCTATTAACCATAAAAGTATAATTTTTTTAATAACAGGTTTGGTTGTTGGATTAAGTATTGTTGGAATAAGCAAGCTTGAAGTTGAAAATAGTTTTATAAATTATTTTAATAAGAATACTGAAATCTATAAAGGCATGAAACTTATTGATGAAAAACTAGGTGGCACTACACCTTTAGAAGTTATATTGAAATTTCCAGAAAATGTCGCTGTACAGTCTAAAGAAGATGATGAGTTTGAAAACTGGGATGATGAAGGCAGTAAAGGTGATGAAAAATACTGGTTTACTAAAGATAAAGTTGAAAAAATTCAAAATGTTCATAATTATTTAGATAACCTTCCTGCGGTTGGAAAAGTTTTATCATTTAGTTCAATTATTGAAGTTGCAACTCAGTTAAATAATGACAAGCCTCTTGGAACTTTAGAAATGGGCGTTCTTTATTCAAAGATTCCAGAAAGTATAAAAAAAGATATTATAGATCCTTATATATCTATAAAGGATAATGAAGCTAGAATAAGTCTTAGAATTATTGACTCACAGGATGGTCTAAGAAGAAATGATTTAATAAACCAAATAAATTATGACCTTGAAAATGAATTAAAACTTAACAAAGAAGAATTTAAACTAGCTGGTGTTTTAATCTTGTTTAATAATTTGCTCCAAAGTCTTTTTAAATCTCAGATACTCACATTGGGTTTAGTTATGGTTGGAATTTTTGCAATGTTTATGATTTTATTTAGAAATTTTAAACTATCTCTTATCGGTGTTGTTCCAAATTTTATTGCAGCTTTCTTTATTTTAGGAATTATTGGTTTGCTTGGAATACCACTTGATATGATGACTATTACTATTGCTGCAATCACAATAGGGATAGCCGTAGATAATAGCATTCACTACATTTATAGATTTAAAGAAGAGTTTTTAAAAAATAAAGACTATAATAAAACACTAAAAGTTTGCCATTCAACTGTGGGTGTTGCAATACTAAATACTTCAATAACTATTGTCTTTGGTTTCTCAATTCTTGTTTTTTCTAAATTTATACCAACAATTTACTTTGGTGTATTCACTGGTTTAGCAATGTTACTTGCGATGATTTCTGTATTAACTTTACTACCCTCTCTTATTTTAATAAGTAAACCCTTCGGAAAATAAAACTATTATGCTTGATGCTTTAAAAGATTTTTATCAAGTAGTCTCTTTAATAGACCTAATATTTTTAATCATTACAATTTTTTCAGTTATCAAGTGTTATAGTAAAGGTTTTGTTTTAAGTTTATTGTCAGCTTCAAAGTGGGTATTGGCTTATGTTGTAACTTTAATTCTATTTCCAAAAGTTAAGCCTTATTTTAAAAATATAATTGATAGTGAATATGTCTTAGATATTACGCTCGGCATAACTATTTTTGTTTTAGTGATCTTTATTGTTCTAATTGCAAATAAGGCTATTAGTAAGACGGTAAAATTTGTTGGACTAGGAAGGCTCGATTCTTTATTTGGGTTATTTTTTGGATTTATTCGAAGCTATGTAATCTGTATTTTTTTATTTTCAGTTATAGATATTGTATATAATTATAGTAAATGGCCGATTAATACTGATAAATCATACGCCTTTCCATATATAGAAAAAGGTAGTAATTATTTATTAAAAGAGTTTCCAAATGAAAAAAACTATCAAGATTCTAAAGAAAAAATTCAAGATTTATAATCCTAAATTAAATGAAGAATGCGGTGTATTTGGTATAAGCAATAGTGATGATGCTGCTGCTCTAACTGCTTTAGGATTGCATGCCCTTCAACACAGAGGTCAAGAAGGTTGTGGAATTGTATCATTTGATGGAGAAAAATATCATTCAGAAAAAAGATTTGGTTTGGTTGGGGACAACTTTAACAAAGAAAAAGTATTAAAAAATTTACTTGGAAAATATGCTATCGGTCATAACAGATATAGTACTACCGGTGAAAATACCTTAAGAAATATCCAACCTTTCTTTGCGGATACTAACGCAGGTGGTATTGGTGTTGCACATAATGGAAATTTAACTAATTCCGTTACACTTAGAAACAAGTTAGTTGAAGATGGTGCAATTTTTTACACAACATCAGATACTGAAACAATTGTTCAATTAATTGCAAAATCAAAAAGAAACAAAACAGTTGATAAGGTTATTGATGCAATATTTCAAATTCAAGGTGGCTACGCATTAGTTATGCTCACACAAAACACATTAATAGGTGTTAGGGACCCCCATGGAATACGACCTTTAATTATTGGTAAAATAAAAGATAGTTACGTCTTGGCATCCGAAACATGTGCGCTAGATATTATTGGAGCAAAGTATGTAAGAGATGTAGAAAATGGTGAAATTGTTTTGATTGAAAACAATGAGTTAAAAAGTTTTAAACCCTTCCCTGCAAGAAAAGTTAGGCCTTGTGTTTTTGAATATATTTACTTTGCAAGACCAGATAGTTTATTAGATGGAAAATCAGCTTATGAACATAGAAAAAATTTAGGAATAGAGCTTGCTAAAGAAAATAAAATTAATGCAGATATAATTGTCCCTGTACCGGACTCAGGAAATGCTGCAGCACTTGGATTTGCTCAACACTTAGGAATTAATTTTGAATTAGGCTTAATTAGAAATCATTATGTTGGAAGAACTTTTATAGAACCTAGTCAAAAAATTAGAAGCCTGGGAGTTAAATTAAAATTAAACGCTAATCAATCTACAATTAAAGATAAAAGAATTATTTTGATAGATGACTCACTTGTCAGAGGAACAACTTCTCATAAAATTGTTAAAATGCTTTATGACGCTGGTGCAAAAGAAGTTCATGTTAAAATTGCCTGTCCAGAAATTAGATATCCAGACTTTTATGGGGTGGATACACCAACTAAAAAAGAGCTTCTTGCAGCAAACAAAACAAATGAAGAAATTTGCGAATATATAGGTGCTAAATCTTTGGATTTTCTATCGCTTGAGGGTTTGTATAGAGCAATAGGATTTGAAAAACGTAATGACACGTATCCTCAATTAACAGATCATTATTTTACAGGTGAATACCCTGTTAAACCTATAGACGAGCTGGGTGATGATAAAATTACTCAATTATCATTGCTAAGTACTGCTTCGAATAACTAAATTAACCATCATATAATTCTCATAAAGAAAGTCTGAACATAAAGACTTTAAAATGAACATTAAACCCTTATATATAAATCAATGATCACTCACAAAGAGAATATAATCAAATATTTTAAATCTGGAATTAAAGATAATAAAGATTTTAAAATTGGTATTGAGCATGAAAAATTTTTATTTGATGAAAAAACAAACAAAAGAGTAGATTACCCTACTGTCCTTAAAATGTTTTCACTACTAAGTGAGTTTGGATGGAAGCCAATAATGGAAAAAGAAAATATTATTGGGTTACAGAAACAAGGAAAAAGCATCACCTTAGAACCTGGAAATCAAATTGAATTATCGGGAGATAAATTAAACAATATTCATGAGGCTTGTGCTGAATCTCATGATTACTTATTTGAGTTACAACAAGTAACTAAAAAATTAAATTTAAAAATTGTTAGTGCTGGTTTTGATCCTATTTCAAGCCTTAGTGAAGTTTCTAATAATCCAAAACAAAGATATCAAGTAATGACTAAAGATATGCCTAATGGTGGTTCTTTAAGCTTAGACATGATGTATAGGACTTGTGGTACACAACTTAATTTAGATTATGATTCTGAAAAAGATTTCATTAAAAAGTTTAAAATAATAAATTCTATAGTTCCTATATCTATTGCACTATTTGCAAATTCTTCAATTGTTGAAAAAAAAAATAGTGGTTACAGCTCTTATCGATCTAAAGTTTGGCAAGAAACATCTAGAGGTGGTTTACCTGAAGTTTTTTTTGATAATATGGACTTTGAAAAATATGCAGATTTTTCAATAAACTTTCCTTTATTATTTATTCAAAACGAAAAAGAATATTTATCAGGAAATAATTATTCATTTTCAGATTTCATGAATGGAAAAATTAATGAAATTAACAACAGACTTCCAACCGAAGACGATTTAACTACTCACCTAAGTACAATTTTTACAGAAAATAGACTTAAGAAATATATAGAATTAAGATCAATGGATACTTGTGGTTGGGATTGTTTGTGCTCAGGACCTGCTTTTAATACTGGAATTTTATATGGCAACTTAGATGAGGCTTATGAATTAATTTCTAAGTGGGATAAAAACAAAATAATTAATGCCTATCTAGAAGCACCTAAAAAAGGTTTTAATACCGAGTTAATGGGAAAAGATCTATTACATTGGGCATCATTGCTGCTTGGTATTTCAAGAAAAGGATTATTAAACAGAGATATTCTGAATAAATCTAATGATAATGAGGCTAAATTTTTAAATCATCTAGATAAACTAATTGATAATAAGACAACAAACGCAGATCATATGATAGATAAATTTTCTAAGAATGAAAATTTAAACGACTTATATGACAAATAAGACAGTTGCAATTCAAGGTAATCATCCTTCAAAATTAAAACCTCTAACTGATACTAGTATATTTCTAGCTGTTGAAGCACAAAGATTAAAATACAAAATTTTTTATTATGAACCTAAAGACCTTTCTATAATCAACGATAAGGTTGTAGCTAATGGATTTTATGTAGAGTTTAATTATTCAAATAAACGTTTTTTTAAAATATTAAATAAACAAAAACTGGAACTTACTAAATGTGAGTATATTTTGATACGTCAAGACCCTCCTTTTAATTTAGAATACATTTCAACAACTTACATTTTAGATAAGATAAAAAATAAAGTTAAAATTATTAATAATCCAACATCTATTAGAAATATTTCTGAAAAACTATATTCAACATTTTTTCAAAAATATATGCCAAATACAATTTTTACAAAAGATATGAATGAAATTAATAAATTTTTTTCTAAAAACAAAAAAATGATTATAAAACCTATTCATAGCTTTAGTGGAAATGATATTCATTTATTTCAAAATAAGATCAATACTAAATTAATTACACGCTTTATAAAAAAACATGGACATATTATGTGTCAAAAGTTTTTACCTAAAATTAAGTTTGGAGATAAAAGAGTTTTTATAATTAATGGTAAAGTTTGTGGTGCTATCTCTAGAGTTCCAAAGAAGGGATCTTTTTTAAGTAACATGAGTAAAGGGGCCATACCTATTTCTGTTAAATTAACAAAATTAGAAAATAAAATTTCAAATTTAATTGGCAGAAATCTTAAAAAAAATGACATCTACTTTTCTGGTATTGATTTTATTGACCAAAAGTTAAATGGAGATATTAATGTAACTTCTCCTACAGGATTAAAATCTTTTTACGACCTTACAAACATTAATCTTGCAAAAATATTTTGGAAAGGATTAAGAGCTTGAAAAGTTTATCCGAACAACAAAAGGGATCTTTACTCGCATTTGTTGCGGTAATGTTTATTACGCCTGATAGTTTATTTATAAGGCTTTCTAATGTTGATACTTGGGGGCTTGTTTTTTATCGAGGTCTTATTCCTTTCATCACTGTATTTTTAGGAATGTTATTAATTTATAAATTAAATTTCTTTAAAATGCTTTTTTCAAGTGGCTATCATGGCTTACTTTATATTGGTACTTTTTCTGTGACCAATATTACTTTCGTTGTTTCAATACAAAATACCAATGTTGCAAACACATTAGTTATGATTGCAATGGCTCCTATGTTATCTGCAATACTTGGTGCAATATTTTTAAAAGAATTACCTGATAGAAAAACATGGATTACAATATTTGTAACTTTTACTGCTGCTATTTATATATTCTACGATTCAATACAATTAGGTAACTTTTTTGGAGATATATTAGGCTTAATAACTGCCTTAGGTTTGGCTGTTGGTGCAGTTACCATTAGATCTGCAAAGGATAAAAACTTAATCCCAGCTGCGGTTGTTGGTAAGTTAATAGTGGCGATGTTTGCACTTCTGTTTATTGAAAGTTTTGCACTGGTGGATAGTGACCTAATTATTGTTCCTTTAATGTGCATTATGTGTGTGGCTATACCCTTTGTGCTAGTTACTATAGCTCCAAGATTCATACCCGCAGCTGAAGTGAACCTATTCTTCTTATTAGAGACTATAATTGGTCCTATTTGGGTATGGATGATTATTAAGGAGCAACCCAGCCTTGAAACTATACAAGGTGGTGCTGTAATCATTACAGCCATCGCAATCCACTCATTTATCAAATTAAAGAATTCATAGTTTAATCACAATAAAGACTTGATTTACAATTAGATCGCAAATAAGTACGGTCAGTTTTATGAATAAAGTTTTAAAGAATTCTTGGGCATTGTTTTTAGGTATGGGCTTCTTAATGATGGCTTATGGATTTCAAAGTTCACTCCTAGGTGTAAGAGCTGTTCAAGAAGAATTCAGTCTTGCAGCAACTGGATTTATGATGTCTGGGTATTTTGTTGGATATTTTATTGGTGCATCAACTATTCCTAATCTTATATCGAGAGTTGGTCATATCAGAGTGTTTGCAGCTTTTGCATCTCTAGCATCTTTAATTATTTTGGTTCACTCAATTTTTATTAATCCATATATTTGGTTTATTTTAAGAGTATTAACAGGAATAAGTATGGTTTGTATTTATACTGTTGCTGAAAGTTGGTTAAACGATAGATCTAGTAATAAAAATAGAGGAAGTGTTTTATCTATTTATATGGTTATTTTATATGGATCAATGGGCATAGGAATGTTTTTATTAAACTTTAGTAGCCCTCAAAATTATCAACCATTTATATTAGTTTCAATTATTACTTCAGTTGCACTTATACCTATTCTTTTAACTAAAAAAAAACCACCTACATTTAAAAAGATTAAGGGTATGCCTTTAAAAGAACTTTATGAAACGTCACCCTTTGGAATGGTAAGTGCACTTTTTTATGGAACAATTCAGTCAGCACTTTTTACATTGTTGGCAGTTTATGCTGCATCAATGAATTTTACTATTTTTCAAATATCACTTGTAACTTTTCTTTTAGCAATTTCTGGTGCTATCTCCCAATATCCTATTGGAAAACTTTCTGACAAGTATGATAGAAGAAAAGTAATAGTTATCTCAACTTTTGGTGCTAGTGTTTTTGCTCTATTTGCTATCATATCTTCAGGTCAGATGTATTTACCAGGCGAACTAGGTACAAGTAAAGTGTGGTTTTTTATTTTCTTAATTTTATTTTCTATTTGTAGTTTACCGATGTTCTCTTTAATTTGTGCACATACTAATGATTATATACCAAAAGAAAAATTTGTAGCAGCTGGTGCTGGTATACAGTTTACATTTGGCTTGGGCGCTATGAGTGGTCCATTCCTTTGTTCAATATTTATGGATGTTGTTGGCTCTAACGGTTTTTTTGTATTTTTACTTTTCTTTCATGCTTTAATAGGTGTGTTTGGTGTCTATAGAATGAGAGTTAGACAAACAGTTGAAAACCCAGACTCACAGTTCGTTGCTATGCCTTCATCTATTACGCCTGCTGGAATTGAATTAAACCCAACAACAGAACCTATCGAAGAACCAAAAAAACCTGAAGAGGTTCAACCAGTAACAAATCTTTAAGCATATTGGCCAGCCACATAGCCAGAAGACCAAGCCCATTGAAAATTATAACCACCTAAATGGCCAGTAACATCTACAACTTCACCAATAAAAAATAATCCGGGGTGTTTATTGGACATCATTGTTTTGGAAGAAATTTCTTCAGTATCAATACCCCCCAGGGTAACCTCGGCAGTTCTATAGCCTTCGGTTCCTGTTGGGTTTATCGCCCAAGCATTTATAGAATTACTCAAATTTGTTAATACCTTGTTAGATAATTCACATATATTTCCTTTAACGTTATTTTCATTACAGATTATATGAGCTAATCGTTTAGGAAGGATTTCAGAAACTACACTATTTATATCATGCTTAGGATTAGAAATTTTTCTATCATTTAGAAATTTATCTACATCTAGTTTTGGTGATAGGTTAACCTTGATATCATCTCCCAATTTCCAATAAGAAGAAATTTGTAATATAGAAGGTCCACTCAAACCTCTGTGAGTAAATAACATTCCCTCCTCAAAAAAAGTCTTTTTAAATGAAACAACTGCTTCAACAGATAACCCCGTAAGCTCTTTACATATTGCTAGTATTTTTTCACTAAAAGTTAAAGGAACTAATGCGGGTAATGTTTCAATAACTTTTATATTAAACTTTTGAGCAATATCATAGCCAAATTTACTTGCTCCAATTTTTGGAATAGATAGACCCCCTGTTGCAATAATTAAAGATTCACAGAAATATTTATCATTACCAACAATTATAAAATATTTATCATCTTGTTTTTCTATATCATCAATAGTTGTATCTTTTTTTAAAACTACATTTGCCATCTCACACTCTAAAAGTAACATATCTATGATTTGTTGAGCACTTTCATCACAAAAGAGTTGTCCTAATTTTTTTTCATGAAATTTAATATTATGTTTCTTTATTAAATCTATAAAATTATTTTGGGTGTATTGTTTTAAAGCTGATATTACAAATTTTGGATTGTTTGAAATAAACTTACTGGGGTGTGTATGTATGTTTGTAAAATTACATCTTCCACCACCTGATATTCTGATTTTTTCTCCTATTTTTTTTGCATGATCGACTAAAAGTACTTTTCTTCCACGTTTGCCAGCTTCTATAGCACTCATCATGCCTGCTGCACCTGCACCTACTACAATAACGTCAAATTTTTCTGTCATGGATTATTAATAATAATGTTTAATAATGTGGAGGTTTTTTATCAATCATAACCATACCTGCTTCATCACTACTCTCTAATTCATTAATTCTTTTTTCAACGTTTGAGATTTGTTTTTTTAAAACAGATACCTCTTTTTGTTGAGAATACAGTTCATCACTCATTTGAGATATTTCATTTTGAAGAAAACTGATCTGTTCTTCTAACTTTTTAACTAAATCTTCCATATAAGTGCAGCTTAAAAGAGTTTTAAAATAAATCAAATAGTCAATTATCAAAATTTTTGTTATGGTTAAATCATTAGATAATAAAAAATTATGCCTTCATTTGATGTAATCAGTAAAATTAGTTACCCAGAATTTGATAACGCTCTTGCTAATTGCCTAAGAGAAATTGGTAATCGATTTGACTTTAAAGGACTTGATATTTCAATTGAAAGAAAAGATAAGATTATCACCACATTAGCACCAGATGCATTAAAATTAAAACAAGTAAATGAATTATTACAAGTTCATCTTATAAGACGAAAAGTTGATCCAAGAGTGATAGCAATTAAAAATTCAGAAAATGCCGCAGGTTCATCGATTAGACAAGTTAGTGAACTTGAAGAAGGTATTAGTCAAGAAAATGCAAAAAAAATTATTGCTGAAATAAAAAAACTAAAACTTAAAATTCAGATTAAAATTCAAGGAGAAGAGTTACGAGCTGAAGGAAAAAAAAGGGATGACCTTCAAGAAGCAATGTCCGCAATAAGTGCTATTGATATTGGTCTTCCAATAGAATTTGTAAACTTTAGAGATTAAATTTAGTTTAATGACCAAAGAAAACGCAAGTAAACTGTGGAAAATGATACAGGAAGCTGGTGATTATTTACTGGGTCAATTGCCAAGCCATCCAAATCATCCTAAAGGAAGAAACCCCTACGCTCACGCTGCTCTTTGTGTCAAAGAGAAGTTTGGCAACTCATATAAAGATATTCCTGATGATAAGTTTCAAGAAGTTGTTGATTACATTAACTTTTTGAAAGAGAACCCAAGTTAAGCAAGAGAACATTTTGTTCTAACTCGAATAAGTGTCTGGTTTGTGTCTGGTCTATCCCAGATAATCCTATACCCAGAACCACGATCCCTAAAAGTTTTTTCATTGCCTAAAGTCCTCTGGCACCCAATTAATATCTTTGGGCTTTAAATCTTCATTATTGAATAAATCAATTTGTCTAACTAATTTATCGTTATTTTCTTCCTCTATTGTAGATAAGTGTTCTTCAATAGGAATTCCCTTCACGTGTGAAATACTTGCATAACACAAATCATCTTTCCATTTTATATCTTCAGTTTTTGCTTCAAGTTGCTTTTTAAGATGAACAATCCAATCCTGTCTTTCTTGTGTGCATCGCTGATCCGCATAAGCATTCCCACTCAACAACAAACCCAGAACCACGATCCCTAAAAGTTTTTTCATTAATAAAAGCATATAATATTATCTCTCTGGGTACCAGTTGTCCCATATTATCCTATGATGAATTGTTACATTTATAAATGGCATCATAATCTCCTGGATAAAAGTAATCTATTCGCATTGTGCTTAATTCCTTTCCCTTTCCACCAACAAATTGTAATTCCATAGAGTTTCCTGGTGGATCGCCATCTTTAATCCAATCAGGCATATAGGTTGGTTCAATAATAAGCATATGACCACTATATTGATAACCAAAAGTTTTTTTTTTTAAAAAATCTTTTTTAATTAATACTTCTCCTCCTTGAATAAATTCACCATCCCAAAAACCAAATTTTATCCTAAATATTTTTGGAAATTTAACTATGGGAGCATATTTAGCGCCACCATTAGAGGGAAATTTCTGTTTGCCATTCATTTCACAAAATAGTGTAAAACTTTGGAATGGTAATATTTTTGTATGATAGCTTCTATTGACCACAGGAAATAAAATTATCAAAATTAACACTAATATAATAATAGGATTAAACCTATTTTCTAAAATTTTCATATTATATTAATTTCCAAACCTTGATACGCATAGACGATGTACTGATGTTTCAACTATTGAATCATCTAACGAACGCATAAAATCACGAGCTATAGTGTATTTTTGCCATTCTTGTTCTTCTGTTCCTAAATTAGATATGTGATATTTCTCTCCACCTAAAACATATTCTAACTTTTTATAATTAGGTATCTTGTTATTAATAGTATCAAATTTTAATTTTATTATTTTATATAAATCTTCAGCATTTTCTTCCTTTGAATAAAAACCTGTTCCAATTGTTAAAAATTGCTTTTCTTTAGCCCAAATAACTAATTGTACTTGATCAATTGAAAAAGTATATTGCATTAAAACTCTATCACCATCAAATGTCATATCTAAAAAATATTTTTTATCACTTTTGTTTTTAATATTGACATAACTCCAATCATCATAATCAACTATAAAAGTTAAATTAGGGATTTTTTTAATAAATTTTCTTTTATTTGCATCTGTACTTATCCTTCCTTGATATAACTCACCAACTTTACAAATCACTCTAATTTTTTTTGCAAATGAATTCTCAGTAATAAATAAACTCAAAATTAGGATGATTAAAATATTCCTCATGTTAAAATTTTTTTCATTAAATTACATTTAAATACATACTAAAAAAAAGATATATACCGCCAACTAAATGTAATAATGAAATTATTTGAGCCGCAGCACCTTTCCAAATATACTTACTCGGATGAGATTCTTTATTATTTCTAGCTGAACGCCACGTAACTAGACTGGTAATAAAAGTATAAATTATAGCTAATAATAATAGTTCAGGCACATTCAAATATGATGAAAAATAACCACATGCTCCACGCACAATTATTCCACCAAATATCAAAAAGCCCCAAAAATTAATTGCTAAACTGTATTTACCTTCAAAATATTTTTTCATTTAAACAACCCTAAATCATTCCAAAATTTGCGAAATGTCCAACCGTATAATGGCAATTCATCTATTTGATTGCAAGTATAAGTCATAGAATTTTCTGTGCCGGCAAAAAGGTTATCTTCACGTGATAAATCAAAATTTTCTTTATTAAGTTTAAATATATCGTAATAACGTTCTCCGTTTTGAAATAAAATCACACCAAAAGTTAAATATTGAGAGTCTTCATCCATAAAAGGGAGTTCGATAGTTTCTTTATGTAATTCATCTCCATTTGAAATATCATCCTCATGTTTAACCAAAGCTTTACCTTCCCAAGTATATTTTTGATTTTCAAAATCTAAAGAAAAGTATTCATGCATCCAAAGTTTAAGGCTATGTAGTTCGTTGTATCTGCAGTTAAGATAAATAGGTTTAGCAACAACAACATTGCTCAACAACAAACCCAGAACGATTATCCCTAAAAGTTTTTTCATTTATCTTTTAAAAAGTTTTTATAATCTACTTGTATCTTTCCTTTAAATTCATCTAAACTAGGACACCCATATTTATGTATCATTCTATGACAATTAGCACATAGTATTGCAAAATCGTTCTCGTCTCTACCTAGCTCTTCATTTAAATCTATCTTTTTTAATATTTCTGCCTTTGGTACAATATGATGAGCTTCAACATAATCTAGTTTATCATTGTAGTTTCCATATATTTTTTCAAATTTAAGATTGCAAGCTTGACAGGTATAATCAAATTTTTTCTTTAAATTTTTGATAAGCTTTGGATCCGTTTTAATATAATATTTTTCATGTTCTCTATGTTTTTTTAATGCTTTTTTTTCTGAACCACTTAAATCTTTAATCATTTCTATTTCTTCAGGGTCAATATTTTCAATTAATTCACTAGTGCCTCCATTTTGAATAATATTTTCATAAATATTAAGTATATTTTTAACATCATTAATTAAATCATTATTGGATGGCATATTTTTAACATCATAAATCTTTCCAAAAGCGCAAGACTTAACCCAAACTTCTCTTTCTTTATCGCTCTTTATTGTGATTTTAGTTCCATGAACATTTTTAAAACCATATTTTTTAAAATCACCTGCCTTATTTTTTAAAATTATTCCTCTGGAGATCAGAATATTATCTGCTTCTTTTTTATATTTAGTTTTTATATCCTTGTATCCTTGACCTAATGATAGCATTATTTTTTTTCCATTTTCAAAAAATGAATAAACTGGATAATAGCCTCTCGCAGCACTTTCAGTTACTCTAGTGTCTGATATAACTATCCAAGCAACCCTGCTCCAATTTCCAGCATGTTTTGCAACCATAACTTTATATTTTGAAATAGTTTCACCTAAATCCTCCCTGAATGATTTTGGAACTTCAGTTCTTATAAATTTAGTTAAGGGATGGTTTTTTAATTTTTGTTTTTTTGCTTCAGGGTACTCTTTTGCAATTCTCTCAAATACTGTCTTGATATCCATAATCCAACCCTACCAAACCCCTAATCAGGTGTCTAGGTGATGGAATGATTGTTAATGAGCACTCGGAAAAGTGTCTGGTTTGTGTCTGGTTTTGTCATTAAAATTGCTTAATGTTTACGCCAGGTCTTTTTTAATAACTAAGTAAGCATAAGGGTTTTAGGTTATCAAGGGGTGTCGAGAGTCAGGTATTATTTTACTATCACTCTTTGTGTCAAAGAGAAGTTTGGCAACTCATATAAAGATATTCCTGATGAAAAGTTTCAAGAAGTTGTTGATTACATTAACTTTTTGAAAGAGAACCCAAGTTAAGCAAGAGAACATTTTGTTCTCACTCGAATAAGTTCCTAGTAAGTTCCTAGTCTGTCCCAGATAATCCTATAACCCAGAACCACGATCCCTAAAAATTTTTTCATTTGTTATATTTAGAGTGAGTTTAAATTTTTGTTAAAACTTACTGGATAGAGATAAGTTGGCATTATGATTTTCTTGTTTTAAAAAATTATTTTCTAAATTAAACCCTAGGTCAAAACCATCTAACGCTTTAGAAATTTTAAAGTTTGAAGTCATATCTTCACTAAGGCCAAGTGCAAACTTTGTTTTGTTTCTAGATAAAAAGCCTGCTGATAATGTAAATTTATTAATAAAACCAATATACCTAATTTTTTGTTTTTGATAATCGGTACTAATTGTTAAACCGTGGTCATGCTTAAAATCAAACCCTAGACCTACTGTGTATATATCTTTATTTTTTTTATCAGCTTGATATTCAAAATTTTCGTTGTCTGATACATAACTTGTTACCACCTTAGAGTTTGAACCTAACTCTTTACCATATTCAAGATTAATTCTAGATCTTACATTTGAATTTTCTAGATCAGCATCTTGGTCTATTAATACTCCTAAAGAAGCCATTAAAGATTTAATATCTTGCTTGTTATAGCTAATCGCTTCGTTGCCATTTTCTGTATAGCTATCTAATGCTGTATAACTTCCATCGATACGACCCGTTGGAACAATAATTGCATCACCATTTTCATATTCTCTTCCAAAATTAAGTGAACCAAAAACTTGTTTGCCTTCACGGTCACCCGTTTGAGTATTAGTGTTTCCTTGGTTCTTTCTTGTAATATCACTATCTAAATAACTAGCACCAATAACGTGTTCTAAAAAATTACGATCATCAAAACTGTTAGATCCATAAACCGATAAACTTAAAGCGTTAGTGTCAACTTTAGAGCCATAGGTTCCAACATCAACATCAATGTTACCCACTCTTAAAGCAACTCCTAATACTTTATCATTATCAGTTTTTTTATCAGCACCGACAGATATACCAAGGCTGGTCATATCTTGAACAGAACTTAAGGGGTTGTCACCTATTTTTCCTAAACTAACACTACCTTCACTCCATGCTGCCCAATCATTAGGCAAAATTTGATCCAACTTTTGAAGTGAGTTAAATTTAACTGGTGCAGAACTTAAAACATTATTAGATATTTTATTTAATGTTTCATTTTGAAAGTTTAATTCAATATTTTGAGCACTTTTATTGTCATCTTTAACTCTTAAATTAGCTAATCTTTTTAATGCAGACTGGCTCAAGTTTTGGCAAAATTTTTAGCAGTATTAATTTGGGCATCAACTATACCCCTAACCTCTTTAATTTTTGGTGGTGCATCACAGGTTGATGAAGCAGTTACTTTAAAAGCACAGCTTAAAGTATATTCATTTATATCATCACCAGTATTACCCAACACAAATATCTTGGTTCCATCATTATTAAAAGCAATACCTTGAGGTGTAGTATCTTGACCACTAACACTAAAACTATCTACAAAGCTTACAGTCGATGTTAAATCAAAACCTGTTGATAATGTATATTCATTTATATCATTACCAGCATTACCTGCCACAAACATCTTGGTTCCATCATTATTAAAAACAATACCTTGAGGAGCGGTATCTTGACCACTAATATCAAAACCTGTTCCATCTCCATTTATGTCATTGAAAGTTATAGTTGATGTTAAATCAAAACCTATTGATAATGTATATTCATTTATATCATCACCAATATTTCCTGCCACAAACATCTTGGTTCCATCATTATTAAAAGTAAGACCCCTAGGAGCAGTATCTTGACCACTAATATCAAAACCTGTTCCATCTCCATTTATGTCATTGAAAGTTATAGTTGATGTTAAATCAAAACCTATTGATAATGTGTATATATTTATATCATCACCAGTATTACCCACCACAAACATCTTGGTTCCATCATTATTAAAAGCAATACCTTGAGGTGTAGTATCTTGACCACTAATATCAAAACTATCTACAAAGGTTGCAGACGACACATCAAAGCCAGTTGTTAAAGTATATTCATTTATATCATCACCATCATTACCTGCCACAAACATCTTGGTTCCATCATTATTAAAGGTAAGACCCCTAGGAGTAGTATCTTGACCACTAACATCAAAACTATCAACAAAGGTTGCATTAGCTTGTGCTGAGCTAACAAAAGTTAAATTAAAGATTAGGAATATTGAAAATATTTTCTTTAAATAATTTAACATTAGGCTTTGTATAATAAATAAATAACATCAATCATATCCTTTAATCTTAGTAATTATTCAAGATTATAAGGGTTTTTTAGTAGTTGTAATTGGCCAGTCCACATGAAATCATAACCAGATCCTACCAAAACTCAAATCAGGTGTCTAGGTGATGGAATGAGGGTTAATTAGCCAATAAGATCATTGAATTTAAAAATAATTAACTAATAAAATTATTATAGCAATAGTTATTAAGACAGCACTCACAATAATATAATTCAGTCTAATATTAAATTTTTTGTAAACTATTTCAGTAATTTTTTCCCAGAATACTACAATGAAGAGAACAATTATAGCTGGCAGAATAAATTTGATCATTTCTAATTTTTTAAAATTATAGCAATGTAACTACAAAAGAAAAAAATTGCCAAACCTGCGAGATATTTTGTTTCCCTAGTTTTTCCAAATTTTTTATATTGAATTATACTTAATAATATAAATGTTAATGAGGTAATCAAAAAATATATTGGTTCAATAATTCCATCTAATCTAGCCATAATAAACTCTACTAAATCATAAATTGGGTATCTAGGTGTAGAATAGTCGCTAGTTAGAATTCAGCGATTCTAGGTCCTTTTTTCTTTAATCTATAATCCCTGCTAAATTTTTAGCAGCCTTTTTTTTGGATCCTGCAGTTAATCCTTTGACATAGGCTGTTGCTATTCTTTCTGGATTTTTAATATTTCTTTTTTTAAATTTTTTTAATAAATCTTTGTAGTTAGGTTTTCTAGGCATTACTTAATAAAATTTAAAAAAGTCTCAATATCAGATAGATTAGTATTCCATGCAGTAACTAATCTAACCGCTTTACCATCCCACTCATCATCATTAATTGTATATCCTTCTGAATTTAATTGATCAATTATATCTTTTGGTATCTTTACAAATATTTCATTTGCATCAGTAGGATAAGCTAGTTCAATATTTTTGTGTTGGTCTAAACCTTGACTTAATTTTTTACCCATAGCGTTTGCGTGTTTTGCGTTTCTTAGCCAAACTTCATTTGTGATATAGGCGTCTAATTGCGCTGATACAAAACTCATTTTTGAGAGTAAATGCCCCGCTCTTTTCATTAAAAAAGGTAAGTTACCAACTAACTCTGGTTTGAAAAAAATAATAGCTTCTGCTGCTAAACATCCATTTTTAGTTGCTCCAAAAGAAAGTACATCAATACCAGATTTCCAAGTCATTTCTGCAGGGCTACAATCTAATGAAACTAAAGCATTAGCAAACCTAGCTCCATCCATATGCATATTAAGTTTATGATTATGAGCAATTTCTGATATTTTTTTTATTTCGTCTAATTCATAAGCTTCACCTGTTTCACAAAGTTGTGTAATGCTTACTGATGAAGGTTGAGTGTGATGAACAACACCCTTCCCACTAATTGATTTATTGAGCTCCTCAGCTGTAATTTTTCCATTAATTCCGTTAAGATTTACTAATTTTGCTCCCCCAGTGTAAAATTCAGGTGCTCCACATTCATCTACATTAATATGAGAAAGTTTGTGACAATAGATATTTCCAAAAGATGGTGTCATCGTAGATAAAGCTAGTGCATTAGCTGCAGTTCCAGAAGATGTTGGAAAAACAATTACCTCTTTTTCAAATATTTCTGAAAATTTGTCTTGTAAATTTTTTGAAATTTCATCATCACCATAGGGAGCTCTATCTCCATCATTAGCTTTTAAAATTGCGTCTAATACTTCAGGACAAGCACCTGCAACATTATCTGAAGCAAATTTTACTCGCTCTCTTTTTGTTTTAATTTTTTCCATATTTATTGTTTTGGAAAATAATCTTTCAATTCACCTTCTCTATAAACATCTGCAGTACAACAATGAAGTCCACCTCCAAATGCATAGGCGTCTCTCATGTCTACTGGTATTACTTCCATACCTAATTTATCTAATTGTTCTGCTTGATATACTTCACTTTTTTCAACACACACAGTTTTAGGATCAAGAACTAATACATTCATTGATAGCCATGTTGACGAATAACAAAGTGCAGGTGGTTCATTATGAGCTGGTTGTGCGCTATCAATAATTTCCCAACCATTATTTTCAAATAATTTTCTTTGTTCTTTTGGTAGTCTTCTTTGTGGATTATTAATAATTAAACCCTCTTTAATTGGTGTAAATGTTGCATCAATATGAATTGGGTATGGGTCACCTGGAAAATTAACAGCATGAACTCTATGATCTTTGTAATGTCTTTTAAGCCAATCAATCCCTTTAAGATTTGTTGTAAAACCATGTTGAACTACTAAATCTTTACCAAATCTTAAAACATCTGCAGCATCAAATAAAGGTTCCTCTTCAGTTGTTACAAAAAACTTATCTTCAGTCCATTCTAATCTTTTTTGAATTCCAATTTTATCGGATAAATAATCTTTTCTGTAATCTGCATCAGTTAATCTTGGTTTAGGAGCAGCTTCGTGTTTCATATTAGGATCTTCATCATAATATTTTTTTAACAAAGGTCTGTAACATAGATATTCGAACCATCTACACCTATAACTCATCGTTGCTTCTAAAATTTCACTTCCAACTGTTAACAAAACATCTCTTGGTGGCATACAGCCAAACATTGTATCTGCTTCCCAATCTGGGGTTGATGTTTTTTTATTAAAATCTATTGGATCTGGTCTATCTACTTTAATGCCTCTTTTGATTAGCATATTTGAAAAATCATCTAACAACTGATTTGCCTTATCAACTGTGTCTTTTGTTCTTGGTCCAAACTGACCACGCATATCAGAATCTTCTGGAACCTTAGCATCCAAAGCTGGCTCCGGTGCTGGAATACAAGTACCGTCAGCCTTACCAACAATTACATGCTTTAAAGAATCCCATTCATTCCAACTATTAACTACCGTTTTTTCACTCATAATTTATGATTTGATAATATTATGTTCTGGGCCAAAAGGAAACTTAGTAATGTTTTCAGCATTATCTTTTCCTATAACTAGGATGTCATGCTCTCTGTAACCTCCAGCACCTGGCTTCCCATCAGGTATCATGATCATAGGCTCCATAGAAACAACCATATTCTCTTCTAAGACAGTATCTATGTCTTCTCGTAATTCTAATCCAGCTTCTCTTCCATAGAAATGAGACAAGACACCAAATGAATGACCATAACCAAATGTTCGGTAATGAAGATAACCAAGCTCAGCAAATAATTCATTCAACTCATGGCAGATAGCAGAACATTTTACACCTGGTTTAATTAACTCTAGTCCTCTTTTATGAACTTTAACATTTGCTTCCCATGCTTTTAAAGAAGCGTCATCAATTTTATCAACAAAAAGAGTTCTCTCAAGAGCTGTGTAGTACCCTGAAATCATAGGAAAAGTGTTTAAAGAAAGAATATCTCCTGCTTCTAATTTTCTATTAGTCTTTGGGTTATGTGCACCATCTGTATTTAACCCTGACTGAAACCAAACCCATGTATCCATATATTCAGCATCAGGGTAGGTTTTAGCAATTTCACGCTCCATTCTATCTCTACCTACTATTGCGATTTCAAGTTCACTTTCTCCAATTTTAATGTTCTTTACGATCTCTTCACCACCAAGATCAGCAATTCTTGCACCATTTTTGATAATTTCTATTTCCTCAGCAGATTTGATCATTCTAAGTTGCATCAAATCTTTTGATACGTCACTAAAAACTGAAAAAGTAAAAATAGACGTAAGCTTTTCTTTAACATCTAGAGTTACATGATCATTTTCAATGCCAATATTCTTAGGAGGTTCGTCTCTTCCAATAATTGCAACTATTGCTTTTAAATAATTGTCTCTTTTCCAATCAGTGTAAATTACATTATCACTATGAGATCTCCGCCACGGTTGGCTTGCATCTATGTTTGCAGAAATTGTTGAAATTTTATTAGCTGTTACAACGCAACCATAAGGTCTACCAAAAGAACAATAAATAAACCCTGTATAGTAAGCAATGTTGTGCATTGAAGTTAAAATAATCATGTCAAGATTATTTTTACTCATTGTGGTTCTTAAATTAGTTAATCGTCTTTGATATTCTTGATCTGTAAAAGGTAGTTTAGCCTTCTCACCGTTTTTTAAATTAAAAAAATCTGGTCTTTCCATCTTAATTAATTAAGAGCAATAAACCGTCTATTAGTTTTAATTGTAAGACTATAATAAATGATAGACATAAAAAGGAAGAAGCCTCCTATTATCGTATTAGTTGATGGTATTTCATTAATTCCTAAAATTGGAATCCATACCCAAAATATTCCACCAATGACTTCCGTTAATGACAACAAAGTTAATTCTGCCGCTGGTATAGCTTTTGATCCAATAGAATATAAAATTAAACCCATGCAAACTAACGTTCCATGTATAGAAAATAATGCTCCATTATAACTTGTGGATAGAAAAACCATATCATTAGTTAAGATAACTATTGCAGCAACCACAAAGCAAAAAAAACCTGCAAATGCTACAGTCGTAAATTTTGGTGTTTCTTTATTCCATCTTAGGGTTACTGAAAAAACAGAAAAACCAACTGAAGAAGTCATCCCAAATATTAGCCCTAATAAAGAATTTTTTTCTGTATTACCCAAAGCTATTATTATTATTCCAATGGTTGCAATAAATATAGCTATCCAAACATTTAGTGAAATTTTTTCTTTTAAAAATAAAAAACCAAGTAAGGCTGTAAAAAAAGGCATGGCAGCTAAGCAAAGCAAAGTAACAGCAGCACTGGTATTTGTAATGGAATAAATGAAGGTTATCATTGCAATACCTAGTCCAATTCCACCAACGATACCCGAGATTCCAATTTTTAAATAATTCTTATAAAAATTTTTTCCTTCCTCAAAGAAAAGGTAAAGATTTAAAATCAAAAAGATTGTGAGGCCCCGTGCAAAAATATATTGCCATGGAACTAAATTTGGCTCATTCATATACCGAACAACTAAAGGTCCAAAGGACCATATAAGACCCGCTAATAAAACTACTGGGATTGCAATTTTTTCATTTTTTAACTCAAGCATTGATGGATATTTAATAGTAATTATTTTGCACTACAATAAAAATGAGATCTATTTAAAAATATTAATATTTGACCCGATTGGAGAGTAACATTCAATTAACTCCCCTTTTTTGAATATAGATTGCCCATCTTTGAATAGACCCCATACATTTGACTCTACAAATGATTTAATTCTGAATGATTCTTGACCTTTTAAAACCTCTAACTCTATTTTTCCATCATTAGTTGAAGTTAACTTTGCTTTTAAAAATCTAATAATCTTTTTACTCTTTAAATAATTATTCTTTAATTTAGCTTTAAATGGTTTTTCAACCTTAACTCCAAGGGTATTAAGTAGATAAGGATAAACAAAAAATCTAAAGCAAGCAGATGAAGAAATAGGATTACCAGGTAACCCAAAAATAGCTTTTTCAGTTTTATTGAATTTTGCAAACATCACTGGTTTACCAGGTCTAATCAAAACACCTTTAAAAAAATTAGATAAACTAAATTTTTTAATTATGTGGGGAACAAAATCATGTTTACCAGCAGATACAGCACCTGATGTGATTATAATATCTATTTTAGATTTAAAACTTTTTTCTATTTTTTTTTGAAAAAGTTTAGCATCCTTATCTCTTAAAATGCCACCATCTATAAAGTTAAATAAAAAATTATTAGATAAGGATTTTATGTAATGACTATTAGAGTTTCTCACTTTCCAATTAGCAATATTTTTACTATTAGAAATTTCATTTCCTGTTGAAAAAAATAAAAGGTTGGGCTTCTTTTTAACTTTAATGTTTACTATGCCCAATGTTTTAAAGGCTAATATATGAGATGGTTGAATTATGGTCCCTTTTTTAATTATTAAGTCTCTTTTTTTATAATCTGATCCAGCATATCTGATGTGTTGGTTATTTTTTATTTTTTCATTAATTAAGATAAATTTTCTATTTTTATTAAAAATAATTTTTTCAATTGGAATTATAGTATCAAAATTTTTAGGTATAAGTGCACCCGTCATTACTTCAACAGCTTCAAATTTATTTATTTTTTTTAAAGACGGATTATCTCCTGCAGATATAGTCTTTAAAATTTTAAAGTTTTGTGAATTATTTTTATTTAACTTACTTGTATCTTTTGAATTAATTGCAAAACCATCAAAAGCAGCATTAGTTCCAGCTGGATAATTTACCGCTGAATAGATATCTAATACATTAATCCTATTTAATGACTTTGATGAGTTAATAATTTCATCTTTAATTTTTATCTTTGATTTTATTAAGATTTTCTTAGCTTCTTTATAAGTAATCATTTTAATTTTTTTTTAGTATTTTTTTTGCTTCTTCTAAATCTTCTTTAGTATTTATATTAAAAAAAGGATCAAATTTTTTAGGCTCAATATCAATTGTTTTTACCCCTATTTTATTTGCCCAATCCTCTACTTTTCTAAAATTATTATTAATCAAATCATTTTCAAGTAGTTTTAATAATTCAATTGACCATAGGCCAAAAATATTGTGCCTTTTGTTGTTTGACTTAACAAAATACAATAGGCTATCTTTTAGTTTAATTCTTTTTTGATATTCATCAATAATTGATGTTTCAAAAAAAGGTGTGTCTGATGGAAATGTTGCAATCCACTGATACAATTTTTGATTTTCTTTAACCCATTTCATTGCACTCAGAACTCCAGCTAATGGTCCAAAGTCATCAAAACAATCAGGAATTATTGTTACATTTTTTATTTTTTTTGTATCTATACTGTGGCTTGAGACAATAAGTATCTCCTGATATCTATTGCTAATTTTTAGTAAAACGTGTTCTAACAATGTTTTATCACCAAGTTTTGTCTGATTTTTATCTTCACCAAATCTCTTTGACTTTCCACCAGCTAGCACAACAGCTAAAATATTGTTATCTTCCATAAATCAAAATATAAAACATTAATCTCTTAATTAAAGAATTATAATGGACTTAGAAATTTTAGAAATTGCATCTAATACCGAAAACCACAAAGTGCTTAAAAAGCATACACATCAATCAAGGAACAAAAACCCTTTATGTGGTGATGAAATGGAAATTAGTTTAATGGTTAAAGACAATATTGTTCAAGACATGGGGTATCAATGTAAGTCTTGCGTGTACTGTCAAGCCTCTGTTAGTTTGCTTTCAAGATGGGTTATGCAAGTACCAATAGAAAAAATTTCAGATTTTGTTTCAAAAGCTGAGCTTTTCTTTGATGAAAATTTTGATCAATTAAAAAAAATTAATATAAAAGATTTAAAAGATTTTAAAAAAATAATGAATTCAAAAAACATTTCTAGAAAAGAATGTTTATTGCTTCCTTTTAAAACTCTTTCAAAAGCCCTAAGGCTTTAAAATAACACTAACATTAAAAATAAAAGAATATGATAAATACAATAAAAGAAAACTTTAACAGAGCTCTATATGCTTTAATATTTTCAATAATCACAATTGGTACACTTTCATTCTTAAGTTTTGAAACTCCCTACGGGTTGTTTTTGGCTGGATCATTTGGATCTTCGATGGTTTTACTTTTTGGATATCCAGAAAGTCCTTTTGCTCAACCCAAAAATGTTTTTTTTGGCCACTTGGTAACATCTATAGTTGGTGTATTAATTTTAAAATTTTTACCCATTGATCAATTTTTACAAATAGCTATTGCTGTAGGGCTTGGTATTTTTATAATGATACTGTTTGGTGTAACTCACCCACCAGCAGGAGGAAATCCTATTGTTATAATACTTGGTGCAGTTTCATATGATTTTTTACTAAATCCAATTATTTTTGGTTCTATAATAATAATTGTTTATGCGGTTATTCTAAATCGTTTCATATTAAAGAAAAACTACCCTAGTAGCTGGAAAAGCTAATCTTTTCGTTGTTTCAAATTTAACCAGTTTAAATATACTAACTAAATGAATTCTAATTATAAAGTCACAAAATTTAGATCTAATAATTTGAAAGAGGTTAATGATCAAGTATCCATTGAAGAACCACTTGAAATAATACTCAAATATAAAGATAAAAAAAATTGGATAGAAAATACTATATCTATTACGATGAGAACGCCTGGAGATGATGAAAATTTAGTTGCTGGCTTTCTTTTTAATGAAAGAGTAATTGAAAAAATTAGCTATATAGAAAATATTGAAGCAAGTGGCAAGCCTGTTGGACAATATAAATTACAAAATAAAGTTATTATTACAATAAATAATTCAGAGAATATAGACATTGATAGAATTAAAAGAAATTTTTTAACTAATTCCTCATGTGGGGTGTGTGGAAAAACATCTCTTAAATCTTTAGAAATTATTAAGAAAGATAAAATATTAAAATCTATCCCTAAAATAGATCATGAAATTATAATGAAATCTCCAGATATATTAAGACAAAACCAATCTGAATTTTCAAAGACTGGTGGCATTCATGCTAGTGGGCTATTTAATGCGAGCGGAGAAATTATTGCCTTAAAAGAGGATGTAGGAAGGCATAATGCTTTGGACAAGCTAATTGGATTTGCCTTAAAAGAAAATTTACTTGATAATAGTTCTCAATTTCTAACCTGTTCTGGAAGGCTCAACTTTGACCTTGTTCAAAAGGCACTCATGGCAAATATAGGTGTCTTGATTGGCGTAGGTGCGCCAACCAGTCTCGCTATAGATTTAGCTAATAAGTTTGACATGACATTAGTTGGTTTTGTAAAAGAGGATAGCTTTAATATTTATAGTAATAATGAGAGAATTATAATAAAAAATTAAAAAAATTTTAACAGGGTAAAATGTGTCAAAAAATATAAGTAACTTATCAGGCAGAATTGGTTTAAAGAAAAACCTATTTGAGAAAATCTCTGAAAGATCCCTAAACTCTAAAGATGCAAGCAGCATTCAAGAAATAGCCAACGAATACCACATGGGTGTATCCACTATTCATGGTGCAGAGAGTTTTTATGAATTTTTAAGACCATCTCATAGAGCAAAGAAAGCCTTTGTTTGTAATGGAAGTGCTTGCATGTGTTCTGGAACACAGGAAATTTTAAAGAAAAAATTAAAAGAAAAATTAGGTGATGACAAGGTTGGTGAAATGTTCTGTCTTGGCCACTGTTATGAAAATAAAGCGTTTCATTATGATGGTGAAAACTATGCTGGGAATGACATTGAGAAAATTGATGAAATAATTAAAGGAGAAAAAATTGAACAGGAAAAATTTTTCTCTAAAAGTTTTGCTTCAACTAGTTTTTTAATGGATGATAAGCTTTCAAATTTTGATCAATTTAAAGATGTTTTAAATAAATTTATCAATACAGATAAACAAGAAATTATAAAGTCACTATTAGATTCAAACCTAACAGGTAGAGGTGGTGCTGGCTTTCCAGCTGGAATGAAATGGGATTTTTGTAGAAAAGCAGAATCTGAAAAAAAATATGTTATCTGTAATGCTGACGAAGGTGACTCAGGAGCTTTCTCAGATAGGTATTTATTAGAAGATCAGCCACTAAAAGTGTTATTTGGAATGATCATCTGTGGTTATGTTATTGGAAGTAACGAAGGTGTTTTATATATTAGAGGAGAATATCCAAAATCTATTGAAGCTATAAATGGATGTATTAATTCTTTAAAAAAAGAAGGATTGTTAGGTAAAAACATTCTTGGAACAAATTTTTCTTTTGATCTAAATATTTGTATAGGACAAGGAGCATACATATGTGGAGAAGAAACTGCTTTAATTGCATCAATTGAAGGAAGAAGAGCAGAAGTTGATGTCAGACCTCCCTTCCCTGTTACTGAAGGACTTTATAAAAAGCCAACAGTTGTTAACAATGTTGAAACTTTAGCTGCTGCTACTGGTATACTTATTAATGGAGCAGAAAAATTTGCTGCAATTGGTAATAAAAAATCAGCAGGTACAAAATTAGTTTGTTTTGATAGTTTTTTTAATAATCCAGGTGTTTACGAGGTTGAAATGGGAACACCAATGAAAAAAGTTTTGAACGATATTGGTGGAGGTTTTAAAGAACCTATTAAAGCACTACAAATTGGTGGCCCATTAGGTGGGGTTATTCCAATTTCTGAAGTAGAAAAATTAAATCTAGATTTTCAAGAGTTTACTGCTGCTGGTTTCATGTTGGGACACGCAAGTATAGTAAGTATTCCAAAAGATTTCCCAATGGTTGACTATATCCATCATTTATTCGAATTCACAGCTGAAGAATCATGTGGAAAATGCTTCCCAGGTAGACTTGGTTCTTACCGTGGTAAGGAAATGTTTGATCAAGCAAAGAATAAAACTGCTAAAATTCCATTAAAGCTATTAAATGAGCTCCTAGTAACAATGAAAAAAGGCTGTTTATGTGCTTTATGTGGTGCGATACCAACTCCTATCATGAATATATTAAAATATTTTGGTGATGAAATGAAGGATGATATGGTGAAAGATAATTAATGAGCTCAGAAAAAAGAAAAATTGCATATATAGATGGTAAGCCATATGAAATTGGTCCTAACCATACTTCTGTTTTAAAATTTGTAGAAAGCTATCTTGGTGAAAAAAAGGTTCCTGCTTTATGTAACGATCCAAACTTAGCACCTTATGGAGCTTGTAGAGTTTGTTCGGTTGAGGTTGCTTTAGTTAAAGATGGCCCGACTAAAGTTGTAGCCTCATGTCATACACCAGTTGCTGAAAACCAACATATCTTTACAAACAATGAAAATTTAACCGCTTTAAGAAAAAATATTGTTGAGCTAGTTTTAACAGACCATCCAATGGAATGTAGTACATGTGAAGTTAATAATAACTGTGAACTTCAAGATGTTGCTAATGATTTAGGTATATCAGATCATAGATACAACGTACCAAAACAACATAAAGGTATTCCAAGAGACACCTCTCATGATTATATGAGAATGAATTTAGATAACTGCATTAATTGTGGAAGATGTGTCAGAGCTTGTGATGAAATTCAAGGTTCATTTGTTTTAACAATGAGTGGTAGGGGATTTGAGTCTAAAATTACAACAGACAATGATGCATTATTTGGAGACTCGTCTTGTGTATCTTGTGGAGCTTGTGCACACACTTGCCCAACAGATGCCATCTCAGATGTATATCAATCTAAATCAGTTGCTGTTGATGAAAAAGTAAGAACAACCTGTTCTTATTGTGGAGTTGGTTGTAATCTAGAAGCTTCAATTAAAGATAATAAAGTTGTTGCAATTTCTACTCCTAAAGAAAGTGAAGTAAACGCAGGTCACACTTGTATTAAAGGAAGATATGCTTTTGGATTTTATGATCATCCCGATAGATTAAAAACTCCTTTAATTAAAAGGAATGGAAAATTTGAAGAAGCATCATGGGATGATGCATATGATTTTATTAAAAAAGAGTTAAATAGAATTACCAAAGCCAATGGACCAGATGCAGTTGCTGGTATTTCTTCAGCAAGATGTACTAATGAAGAAAATTATGTTTTCCAAAAAATGATTAGAGCAGCAATAGGAACTAATAATATTGATTGCTGTGCAAGAATTTGTCATTCACCTACTGCGTGGGGAATGCAACAAACATTTGGAACAGGTGCAGCTACAAATTCTACAGAAGATATTTACCATGCAGATTTATTTATGGTTATTGGAGCAAATCCAACAAATGCTCACCCAGTTACTGGAGCTAAAATAAAACAACAAGTAATGAAGGGTAAAAAATTAATTGTATTAGATCCAATTACTACTGAGCTTGCTAAACTTGCTGATTATCACATTAAACTTAGACCTGGAACAAATGTTGCTATTTTAAACATGATGTTGCATTATATATTGAAAGCAAACCTTTATGACAAAGACTTTGTCAGAGATAGAACTGAAGGTTTTGCAAATTTCATTAAAGAAATTGAGAGACAAGATATGGACCATCTAGCAAAAGTTGCTGGTGTTGATAAACAGTTGGTTAAAGAAGCTGCAATTGCTTATGCAACAGCTAAAAACTCTATGGAATTTCATGGTTTGGGAGTTACTGAACAAGAACAGGGCTCTAAAACAGTAATGTTAATCGCTGATCTTGCAATGATTACAGGTAATATTGGTAGAAGAGGTGTTGGTGTTAACCCACTAAGAGGACAAAACAATGTTCAAGGAGCTGCTGATATGGGGTGCCAACCTCATCAAGGAGCTGGGTATTTTGAGGTAGCAGATGAAAAAAATCAAGATTTTTACACTGAAAAGTATGGGGTAGTTCATCCAACAAAAGCAGGACTAAAAATTCCTGAAATGTTTGATGGTGCAATTAATAAAGATGTTAAAGCGGTCTGGATTATTGGAGAAGATATTGTTCAAACAGATCCAAATAGCGCACATGTAGTTGAAGCAATGAACTCATTAGAGTTGTTAGTAGTTCAAGAAATTTTTATGAGTGAGACTGCAAAACTTGCAACAGTAGTATTACCTGGAACAACTTTCTTAGAAAAAAATGGAACTTTTACTAATACAGAAAGAAGAATTCAAAGAGTTAATCGAGCTGTACCCCCATTACCTGGTACTAAAACTGATGGAACAATTGTAACAGACATGATGCAAAAATTAGGCTTTAATCAACCAGAATATGACGCTGATCAAGTTCTAGCAGAAATAGCTGATGTTGTTCCTTTCTTTAAAGGGGTAACAAGAGAGAGACTTGGTAAAATGGGATTACAATGGCCAGTTCAAGAAGATGGAACAGATACTCAAATTTTACATAAAGAAACTTTCAAACTTGGAAAAGGACGTCTTAAAAATTTTGATTGGAAAGAATCTACAGAAATTGAAACTAATAAAAAAGAATATCCATTAATTTTAACAACTAGTAGAGTTCTACAACATTACAATGCCGCGACGATGACAAGACGTACAAGTAATATCAATATAGTTTCTGAAGATTTATTATTAGTTCACCCAAATGATGCTAACAAAAGAGAGTTACATACAGGTGACATAGGAAGACTTTATTCTGGAAGAGGAGAAGTTGCCTTAAAAGTAGAGGTTACAGATAAAGTTAAAGAAGGCATAGTATTTACAACATTCCATTTTCCAGAACATATGGTCAATATGGTAACGGGTCATGGTAAAGATGAAGAAACAATGTGTGCTGAATACAAAGTTTCAGCAGTAGAAGTTCAAAAAATCTCAAATCAATTTAAAACTGAAATTAAACCAAAAGAAAATCAAGCAGAAGTTAACTAATCGATAAAATGACAATTGGTTGGCATTTTGATAATAGTTATTCAAGACTTCCAAAAACATTCAAAGAAGATATCAACCCTGTTGCAGTAAATGCACCAGAAATATTAATATTAAATAAAGATCTAGCAAATAAATTAGATCTAGATTTTTCAAATATTAATGATGACAATTTATCAAAAATTTTTTCAGGAAACATGTTACCTGAAGGATCTAACTCCATAGCACAAGCCTACGCTGGTCACCAATTTGGTCATTTTACAATGCTTGGTGATGGAAGAGCTGTTTTAATTGGTGAACACTTGACCAAAAATAATGAGCGATTTGATATACAATTCAAAGGTTCTGGCAGAACCCCATTCTCACGAAGTGGTGATGGTAGGGCTGTTTTGGGTCCAATGTTGAGAGAATATATAATAAGTGAAGCAATGCATTCTTTAAAAATACCTACTACTAGAAGTTTAGCAGTAGTTAAAACTGGTGAAGATGTGGGTAGGGAACAAATTTCACAAGGTGCAATTCTTACAAGGGTGGCCTTAGGCCATCTAAGAGTTGGAACATTTCAATACATTGCTGCAAAACAAAATATTAGTGATTTAGAAATTTTGATTAATTACACAATTGAAAAATACTACCCCAATATAAAAACATCAAAGAATAAAGCATTAGACTTACTAAATGTTTTAATCGAAAAGCAAACCCAACTTGTAATTGACTGGATGCGTGTCGGTTTTATTCATGGAGTTATGAATACTGACAATATGTCTATATCTGGTGAGACAATAGATTATGGTCCTTGTGCATTTATGGATGATTATGATCCTAAAACAGTTTTTAGTTCAATAGATCAATTAGGTAGATACGCCTATGATAATCAACCAAAAATTACTAAATGGAATTTAACAAGGTTTGCTGAATGTCTCATTCCTCTAATTAGTAAAAATGAAGATGAAGCGATTAAATTAGCTACGGAAGCTTTAGATAAATTTGAACAAAATTATGAAACAAAATGGTTAAATATGATGAGAGATAAACTCGGATTATATGGTGAAGATAAAGAAGATAAAAATTTAATTATGGAATTATTAAATTGGAAGCATAAAAATAAAGCAGATTATACAAATACTTTTGTTTTTTTAATGAATAGAACTATTAAAAATTCTGAAATATATAATAATGAAGACTTTAATTTATGGAAAATTAAATGGGTAAAAAGATTAACAATGTTTGGTAATACCCATGATAAATCTATGGAATTAATGAATTCATCTAATCCAATGGTAATACCTCGTAATCATAAAGTTGAAGAAGCTTTAACGTTAGCAAATAACGGTGATTTAACACTTTTTAACAAATTGATAAAAATATTGAAAAAACCATATCTAGTTAATAACGATGATTTAGAATTTATGTCACCTGCACCTCATAGTGATAAGAAATATCAAACTTTCTGTGGTACATAAATTGATAAAATGAAAACTAAATACAAAATACAAATAGCAAAAATTATTTCTTTTTTTTTAATATTTTTCCACAAAAAAAATAAAATTCATACAAAAAATAAGATAAAATGGTCTCTTGATTTGAATGAAGGTATAGACTTATCAATATTTCTATTTGGTACATCAGAAAAAAAAATTAACAACCTGAAGCGATTATTTAAATCAAATGAAAAACTTACAATGATTGATATTGGTGCCAATGTAGGTTCTATTACACTACCACTTGCTAAAATTTTCAATAAAAGTAAAATCTTTGCTATAGAACCAACTAATTATGCGTTTAAAAAATTAACTAGAAATTTAAACCTAAATAAATATTTAAAAAAAAATATTTCATTAAATCAGTTATTTATATCAAAAATTAATAAACCTACAAAAGTTTGGTCTAGTTGGAATTTTGATAATGATGATGATAAACACAAACAACACCTTGGGACACTGCATTCTATTAAAAAAAAATCATACCTGTCTTTAAATAAATTTATAAAATTAAAAAAAATTAAAAAAGTTGATTTTATTAAATTAGATGTTGATGGGCATGAACTTGATGTTTTAAAGAGTGGAGAAAAATTCTTAAAGGATAAAAAACCTGTTATCTTTATAGAAATTGCACCGTACTTATATCCAGAATTTGGCTATAAATGTTCAGAATTAATCACCTATATAAAAAAGTTAAAATATTCCTTTTACAATGAGGACTTAAAGAGAATTAAAAATATCGATAATTACATAAAAAGAATAACACATGGTAGTAGTGAAAATTTTTTCTTAATGAATAACTATAAAACATAAGGTTCAGGTCTAGCATTATTTTGAAGTACTCTTTCAACTGCAAAATCACTAATATCAATTGTTTGATAAGATCCTGATGTTATCAATTCTGTTAAAGCTCTACCAATACCAGGAGCTTGCATTAATCCTCTGCCTGTAAATCCTGAAGCCATATATACATTTTCGTATTTAGGGTGTTTCCCGACCACTGCATTATTATCTAATTTGTTGCAATCATAATAACCAGCCCATCCACCAGTTAATTTTAATTCTTCAAAAGCTGGAATTCTTTGTGCTAATGCAGGCCATACTAATTCTTCAAAATCATTCCAGGCTGGTTCTAAATCAGTAGCATCAAAGACTGAGTTAGGAGAACCAGCTAAGTACTCACCACCTTCTGGTCTCCAGTAAACTCCTGTTGTTAAATCACCTGATAGCGGCATTTCCTTAATATATTTAGGGCATTTAACTCTAAATACTGTGTGTTTTTGGGGAACTACTGGGATATCTTTCAATAATTCTTTAGTCCAGCATCCTGCGGCAGATATTATTGTTTTAGCTTTGATATCAGAAATACTTTTTACTTCACCTTTGATAAACTCTGCACCCAATTCAATTGCTTTACTTTTCAAGGCGCTATGAAACATGAACGGATCAATCCATCCTTCACTTTGGTTATCTGTATAAGTTGCTGTTTCAATACCCTCACCATTTATATAAGGAAATATTTTTGATAGTTCAGAACCTTTGATATTTTTAGTTCCAGCATCACAAGCTTCGTGATTTTTTAAGGCTTTATACTGTTCCTCAGCATGCTCTGGACCAAACATTAATAAGTAGCCATTTGTAACCACGCTTGCTGTAGGGTTTGGATTTTTTTCAGTTTTAAGTAATTCTGGTATTTGAAAAATAAATTCTCTAGCAAACTTTCCTAGCAATATGTTTTCTTTTTGAAAAAACTGCCTTCTAAATCCACCAAGTGATAATGGAAAAGAAGCTGTTTTATAAGTTGGGTCTCTTTCTATAACTTTAACTTTTCTACCTTCTTTAGATAAAAAATAAGCTGTTGCAACTCCAATAATACCACCACCTATTATTACAACATCATCCATAATTAATTTAAAATAAATAAACTTAAGTTAAGAATTAATGCGTAAAAACACCAAAGTAAATAAGGAATCATGAGATAATAACTTACTAAAGTTATTTTCTTAAATCTTTGCATTAATAAAATTATTAAGGCTATTAAAATAATTAAAACTAGTAATGCTAAGAAAATTTTATGAAAAACAAAAAATACTATACTCCAAGTTGTATTAAAAATTAAATGAACGATATAAATATAAATTGTATCTATGTCTCTTTTTTTACTATGCCAAAAAAACCATATAGCGATAGTCATCATTAAATATAGTGTTGTCCAAACAGGTGCAAAGATCCAGCTTGGTGGATTATATGATGGTTTTATCAATAATGAATACCAAGGCTCTTTAAATCCAATAGTTGCAATGCCTCCAATAACAGATGCCGAGTAAGTTATTATTGCAAATAATAAAAAAGATAAAAATTTGTTTTTTAACATAATTATATTATACATTACTAAATGAATGATAAAAAAGTAATTTGGATCACTGGCGCAAGTAGTGGAATTGGTAGGTCTTTAGCTCTAAAATTTGCTAAAGAAGGATGGACAGTTGCTGCCTCAGCTAGACGAGAAAACTTATTACAGGAGTTGCATACTGAGAATGAAAATATCCATTCATTTCCTTTAGATGTTACAAATACAGAGCAATGTAAAGCTGTCTTCAATGATATTGTAAAAAAATTTGAAAATATTGAAATTTGTGTATTTGGCACTGGGATACACGATCCAAAATCTGAAAAAAATTTTAACTTAGATAAAATAAGAAAAATTATGGAAGTAAATTACTTTGGTACAATGAATTCTATCAACTCAATTTATGCATATTATAATAATAAAAAAGGTGGTCAAATATCTATAATTTCTTCTGTTGCTGGTTATAGAGGGTTACCTGCAGCTGGAGGTTATTGTGCATCAAAGTCTGCACTTACAAGTTTTGCAGAAAGTTTACATTTTGAAATGAAAAGAGTAAACGTGCGTGTTTCACTGATAAGCCCCGGGTTCATTAAAACACCAATGACTGACCAGAATGATTTTTCTATGCCAATGATAAAGTCACCAGAATTTGCTGCAGAACAAATCTATATTGGTTTAATCAAGAAGAAGGGATTTGAAATCCATTTTCCAAAAGCTTTTACCTTTATAATGAAAACTCTAAGAATACTTCCAAGTAGCTGGTATTTTAAGATAGTTGAAAAAGGTATGAAAAAAATTGACTACTAATTTTTCTTAAAGAATACCGTCAACTCACCCACTTTAAATCCAAATTTTGTTAATGTGGCTCTATTGATAGCAACCTCTTCATCTTGTTTAAAAATCCAATCATCAAATGAAACTTTAATATTCTTTCCTTTAAAAGGGACCATTAAATCATATTCAAATTTAAAGGCAGATCCATATTGAAACCCTTTAGCAGTTCCTACAACATCAGGTGCAGATCCTTCATAGTAATTTTGATTAATTTTTTTGATTTTCCATATTCGGTTTTGTTTTTCACCATCTGTCCAATAGAAATCTTCTTTAAGAGTTAAGATATCACCCTCAAAACTACCAAACATATCAGCTTTAAATTGTCTAGTTACCTTGCCACTTCGATCTTGTAATAGACCCCATGCTTTAACAGGACCTTCAAAGTATTTCTCTATAGTCATTGACGGTTCTGTATTTTTAAAATCTGTTGGTTTCATAGAGTTATTGTTTATACAACTTGCCGTAAAGAATAAAGCAATTATTAATACTGTTAATTTAAATGTCTTAAAGTTTATCATGTCTCTCCTGTTGTTATTTATTTTGTAATGAAAATTGAATTAGATCTATATTTTTTGATTTAAAACCAGCCTCACAATACGAAAGATAAAATTCCCACATTCTTTTAAATGTTAAATCAAAACCTTGCTCTTTAATCAAATCCCACTTTTTATTAAATATCTCTCTCCAAATAATCAAAGTATCAGAGTAATGATCGGCATATGAATTGTATTCATCAAATTTTAAACCATTAGTATCAACATAATTTTGTAATTCATTTCTAGAAGGTAAAAAACCTCCAGGAAAAATATATTTTTGGATAAAGTCCTGTTTATTTTTATATCTATTAAACAAACTATCATCGATAGTTATAGCTTGAATACCCACTGTGCCTGATGAAGTTAGATTATTCTTGATTGTGTTAAAATAGCTATCTAAATAGTTTTGTCCTACCGCCTCTATCATTTCTATAGACACTATATGATCATATTTACTCTTTAAATCCCTATAATCTTTTATTTCAATATTTACTTTTTCATTAAGTCCACATTTATAAATTCTTTCTTTTGCAAATTCAAATTGCTTTTTTGAAATGGTAATACAATCTAATTTAACATCGTAATTAGTGCCCAGGTATTCTGCAAATCCACCCCAACCACAACCAATTTCTAAAATTTTACTTCCATTTGTTGGTTTTAAAAGATCAATCAATTTTTGGTATTTATTATTCTGAGCATTGAAAAGATCTTGCTTAGGGTTCTCAAATATAGCGCTGGAATAGGTTAAGGTTTTATCAAGCCATAAAGAAAAGAAATCATTTCCTAAATCATAGTGTTTTGCGATGTTTTCTTTGCTTCGGTTTTTGGTATTTTTTATAATTTTATTTTTTAAAAAATTAATGAATGGTAAATCAAAAATACCTGAAAATTTATAAATAATATTTACATTTTTTGCAGTTAACTCAATTAAATCAGATAAGTTATTTGTTATAAAAAAATCTTTCATATAAGATTCACCTAATCCAACACTACCACTTTTAATCAGATTATAATTAAGGCTTTCATCTTTAATTTCTAAGAAAACTTTTAAATTATCATCTGGATTACCAAATTTTAAAACTTCTCCATTAACCTTTTTAATTTCAAGAAAACCATGCTTAATATTTTTTAATGCATTGAATACGATTGAATCTGAAATTTTATGAATTAACATTAATACTTATTATATTCTTTAATTTTTACTTAAACGGAAACTTAATTCTTTTTATTTGAAAATTAAATGACGCAAAATTGCATATAAAGTAATAGGTTTAAGATAATTTATTAGTAAAGTTTAGTCATCAACTTCAGCCAATAAGGATGCATTACCACCCATAGCTGCTGTGTTATTTGATATACTTTGCTCATAGCATAGTCTTTTCAGGTATTCAGGGCCCCCTGCCTTAGGTCCTGTTCCAGATTTTTCAAAACCACCAAATGGCTGTACACCAACAACGGCTCCAATCATATTTCTATTAATATAAATGTTTCCAACTTCTGCTTTGGAAACGATTTTATCAATAGTTTTATCTAATCTACTATGGATACCTAATGTTAAACCAAAACCTAAATCATTAATGTCATCAATTAATTCATTTAATTCTGAAGCTTTATATTTAACAATATGTACTACAGGACCAAAAACTTCATTTTTTAAATCACTTAATTTTTTTATTTCTATTAAAGTTGGTGGAATGAAATATCCTAAATCATTTTGAAAATTTGTTTGATAAACATTATCAAAATTATCAATATGTTTTTTTATACTATTGTAAGCCTCCTCATCAATTACTGGTCCAATATCTGTTGAAAGTTTTTCTGGGTTTCCAATATCTTGAGTATTCATTGCACCAATTAATGTTTCTTTAATTTTTTTGTATACATTTTCTTCTACGCATAAAATTCTACAAGCTGAACATCTTTGTCCAGCACTATCAAATCCCGAATTCACAACATCTTTAACAACATGCTCTGGTAAAGCTGAGCTATCAACAATCATACAATTTAAACCACCTGTTTCTGCAATAAAATTAGTAATACTCTCTTGTTTTTGTAAGTTTGATTGGATAATTTTTGCTGTATTTAGAGAGCCAGTAAATAAAACATTTCTAAGTTTTTTATCATTAATAACTTTGTTGGAAATTAATGCACCGTCACCCAAGATCAAGGCAATTGAATTTTTAGGTAATCCTGCTTTTAATAAAAGTTTAATTATAAAATATGCTGCATAAGAAGATTGTTCTGCAGGTTTCGTTAAAACAACATTACCAGTAATTAGTGCAGCTATTGTTTGTCCTACAAAAATTGCTATAGGAAAATTCCATGGGCTAATTACTAAAGTTAATCCCTTTCCTATTAATCTATATCTATTAAGTTCACCTGTTGGACCTTTAAGAATTTGTTCTTTAAATATTAAGTTTGCTTCCTTAGAATAGTACCTGCAAAAATCAACAGCTTCTCTAATTTCAGATATAGAATTTTTAATACTTTTGCCAGATTCTTGTGCACATATTTCAATTATATCCTTAACATTTTCTTCAATTAAATTAGCAAAATTTAAAATAAATTCTGATTTTTTTTTAATTGGAAAATTTTTCCAAAATATAGAATAATCTTTTAGGCTATTAATTGCTTCATCAACAATTTGATCTGTAGCAAAATATTTTGAACCTAATAAGGTAAAATCACTTGGTGAAATAATATCGAATTTTTTATCAGATTTTTTGTCTTCGCCATTTATAATTGAAAATGCATTTATATTATTTAGTTTTTTTATAACTTTATAATTGTTAATCACAGATTCTTCACTTATATCCAGACCTTTTGAATTATCTCTATTGCCAAAAATGCTCATTGGTAAAGGAATTTTATCAGTTTTTAACTTATCTAGCTTCAAAAGTGGTGATTGGATCAATTTATCAATATCAAAATTTTTGGATTTTAACTGATGAATAAAAGATGTATTCGCACCATTTTCTAATAACCTTCTAACTAAATATGGCAATAAATCCTTATAGCCTCCTACTGGAGCGTATACTCTACATTTAAAATCAGGTTTATTTTCTAAAAATGAATATATTTCATCACCCATCCCATGTAATTTTTGGAATTCAAAATTTGTATTTTCAAAAAGAGTATGAATATAAGAAATACTATGTGCATTATGAGTAGCAAATTGTGAAAAGATATTTTTGTTTACTAATAGTTTATGTGCACAAGCTAGATAAGATATGTCTGTAGCAAATTTTTTTGTAAAGACAGGATAGTTTTTAAAACCTTCTTCTTGAGCAATTTTGATTTCTGTATCCCAATATGCACCTTTGACTAATCTAATATTAATTTTTTTATCAACACTATGTAAATAATCATTGAGCCAATCTAATAAGAAAAATGTTCTTTTTTGATATGCTTGAATAGCAAATCCAAAACCATGATAAACATTGTCAATTAATTTACTTTCAATAATATCTTTAAACATGAAAAGTGATAAATTCAATCTATCAGCTTCCTCAGCATCAATACAAATATCTACTTTATTTTCTCTACCTAATTCCACAAGTTTAAAAATTTTTGGTAATAGTTCTTTTTTTAGTAAATCAAATTTGTTTCTTTCATATCTTGGGTGTAACGATGATAGCTTAATTGAAATACTTTTCTTATGTGGATTTAAACTTTTTCCTGTTTGTAAAATAGCTTCTTCATATTGACTGTAATATCTTTCTGAATCTTCATAAGTTACTGCTGCTTCACCAAGCATATCAAATGAAAAAGTGTATTTATCATTTTTTTTATTATCACTTTGTTTAATTGCTTTTTTTATATCTCTCTCAAATACAAATTGTTTAGCTAAAATATTTATTGCTTGTTTAATGGCATTTCTTAATAGTGGTCCAGATAGATTTTTAACCATCTTGACTAAAATATTTTTATTTTCTTGAGGTTTTTCTTCTACTATTTTTCCTGTTAACAAAAATGCTATAGAAGAAATGTTTACAAAAACATCATTTTCATTCTTTATGTGTTTATTCCAATCTCCAATGGGAATTTTATCTTCAATTAAATCATTTATAGTTGCGGCATCAGGTATTCTAAGTAATGCTTCTGCTAGACACATTAAAACAACACCTTCGTTACTAGTCAATGAAAACTCATGTATTAATTTAGCAAATGAGCTTATTTCTTTATAATTTATTGCGCTGTCTATGATTTGACGTGAAAAGTTATCAATTTTACTGTGATTAATTTCTGAAAAGTTTCCAATTGTTTTTATTAAATGATTATTAACCAATGAAGCTTGGTCAGTATATTTGTGTTTGAATATATGATTCATAATAAATAACTTTGTTGATAAACAACTAGAAAATTAGACTAAAATGACTAAAAATAATTACTGTATTAATGAAAATAGCAGAATTAATTGCTTATAAATATATTTGAAATAGTAAATAATATGGTGTATTTATAATTATTGGTAAATTTTACTATGATAGATAAAATAGATAAACAGTTAATCTCACTACTGGCAAAAAATGCACAAACTACACTTAGTGAGCTAGCAAAAGCTGTTAACCTATCAATTTCACCATGCCAAAGTAGAATCAAAAAATTAGAACAACAAGAATACATTCTTGGCTATCATGCTCATATAAATTTTAAAAAGTTAGAAAAGGCACACATAGCCTTTGTTCAAATTTCTTTATCAGATACGCGAGCTAAAGCACTAGATCAATTTAATTCTGAGGTAAGAAAATTAGAAGCCGTTGAGCAATGCCATATGATTGCAGGAAACTTTGATTATTTATTAAAAGTTAGAACTAACAATATAAACACATATCGTTTATTATTATCTGAAAAAATATCCTCATTACCTAATGTTGCATCTACTTCTACGTTTGTTTCCATGGAAAGTGTAAAAGAATAGTCCATAAAATATCCTTAATTTAGTAATTCATATTAATTTTCAATAGAAATATTGTTTTTAACTTTAATTTTTTTTTTTATAAATTTAATTCCTTTTGTCCATAGTTTAAATGCCTCAAAATGTATTGCAATAATAATCTTAAATGTCATCAATGGATGTCTTAAATAAGCTTTCATAAGGTTGTAATTATTTAATTCGCTTTTAATACCATCTTGTGAAGCATATAATATTTTTCCAACTGGATCATTCAAGTCAATTATTACAGATATTTTATTACCAGGTTTTAAAAGTCTAAAAAAATAAATACAATTCATTTCAATAAATGGAGATACATGAAATTTTTTCTTACACACATGTTGAATCAAATTTTGGTCTTTTTCAGTCTTAAAAACATAAACATGCTGTTCACCAAATGTGTTCTTAACTTCATATAAAATAGATATTAAATCTGAATTTTTGTCATACACATAAAAAACACTTAACGGATTAAACACATACCCAAATATCCTTGGATAACATAAAAGTTTAATTTGAACATCATCAGTATCAATATTATTTCTTTTGAGATTAACTAAAACCCAGTCCTTAAGAGAGCTTCCATCTCTTGCTCCATGGTCCTTATCAAAGAAACTAATAATATTTAATTTATTATATGAGAATATCTTTAAGGTTTTGTGCAATAGGTTTATTTCTGATAAATCTATAAGTAGTGAAAATACTCTGTAATTGAAGCTATGAATTTTGGGTTTATACCTTTTATGAATTACATTTCCTGTATAAATATAAGAATTTTTAATCATTAAGTGTTTTTAGCATATCAATAGACGACTTTATTCCATCCTCATGAAAACCATAACCAAAATAACTGCCACAAAATAAAATATTTTTTTTATTTTGAATTTTGTGTAGATTACTTTGATTAGTTAATGCTTCTGTATCGTAATAAGGGTGAGTAAATGCTACCTTTTTAAATATCTTATTATTTGGAATTTCTTTAAATGTATTTATTGTTAAAAAAATATCTCTATCTATCTTTAAATTTTGAAGCTGATTTATCCAATATGTTACAGCTGTCTTTTCATTATTAGCTGAATCCATTGAAGAGTTCCAAGCACACCATGCTTTTTTATTTTTAGGCATAATACTTTCATCAAAATGTATTACTGCAGTGTTAGCTCTATATTTAAATTTTTTCAATATTGACTCCTCATCTAGAGTTGGATTGTCAATTATTTTTAACGCTTCATCTGCATGGGTTGCTATTACAACTTTATCATAATCAAAGAACTCATTTTCTTCTCCATAAAAAATCTTAACACCTAAATCATTTCTGGTAATCTTATTTATATTGTAATTCTTAAAATGTTCACCACTAACTTGAGTAATTATTTTATCAACATAAGTTTTACTTCTGTTTGCAACCGTAAACCACTGAGGTCTATCTTTAATTTTAAACAGCCCATGATTCTTGAAAAAACTTAAAAAAAAAGATAATGGCATTTGTGTTGCCTCATATGGTGGCATCGACCATATTGCAGATACCATTGGTATAATATGATAATTAATAAAATAATCTGAAATTTTTATTTCTTTTAAATATTCTCCTAATGTTATTGATTTAATTTTTTTAATTTCTATTTTTTCACAGTTTTTATAAAAACTTAAAATTTCAAAAAACATTTTTATGAATTTTAGATTAAATAAGTTTTTTTTATTGGAAAAAATTCCACCTAATCCTTTTCCACAATATTCTAAGCCACTATTTTCTACAGTAACAGAAAATGACATATCACTTTTTTCAATCTCTATTTTATTTTCTAAAAAAAAATTAATTAAATTTGGATATGTTTGCTTATTAAAAACCATAAATCCAATATCTATTGGAATTTCGTTATTAGGTTTATAAGCAACCTTTATTGTATTTGCATGGCCACCAAACTGATTTTCTTTTTCAAACAAATCTACTTTATGTTTTTTTGATAGATAATAAGCGGCACTCAATCCTGATATGCCCGCACCCACTACAGCAATTTTCATCTTGGTAAAAATCTAAGCTGCTGTATCTTCGTACTCTTCCATAGATGGACATGTGCAAAACAAGTTTTTATCTCCATAAACATTATCTACTCTACCAACTGGAGGCCAATATTTATTTGTTCTTAAAAACTCTGAAGGATAAGCGGCCTCTTCTCTTTCGTACTTATGATCCCACTTATTTGATGTTAATTCAACGTGAGTATGTGGCGCATTCTTCAATGGATTGTCAGTCTTGTCATATTCACCAGACTGAATTTTATCTATCTCATTTTTTATCTTTATAAGAGTTGAGCAAAACTTATCGATTTCACTCAAACTTTCACTTTCCGTAGGTTCAATCATCATTGTACCTGCAACAGGCCAAGACATTGTTGGAGCATGATACCCAAAATCAATCAATCGCTTTGCAATATCTTCTTCTGAAATCCCCGTTTCACTTTTTATTGTTCTAATATCAATGATACATTCATGGGCTACATTGCCACTTTTACCCTTATACAAAATTGGAAATGAGTCTTTTAATTTATGTGCAATGTAATTTGCATTTAATATTGCAACTTGTGATGCTTTTCTTAAACCTTCAGAGCCCATCATTTTTATATACATCCATGAAATTGATAAAATACTTGAGCTACCCCAAGGTGCTGCAGATACTGCTCCCATCCCAGTCGCAGGTCCACAATCTTTTATAACGGAATGCTTTGGTAAAAATACTTCTAAATGTTTTTTACATGCTATTGGTCCCATACCTGGTCCACCGCCTCCATGGGGTATACAAAATGTTTTGTGTAAATTTATGTGACAAACATCTGGTCCAAAATTTCCTGGTTTTGCAATTCCGACTAACGCATTTAAGTTTGCTCCATCCATATAAACCTGTCCACCATGATTATGGATTAATTCACAAATGTCAGTTATTTTTTCCTCAAATACACCATGCGTTGATGGATAAGTAACCATAAGAGCAGCTAAATTTTCTGAATGTTCTTCAGCTTTATTTTTTAGATCTTCATAGTCTACGTTTCCATGTTGATCACATTTCACTACAACTACTTTCATACCAACCATTTGAGCACTTGCTGGATTAGTTCCATGTGCAGAACTTGGAATTAAACAAACATTACGATTTGTTTCACCATTTTTTTCATGATATTTACGAATTACCATTAGACCAGCAAACTCTCCTTGAGCTCCAGCATTTGGTTGTAATGAAACTCCAGAAAATCCAGTAATTGATCTTAACCAGTTTTTTAAATCAGTGAATAACTCCCTGTAACCATCCATTTGCTCTACAGGAGAAAAAGGATGTGGCTGTGAAAACTCTTTCCAGGTTACTGGTATCATTTCTGAAACTGCATTAAGTTTCATGGTACAAGATCCTAAAGCAATCATAGATTTATTTAAGGCAATGTCAGAGTCTTCTAATTTTTTTAGATATCTAAGCATTTCAGTTTCTGAATGATAACTATTAAAAACAGGATGATCTAAATAAGTTGAAGTTCTTAATAAATTTTTAGGAATATTAGATAAACTCTCATTCATAGATTCTTTAATTGTTTCTGAACAATTAAAAATTTTTAATAACTGATTTGCTCTATAAAGATTTTTTCTTTCATCAAAAGACACTGCTAACATTTCAGAATTCACTTTTCTGATATTTACTCCTTGATCTAAAGCATTTTTGTATATCTTCTCTGTTTTATCTAGAGTTTTTATTGTTACCGTATCAAAAAAATCATCTGAATAAAGCTCATAACCAGATTGTTTTAGTTTATCTGCAAAATTTTTAGTCAGTTGAGAAACACTTTCTGCAATCTTTTTAATACCTTGTGGACCGTGATAGACAGCATAAGCTGCAGAGACTATTGCTAATAATGCTTGTGCAGTACAAATATTACTCGTGGCTTTATCTCTTCTTATATGTTGCTCTCTTGTTTGAAGGGCAAGTCTGTATGCTTTTTTTCCATGCTTATCTACTGAAACACCTACTATTCTACCTGGCATTGATCTTTTATACTCATCTTTTGTAGCAAAAAATGCTGCGTGTGGACCACCATAACCCATTGGAATTCCAAAACGTTGTGAACTACCAACTGCAATATCAGCACCTAACTCAGCAGGTGTTTTTAGTTTAGCAAGTGCTAACAAATCACATGCAAGGACTGCTTTTCCATTATGTTTATGTATTTTACTAATAGCCTCACTTGGGTCTTTTATATCTCCAAGGGTGCCAGGGTATTGAATAATACCACATATAATATCTTCTTTAATATCTTTATCTTCGTCACCAACTATTATTTCTAAACCTAAAGGTTCAGCTCTTGTTTTAATAACATCTATAGTTTGAGGGTGACAATTTTTTGAAACAAAAACTTTTTTAGATTCAGACTTAGATATTCTATAGCTTAATCCCATAGCTTCTGCTGCTGCTGTTCCTTCATCTAAAAGAGAGGCATTAGCAATATCCATTCCTGTAAAGTCAATTATCATTTGTTGAAAATTTAATAACATTTCCAATCTACCTTGTGCTACTTCTGGCTGATAAGGAGTATAAGAAGTGTACCATCCTGGATTTTCTAAAATATTTCTAAGTATTACATATGGTGTATAAGTTCCATAATAACCCATTCCTATAAAGCTAGAATAAACTTTATTTTTTTTAGCTATATCTTTTAATTTTCTAAGAGCCTTATATTCAGAGTTTGGATCTCCAATATCTAAATCATCTTTAAGAAGGATTTTTTCTGGTACAGTGTCTTTTATTAAATCATCAAGACTTTGATAGTCTAATTCTTTAAGCATAACATTTTGTTCATCAACAGATGGACCTATATGTCTTTGTATAAAATCTTTTTGAGCATTTTTTAACATTTAACTACCACTTTCTTTTGAAAATTTTTCGTATTCTTCTTTATTCATTAATGAAACCATTTCAGACTTATCAGTAATTTTTAATTTAAAAAACCATGCTTCATTTTCTGGATCATTATTAACCTTTGCAGGATCATCAACAATTGCTTGGTTGTTTTCGATAATTTCTCCAGATACAGGAGTGTAAATATCACTTGCAGCTTTTGTAGATTCTACAACACCAGCATTACCATCTTTAACAACTGAGGAACCTATCTCTGGTAACTCTACAAAAACAATGTCTCCTAGCATTTCGGTTGCATGTTGTGTAATTCCTACAACAGCAGTATCACCTTCTAATTTTATCCACTCGTGTTCTTTTGAATATTTTACTTCACTCATTTACTGACTCCTTTCACATAACTTTTTTTATAAAATGGCAAATTACTTATAATTGCCGGATATTTTTTTCCTCTCACTTCTAAAAAAACCTTAGTATCAATTTTAGAAAATGAATTTTCTACATAACCCATTGCAACTGGAGCCTGAACACTCGGACCAAAAGTTCCACTTGTAATTTCCCCAATATTTTTATCATCTTCACTAAATATTGAAGTTTTTTCTCGAGCTATAATTCTTCCCTCTGGCTTAATACCTACACGGATCTTGCTTACACCTTTCTCAATTTGAGATTTAATTTTTTCACATCCAATAAATCCACCCTCAAGAATTCTATTTTTTGATATTGCCCATTTTAAATTCGCTTCTATTGGGCTTTTATTGATATCCATGTCATGACCATATAAACAAAGTCCCGCCTCTAATCTCAAAGTATCTCTGGCACCTAGTCCAATTAAACTAGCCCCTTCATTTATGAGTTTTTGTACAAACACTTCTGCATCTTCATTTTTTATCGATATCTCAAATCCATCCTCACCTGTATAACCAGATCTTGTAATATAAATATTTTCTTTAAAATAATTAAATGTACTACCACTCATAAATTTTAAATCAGAAACTCCATTGATTATCTTTTCTAATATTTGGACTGCTTTTGGTCCCTGTATTGCTATAAGAGATAGCTCATCACTTAAAACCATTTCATATTTATTATCTAGTAATTTAGATAAAAGTTTAAAATCTGTATTTTTACAAGCAGCATTTAATACAATGTTAAAACCACCTTCAACTTTTGTGATAATTAAATCATCATAAATTCCTGCTTCTTCATTCATTAAAAAACTATATTTTGACTGATTTAATTTAGCTTTACTCAATTCAGTTGGAAAAATTTTTTCAAGATCTTTTGCTAGTGTGTCATCTCCTTTAATGGATAGCTGACCCATATGGGACACATCAAAAATACCTGCATTTTCTCTTGTACTTTTGTGTTCCTCAATAATTCCTTTAGAATATTGAATTGGCATTTGATACCCAGCAAATGGAACAAACTTGGCTCCATGCTTTTGATGTAAACTGTAAAGTGCGGTTTTTAAAATATCCATATTAACTCACTGTACCCATCTGTATGTTTGCCTGAGAGTTTTATTCCGTCGGCGAGAACTTAATCTCTTTCCAGAGTTAATATGTTACGGTCCTTTTGCCTGAGAGATTCCTGGGTGGTTGCTCCTTCGGCGCTACGATTGTTTGTAGTCTCTCCCGTATATAAGAATAATCTACCAGATATGTAACAGAGTCAATTAATAATTTTTTCTTTTTTATTTGAAAAAAGTAGTGAGTAAAATTGCAATAATACAGCAAAAAGAATTACTCCTCCTCCAATTAAAGTAAATAAAGAAGGTCGTTCAGCTGCAAATAAAAAGGCCCACATTGGCCCCAACACAGATTCAGATAACATGATTATACCAACCATTGCAGATGGTGTGCTACGTGCACCCATAGTTATAAATATAAAACCAAATCCTACTTGGAAAAAACCTGCTGTAAAACCTAAAAATATATCATGTGAAGAAATCATAAGCTTCTCAGATAATAAAAATCCAATAAAGCATGAACTCACACCAGCTATAAATTGAGCTGGCACCATGTCAACTGTAGGAAATTTTCTAACAATTATAATTAAGACTGCAAATGTAATCGGCATGCTAAAAGCAGCTAAGTTTCCAGACATCTCTCCTGGTGATAAAGAATTACCTACCATTAATAGAACACCCGTAATTGCTAAAATAATTGAAGCTAAGGTAATAGATGAAATTGTTTCTTTTAAAAATAAATAACCAAATATTGCTAAAAAGAGTATTTGTGTCGAAATAATAAAATTAGTATTGGCAACTGTTGTATTATACATCGCAAAGACGTACCCACAAAAACCAAATGATAAAATAACTCCACCAAAAAGTCCTGGTAAACCTAAATCATAAAACGCTTTAAATAATTTTTTTTTATAAGTAATTACTAAAAAAAGTAAGACTGTAAGCGAGAAAAATAAAGATCTCCAAAATAATATTTGCCATAAGGTTGATCCTTCAAATGATTTAACAATCAAGCCTCCAAAGCTTAAGCAGCAAGCTCCCATAAAAACTAATATAGGACCTGGAATTTTATTAATTACATTCATTTAAATATTTATTTGTATCTTCTGTGTATGCTTTAAATATATTCTGAGCTTCTTCAAGACTTACTTCCTTAAAGTTTATTTTTGTTCCAGGAGTTAATTGCCCAACTAAATCAAGATCAGCAGTAATAACTACTCCAATCTTTGGATATCCTCCAACTGTTCCATGATCAGATAACATTATTATTGGATTACCATCAGCTGGTACCTGAATAACTCCTCTTACTAAGCCTTCTGATTTGATATTGGTGTTTTCTATATTTTCTAATTTTGGACCTTTTAATCTTATTCCCATTCTATCAACAAGGTTTGTGATTAAAAAATCTTCATTAAAAAATTTATCTATTGCATCCTTAGAAAAATAGTCAAAATTTGTACCTTTAATAATTCTAATGATATTATCAGTGGAATAATCATAATTTATTTTTTTGTTTATTGCACTTTTGACATCAATTTTTTTAATAGAAATTTTATCGTTTATTGAATATTTTTTTCCATTATTTGGTCCAATATTTGCTTTAGTATTTATGGAATAACTGCCCCAGGTTTTTTCTAGATCAAAGCCACCATTAACAGCTAAATATCCATACGTAGAATTTTTGGTTGATATTATATCTATTTGATCCTCTTCATCTAAAATATAACTTTTGTAACACTCACCATCTTCAACCTCTAAATTCTTTCTAATAATCTTAAAAAAAATATCTCCAGATATTACAAAATTAATTTTTCCATTCTTTAACTTTAAAAGAGGGCCTTGGTATGCAAACTCTAATACAGGCTCATCTAATTGATTTTCAACTAGTCTATTTGATAATGTATAATTTCTTTGATCAATTGCTCCACTTACTGCAATACCGATATGATATAAATGATTTCTACCTTTGTCTTGAATGGTAGTATTAACTCCTGCCCTTACAATCTCAAAATATGTTTTATTCATTCCAATTTAAATATTCTTCTTTTGTTATTTGGTAAAAACTTACTTTATCACCTGGATTAACTAGGGCTGGTTGAGCTAAATTTTTATCATCAAAAATTTTCTTTGGGGTATTACCAATAATATTCCAACCGCCAGGGCTTTCAAAAGTATAAATATTTGCAAATTGTTCTGTTATTCCTACCGATCCTTTAGGCATCTTTAACCTCGGTGTTTCTAATCGATCACATCTAATATTTTCATTAAGATCTCCTAAAAAAGGCATTCCAGCAATAAAACCAGTCATATAACAAAAATATTCTTTGCCAAAATACAGTTCTAATATTTTATCTTTATCTATATTCAATTTTTCAATTAGCCTTAAAAAATCTAATCCATACTCATCGTCACAACAGACTGGAATCTTAATTTTTTGATTATTGTTTTTAATATCTTTATTAATAGTTAAGCCTTCTATAAAATTTTTAATTTTTTTATAGTTGGTTACAGTCAAATCAAAACTAACAATTAATTTATTATAAGAAGGTGTTAAGTTAGTTATTCCTTCGATCTTTTTATCTTTTATTAATTTTGATATATGGTGAAAGTAATCTATGACGCTTGAATTTATTGCTTCATTAACTTCTGAGCCAAAATCGCAATATACTGCTGCATCACCAAGATTTGATATATTTTTAACCATGTCATGTTATACTCCAGACTAAAGAGTATGGAAATTAATATCAATTGTGATTTAGGAGAAAAATCTAAGTTTCATTCTATCAAGAATGATCCAGAATTACTTAATATTGTAAACTCTGCTAACATTGCATGTGGCTACCATGCAGGTGATGAAAAAACAATGGAGACAGTTATTCAGATTTCAAAAAAAAATGGTGTTAGTTTAGGTGCCCATCCATCATTTAATGACCCTGAAAACTTTGGAAGAAAAAGAATGAATTTAAGTTCCTTAGAAATAAAAAAACTAATTTTCGACCAATATGAAATATTACAAAAAATTGCTCAAAAATATAATGAAAATGTTACTCATATTAAACCACATGGGGCTCTTAATAACATGGCTTGTGAAGACCTGGAATTAGCCACAACTCTAGCAGTGGCAATAAAAGAGCTTAATAAAGATATTATTTATCTGGTACCAACCGGTTCGCAAATGGAAGTTGCTGCTAAGAAAAATGGTTTGAAAATAGCTTGTGAAATTTTTGCAGATAGAAATTATGAAGATAATGGAAATTTAATTTCTAGAAGTAAACCAAACGCTTTAATCACTGACCCTGAATTAGCAAAAAACCATGTGTTGAGCATGGTTAAAAATCAGGCAATAAATTGTCTCAGTGGTAAACAGATACCTTGTGAGATTGACTCGGTTTGTATACATGGTGATAATGAAGGCTCATTGGCAACTGCAAAATCTATCAGAGATAATTTGGTTGATAATGGCTTAGAACTAAAACCTTTAAATAAAATGGATAAATTTAATTAAAATATGAAAAAACTTATTTATACTTTACTAATAATTATAGCACTTACTAATAATTCATTTTCAGCTGGAAGTAGCAGTGATAACGATTCTACTCCTAAAGTTTCAGACTACACAAAAGCAAAAAATTTAATTAAAGCTGCCAAAAAATATGAAAAAAAAGGAAAAACTAAAAAAGCACAAAAAAAATATACAAAAGCACAAAAGCTTCTTTTAAAATCTAATAAGCAAAAACCACTACAGGCAAATACTTTAAATTATTTAGGTTTTACTACTAGAAAACTTGGAGATTATGAGGGAGGTGAAGAATTTTACTTACAAGGCCTAAAAATTGAGCCCAATCATAATGGAATAAATGAATACCTTGGTGAGCTTTACGTGGCTACTAATAGAATTGGTATGGCTAAAGAAAGATTAGAAGTTTTAAAAACTTGTAATTGTAAAGAATACGAGGAATTAAAAGAAATTATCGATGGAACAAAGCAGTCTAAATATTAAACATTGAATAAAAAATAATTATTTAATATTATAAAAAAATCTTGATCGAAGAATTCATAATTTTAACCCAAATTATTTTTATAGATATCATCTTAGCTGCTGATAACGCTATTATTATTGGATTAATTGCCGCTAACTTTGTACCAAAAAATAGAAAGCAAATAATTCTCTGGGGTGTTGCTGGAGCTTTAGTTTTTAAAGTTATTTTTGCACTTTTTGCTACTTATTTATTTGAATTTTATTATATTAAAATTTTAGGTGGTTTTCTTTTGATTTGGATTGTTAACGATTTAAGAAAAGATTTAGTTGAAATGAAAAATAAGATTAAATCACCAGTAACAAAATCTACGGAACCTTCTTTTGCAAAGAGTATTTATAAAGTTTTGTTTGCAGATATTACGATAAGCTTTGATAATGTTATTGGAGTAGTTGGTGCTGCAAAAGGTTATTTTGGTTTTATGATATTTGGACTTGTTTTATCAGTTGTATTAACTGGTGCTTTAGCCACCTATCTGGCTAATTATATTCAAAAGAATTTATGGATTGCTTATCTGGGTTTAGGGTTTATCTTAATAGTTGCCCTTCAATTAATTATTGGGGGATTAAATGATTATGGTGTTTTATCAATTAATGAAACTTTTAAAAGATATTTCTAATTAATTTCAAAAATTTTTCCGTATCCAAGTACTGGCTTTTTATTTCCAACCAAATTTAGAGCATCCCAAATTAATGTTTGGTTGCTTGATAAAATTATCTTTTTCATTTTTTTTTCAAGCTTATCAATAATTGATAAGACTGGCAATCCAGTACACGATACAAATAATGCACCACTATCTTCTAGATCTATTTTGGATAAAACTTCAAATAAATAATTTTCGTCTACTTTTCCAATATCCAAATCAGATGCAATATCAAAATATGTTAAAGAATTAACGCTAATATTTTCTTTTTTAAAATAATTAACTACAGAATCATTTATTGTTTTTGTATAAGGGGTAAAAATAGATATCTTTTTTATATCAAATTTTTTTAAAGCTTTAATTGTAGATGTTATGGGTGTTGTAACTTTTGCATCTGGTTTTGCTAAATTTATCTTTGACCTTATTGCTTCATATCCTACGGCAACTGTTCCTGAGGTACATCCATACGCAACACATTCCATCTTTTGATTGGGCAAAATTTCTTTTGTAACATCAGTAATGTCATCTGCCATTTTGGCTAATGTTTCATTGGTTAGAGGATTGTAACAATGTATCCGATTAACATAGAGATCTATATCTTTTCCATAGATCACATTATTAAAGTCTTTTTCAATTCTAAAATCACTACCTAGAGTTATAAGACCAATTCTTGGGTTGGACTTAGAGATAAATTTTGGCTCAACTTTATTTAATTTCATAAAACACCTTTAATATTTTGATTAAATATATATTAAGAAATTTAGGCTTTATTTTATATAATTTCATAACTTTCTTATAATTATTTATAGATATATATATATTGATTTAGAGGCCTAATTAAAATAAAAACATATTATTAAATATGAACCCACTAAAAATTTACTTATGTGACCTAACTCACGAAACTGTTATTTTAGTTTCGGATACTATACCTCTAAATATAGGATATATTGGAGCTTACTCAAAAAAAATACATGGCGATAAAATAGAACTTTCTCTTTTTAAATATGCAGAAAAAGCAATTGAAGCAATTAAAAAGGATCCACCTGATGTTTTGGCTCTTAGTAACTATTCATGGAACAGTCTTCTTTCAGAAAGAGTTGCTGAAATCGCAAAATCAATAAATCCAAAAATAATAACCATACAAGGTGGACCAAATTTTCCCCATGCCTCTGAACTACAACTAGAATTTTTAAAAAAAAGACCAAGCACTAACTTTCATGTAATGTTTGAAGGTGAAGCCTCATTTTCAAATATTATAGATAGAGTTTTAAAAGATAGAAATAATGAGCAAGAATTATTTGATGAACCTATTAATGGCTCTGTATTTATTCATCCAAATAAAGAAAAAGGTTTAATTAAAGGCACCAAATCTCAAGAAAGAATTAAATTTCTTGACGATATTCCTTCACCTTATCTTAATGGAATGTTGGATGAGTTTTTTGACGGTCGATTATCACCATTTATTGAAACTAATCGTGGCTGTCCTTTTAGATGTTCTTTCTGTCATACTGGAAATGATTACTTCCAAAAAGTTCATATGTTTTCAATGGAAAGAATCAGGGAAGAGTTTGAATATATGGCAGTGAGAGCTGCTGAACAAAAAAATACAATTTTGCACTTAGCAGATGTTAATTTTGGGATGTTTCCTCGTGATCGTGAGGTTACCCAAATTATTATAGAAATGAGAGAAAAATATAATTGGCCTTCTTCAATTTGTGGCTCTACAGGAAAAAATAACAAAGAAAGAATAATTGATATCACCTCTGTTTTAGGTGATCTTTTTTCAGTTTCAATGTCAACTCAATCAATGGATGATAAAGTTTTAGAAAATATTAATAGATCAAATATTAAACTTGATCACTTTACAGAAATCAACAAACATCTTAAAAAAGCTGGCAGGGCGACAACTGGAGAATTAATTATGAATCTTCCAGGTGAAACAAAAGAGAGTTTTTTGAAAGGAGCTCTTGAAGTTATTGACTCAGGTGTTCAAAGAGTAACAGTTTACACTCTTATGATGCTTTACGGTACAGAATTTAAAGATCCTGGATATCGTTCAAAATTTGATATGAAGGGAAAATATAGAATTATTCCTTTAAACTGTGGAGAGTATGGTGATGAAAAAATTTTTGATTACGAAGAAGTTTGTATTGAAAATAAAGATATGGCTTTTGAAGACTATCTATACTTAAGAAGATTTGCACTAATGACAGAAGTTATATTTAATAATTCAATTTTTGAATTATATTTCAAGTATGCTTCATCTGAAAGCATAAAAAAATCAGAATTTATATTGGCGTGCATAGAAAATATCCAAACTGCTCCAAAAACAATACTTAAACTATTTGAAGATTTTAATAGAGAAACAAGAGAGGAGCTATGGGATTCTGAAGAAGAAATGGTCAAATTTTATAAAAAAGATGAAAACTACAAAAAATTAGTATCTGGTGATGCTGGTGGAAATTTAATGTACAAATATAAATCACTTAATCTGGTCCATGCAATGCCTGAGTGGATGGAATATTTAACAAAAGTATTAAAAAAATGTATAGCTAAAGAGAATTCGAATCTTTCTAAGGGAGAATTAAAAATTAAAGGTCATGAGATAAATGTATTAGCAAATTATCATAAAAATAAAACTTGGAAATTTCTTGAAGATACAACAGACGAAACTTTAAAAATGAAAAGTGATTATAACTTTGTGTCTTGGTTGGATGCTCCAGAAACTACGCCTTTGAGTAATTTTAAGGCTAATTCTCAAATAGACTATTTCTTTCAACTAACTGATAGACAAAAAGAAGAAAAACAAGACATGTTTAGAAGATATGGATCTGATATTAATGCTCTTTCAAAAATTGTGGTACGTATTAAACCAGAAAACTGGTTAAGAAGTGTGGGTACTGACGAAACGTACGTAAAAGATAAAATGGATACTAAGAGAAACCAAGCTAGATACTCGCTAAGTAATTAATTACCCACCAAATCAATAATTACTAATATATAAATTTATTTTATCTAATTTCAACACTTTTTTTAAATATTTATAGCTAATAAAATAACCTTGTCTGGGTCTTCTTGAAGTAATAAAAGAATTAAAAATTAGTAAATTCATTACAAAGTGCTACAAAATAAAAATTAAAAAATGAATATAAAACACTCAATAGAATCTATCTTTTTATTTAGAAAAAAAATTTTTAAAACAATTTTTTATGAAATTTTATATAGATATAGCTATCCAAAAAGTAACCATTTTTTTAAACCACCAGATAATTACCCAGCACCATATTATTTTATTTATAAAATTAGTAAATTTATCAATAGTAAAAAAATTTATGGCATTGTTGATCTTGGTTGTGGTAGCGGAAGGTTAACTAATTTTTTAAGTGATAAAACGGATGCAAAAATTTATGGTTATGAAATTGATAAAGGGTCATATCAAATAGCTGATCTAAACAAAAATCATGCCGTAAAAATTGTTAATGATAATATATTGAATATCAATTTTGAATTGCTAGATGCGGAATGTTTTATATTTAACGGACCACTATATAAGTCTGAACATCGTGCTGATTTTGAAGTATTAATAAATAAAATTCATGAAAGTATGAAAAAAAAGAAAAAAAAATATTATATTATAGGTATAAATTTAGATGAAGATAAAAGACATAAGGCTGAAGATAGAAATTACATATTTCATAAAGAAAATTTATTGAAAGTGGTTGTGGCTGGTCCAAATAAAAGAATCAAATTCTTTGAATATCCATCTAACAGTCAATAAATTAAGGAAAATACTTAAATAACAATAAAATTTACTGCTTCTAATGATAAAATCTTCTTTAAAATCTGTGATTAATGTTTAGTATTAAATTATGAGAGTATTATTTTACTATCGTGGTAGTGAGCATATCGGTCTAGAAAGTATAATGTCCTATATTCAAAGCAAAGGACATTTAGTTGAACTTATCTATGAACCAGCTCTTGGTGACAATGGATATGTAGATATCCCGTGGTTAAATAATTTTTTTTATAATGATGAGTTGGTAGTAAATAAAGCCCTTCGTTTTAAACCTGATATAATTTGTTTTAGCGCTATTACTAACCTTTATTTGCCAATAAAAAATCTCGCTAAACAGTTTAAAAAATTAATGCCTAATGTACCAATTATTGTTGGTGGAATTCACCCAACCTCATTACCAGAAGAAACAATTAAAGAAGAATGCTTTGATATGATCTGTTTAGGTGAAGGTGAGGGAGCTTTAGAAGATCTACTTCAAAGAATGAGAGAGAAAAAATCTTACACAGACATTAAAAACTTATGGGTAAAAGATTCAACTGGACATGTACACAAAAATGTTAAACGACCCATAATTAAACCATTGGAAAGTTTACCAATGCCAGATAAATCGTTTTTTGCTAGATACGGTGCTTTAACTTCTAGAATAATGATAATGACAACAAGAGGCTGTCCTTTTGCGTGCACTTTTTGTGTTAATAGTTTTCGTAATCAAGCTTATTCAGGAGAAGTTTATTTAAGACAGCGAACAGTCGAAAACGTAATTGCTGACTTAGTGGAAATTAAAAAAACATATAAACCAAAGAAATTTAGGTTTGAAGATGATGTTTTTGCATTTAATCAAAAATGGCTGGATGAATTTAAAGTTGAATATAAAGAAAAAATTGGTTTACCTTTTCATTGCTATGTCACCCCATCAACTGCAAAAGATTCAATTCTAAAAGGCTTAGCAGAGGCTGGATGTGAGTCAGTTTCAATGGGTATTCAGTCAGGCAGTGAACACATTAGAATAAAATTGCTTCATAGAAGACACTCTGATGAGCTTATTATTGCTGCAGCACAAAGAATTAAAAAATATGGCTTAAAACTCCAAGCAGAATATATTTTTGGTTTTCCAACAGAAACCCCTGAAGAGATGTGGAAATCTTATGAGCTTAATGATAAGTTAGATGCTTATAACACAGCTTCGTTTATTTTTTATCCTTACCCAAAAACTGCTTTAGCAGAATATAGTGTTGAGAATGGATATTTAACTAAAGAGAATTATGATAAAGTTAAAGAGGGTTACGGCTCATACCATACAAGTTGTTGGTTAGATCTACCTTACAAAGATGAAGTTTATAAATATAACGCAATGTTACCACTTTGGAATGTAACACCGAAATGGTTAAAGCCAGTATTAAAGAAAATATTAAAAATGAAATATAGCTGGATTCATAAAACTATATACACACTTACATTTCCATTGATTGATTTTGATGAATTTATTGTAAGAATAAAAGAAATGCCCCACATGATTATGCAGACACGTAGAGCATTAAAAAATGATTTTTGGGATGAAGATTATGTTGATGCTGGATTTAAAGAGATAGAATCTGATATAATTAAAACGAATGAAAATGCAAAAATAGCAGATATAAAAGCCCCTGAAAATTTAATACCTGACCATGTTATTGCCAAGCAAAAACTTGAAAAAGAAATAAAAGATAAAAGAAGAAAAGCACATTTCTTTCATGGTAGAATAAAATTCGATAAAGCAAATTAACCCATTAAATATTAGTAATTTAACTTCAGCGATTTTAAAATAAATAATTATAATGGTAATAAATTTTAATTTAATTGATAGAGAAGGCAAAAAAATTTCTATTGAAGCTGAAAAAGGAACAACTATTAGAGAGGCTGTAATGGATAAGCTTGCTCCTGGAAACTTTGGTTTATGTGGGGGAGCTAACATTTGTGCCACATGCCATGTATACGTTGATGAAGAATATTTTCCAAAGCTTAAAGCCCCTACAGAAGATGAGATAGAGACGATGGAAACGAACGATATTGATCAAACTGAATTTTCAAGACTCAGTTGCCAAATTGAATTACATGAAGAAATCAAAGATATTACCGTTACAATGGAACAGTCAAAAAGACGTGTATTTTAGATACTTTATTTAAAAAATTAAAATAGCAAAAATCATAATTTTTTAGTTATAATTTTTTCAGAAATTTTTTTTACTTAGAAAACAATTTTAACCCCTTCAACTGTCTGAAACCAGCTATATCGAGGAAACTATTAGGATCCTTATTTGAAAAAGGGATATAGTGGGTTTAAAAAACAATCAAAAACCCAATCTATTTAAAGTCCTACTTAATTATTGCTTTAGATATGCGATTATTAAACTAGCAACAAACTAGCAACAATCCTGGATTTGAGGTAGGATTGTTTAAGATTAAGAAAAGATAGATACACAACTCGTCGTTTTACTTGGGTTTAAAAGGTACTTAGAGGTTTACGAAAGTGGGATTGGTCGCCCCTAAATACCAAACTCCTATCTTACTTTAACATTCCCTGACACTACTTATTCCTATCTAATTTAACACTTCGTTTAATAATTGTTCTAAAGATTAAGGACTATTAATGAAACGACTTATACATAAACCTACCTGGCTTCCTCCAAAACTTTTTCTAAATATAGCTGTAAAGATTAGATTATTATATGAAAGACATAGAGCAAAAAAAGAAATTTGATTGATAAAATACAAAATAATGTGGATAAAAAAATTTTTGATTATATAAATTTAATTAAATATGAATTTTTAATATGGAAAAAAAAGTTAAAAAAAATATAGTAAATTTATCTAAAAATTTGTTTCCTGTTAAGAAATGCCCAATTTGTCAAAATAAAAAATTTTCTAAACAAGGTAGGGTTAATGGAGTCCATCTAGATCTTAAAAATTTATGTGATTTACTAAAATGCAAAAATTGCAAACACTTATTTTTGTCAAAAATGCCAAATAATGCTTTTTTAAAGAAACTACACAGAGATGGCTCACCTTATGTTTTTGATCATAAATTTGTTGAACATGTAAATAAAAAATTTAAATTTGATAATTATACTTTTAATCACTGGATCTATAAAAAAATGAAAAATGAAAAAAAAGGGAGTTATTTGGAAGTTGGTCCTGGAAAATGTGCATTATTAAAAACGTTTAAGAAAAATGGATGGAAGTGCGAAGGTTTTGAATTAGCTGACTGGATAAAAAAAGATGATTTAGTTTTTAATGTAAAGAAAATTAAAAAAGGAAATAAAGAAATTTTAGTTTTTAATGATGTTTTGGAGCATACACCTGATCCATTATTTTTGTTAAAAAAATTTAGTAAATTTCAAAATGCAGGAGATAGGTTATTTTTATCTTATCCAAATGCAAGCTCATTTAAAGCAAAAATTTTAAAATCAAATTGGTCTATGGTTGCCCCACTAGCACATTTAAATTTTTTTTCAATTGAGTCAACTAAAATTTTACTACAAAAAAATGGATATTATCCCTTGGTTATAAGAGAAACTTCCACTGTAGTATTTAAAAAACTTTTAAGAAATATATTAAGGTTGCCGTTAACTATAACTGTAGATTTATTAAATTTAAGATTCATTAATGCATTAAATAGAATTAATGAAACCTTTATAAATATACTAGATCTAATTAAAGGTGATCAAATGCAAGTAATTGGAGTAAAAAAATAACTCTTTAAATTATTTGAGCTTCTTTAGCTTTATCCGATCGATTGTATTTTTTTCTTTTTTCTATTTTTTTATTTCAGCACATTCTTGTGAGCAGTATTTTTGCCTACCATGAGTTGGAGTAAATTTCTTCTTACACTGTGAACAAATCATAATCCTAAGTTACCCTAGTGTTAAAGCGCTCTCAAGTACTCTTATGATTTGTAATATTTTGTAAGAGGCCTATATTAAAGGTTCATTAGTAGTATTCCTGGTGGAGAGACATGATCTTGTTGTCTAAATAAAATTTATCTTTCCACCAGTAATCATTCATCATAGAAAATCCCACATACAAAACAGTATAAAATTTTTATAATTTTTTGGGCCTTAGGTACTTAAACCTTCATTTGAAAAAAGTTGCCTCTAGCTCTAAGGACTAGAGTATATAAGAGAAGATATAAGGGAACCTAATACACAAAAGGGGTATTGGGGGTCTAAAAAACATTGAAAAACCCAATCTGTTTAGGGTCCTACTTATTAATTGCATTAGGGCTAGAAGAATAAGACTTATACTAATACTTGCTATATTTCTGGGTTTTGACTAATCTTAGTTAAGAACAATAAAAGATAGATACATAACTCGTCGTTTTACTGGGTTTAAAAGGTACCAACAGGTTTACGAAAGTGGGATCAGTCGTCTTTAAATTTAATTATTTAGGGGGGTTTGAATGAAATTTGGATATTTTTGTAACACTACTAACTGGGACCATAAACCATACGATCAATTATTAAATGAAACCCAAGAAATCACAACTTTTTGTGATGAAAATAATTGGGACTCTATTTGGTATACCGAGCATCACTTTAATCATGAAGGAATGGAATCTTGTACAAACCCTTTAATGATGGGTGTGGATGCGGCCGCAAGAACTAAACAAATTAGAATTGGTCAAGCTTGCAATGTAATTACGTTTCATAATCCAATCCGTCTTGCAGAAGATATAGCTTTACTAGATCAGTTGTCAGGTGGAAGAGTGGATGTTGGTATTGGTAGAGGAATATATGGAAGAGAAGCTATCAATATGAACAAAGAAGCTGATTTAAAAGATCAAGCAAAAAATTTTAGATTATTTGATGAATCATTAACCATAATGAAAAAAGCTTGGACTGAAAAATTTTTTAGTCACCAAGGTGAATTTTATAACTACCCTACACCTGGATTTAATTGGCAACATGACATGAGTCCACCTAGTGAAGAGTTTCTTGATACAAAAACTAATGAAATAAAAAAAATTAGTATAGTACCAAAACCAAAACAACTACCTCATCCACCTATATGGCAGGTAGTTGATGGTGCAAGATCAATTGAGTGGGCAGCGCAAAATGGATTAAATACAATAATGTGGATACCAACTGTTAAAGCTTTAAAAACTAGATTTGAAATTTATAGAGATGCAAAATCAAAAACTGAAAATAGAGAAGTGCCGCTTGGAGAAGGTATATCTTTAGTTAGAGATATGTTTGTTGCAGAAACTATGGAAGAAGCTGAAAAATTAGCTGGCGAACATATTATTAATTACATGAAGTGGGTTTGTCATTGGAGAGGTTTGGGTAATCATATGGATCCAGGAGAAGAATTACCAGAAACAAAACACAAATTAGATTTGCTTAATTATGACTTTCTACATAAAAGAAATTTATTATTTGGGACACCAGAGTATGTTGTTAATAAAATAAATGAATTAAAGTCTGAATTAAATTTACAAAACCTTCAAGTTTGGTCTAATTTTCCTGGAATAGATCATGAAACTTGCATGAGAAGTATAAAGTTGTTTAACGACGAGGTTATACCAAAGATTAATTTCGATAATTCAAATATAGAAAAAGCGAGTTAATGAAACTAGAACTTAGAAAGTTTACAAAATTTGTAGATAAAACTTTTATTGAAGGTGGTAAAGAAGCTAAAGAACCAGTTTTAATGGTCTCTGTTGCTGCTGTATTTAAAAATCCATGGAATGGAAAAGGTTTTGTTGAGGATCTTAAACCAATCATTTTAGATTTGGCACCTAAGTTAGGTGATATTTTAGTTCCAGAACTTATAAAAGAGATTGGCTCACCTGAAAAAATTTTAGCGTATGGAAAAGCTGGAACTGTTGGCTTAAATGGTGAAATTGAACATGCATCCGCATTTATTCACACATTAAGATTTGGTAATAAATTTAGAGATGCTGTTGGTGGAACTTCTTATTTAAGCTTTACTAATACTAGGGGTCCTGCTGGATCAAAAATGTCTATTCCAATGATGCATAAAACAGATTTCAGGTCTAAGGCCTTATTATTTAACTCATGAATTCACAATTCATGATGCTCCTTTTGATGATGAAATAGTTATAGCAATTGGTGGTGCTTCTACAGGAAGAGCTCATGCGAGAACAGGAGATCGTTATCAAGACATGAAAGAAATGGGACTAGACCCTAAGTAATTGGATGTCTCAAAATTTTGACTCAAATCAAAATTATTATTCATTTATTAATAATAATACAGATCCATTAGTATTCATTCATGGTGTTGGGCTAGATTATAGAATGTGGGAGCCTCAAATTAAATCTTTAAACGATCATTCAATAATTGCTTATGACTTGTTAGGTCATGGAAGAACTCCTTATAGTAAAGAGGAGATTACTTTGAATGATTTGTCAAACCAATTAGATGATTTATTACAATTTTTGAAAATAGATAAGATTAATTTAATTGGATTCTCTCTAGGCTCATTAGTTGCATTAGACTTTGCTTCAAAATTCCAAGATAAATTAAAAACCCTAACGTTGCTTGGAACTACATACAAAAGAACTATGGAACAAAGAAGTTTAGTCATAGAAAGATTTGAGCAAGCTAAGCTAAATAAACCTATTTCAAATCAAGCACTAAAAAGATGGTTCACAGATCAATACTTAAAAGAGCATCCAGAAATTTATGATCAATTTATAAAGATTTTAACAAAAAAAGATGAAGATCATTTAAATTTTTTAAAGGCCTATAAACTATTTGCTTATCATCAAGATGATATTGGTATGATTAAAAATATAAAAACTAAAACTCTGGTGATGACAGGATCATATGATTTAGGTTCAACAGTTGAAATGTCAAAATCCTTATCTAATGATTTAATAAATTCAAGTTTTACTGAGATAAGTAATGGAAAACATCTTTGTAGTATAGAGTGTGCAGATGATGTTAATATAAAACTTAAAAATTTTATTAATAATTAAATGACAAAAATTCAAAATTTTAAAATGTACATAGATGGTCAATGGGTTGAGTTTGAGTTTGGTAAAACTATTAAAACTTTAAACCCAGAAAATAATGAAGTTTGGGCAACTGTACCTGAAGCAAATGCAAAAGATGTAGATAAAGCTGTTAAAGCTGCACAAAAAGCTTTTGATAACTCTTGGTCTAATTTACATCCAAGAGAAAGAGCAAAATATTTAAGATCTCTAGCAAAATTACTGAGAGAGAATGCTGAACATCTTGGAACTATAGAAACTATTGATACAGGGAAAATTTTTAGAGAAACTAAAACACAAGCTAATTATATTGCTGAATACTATGATTACTTTGCAGGTCTTGCTGATAAAGTTGAAGGAACTGTTGTACCAATTGACAAACCAGACATGCAAGTTACAACAACAAGAATACCTATTGGTGTTGTTGCTGCCATCATTCCGTGGAACTCCCAAATGCTATTAACAGCTGTTAAACTTGCACCTGCATTAGCCATGGGAAATACTGTTGTAATAAAAGCATCTGAACTTGCGCCTGTAACTTTATTGGAATTTGCAAAATTGGTTGAAAAATCAGGTATGCCTAAGGGTGTAGTAAATGTAATTACAGGGCTAGGTGATCCATGTGGTAAAGCTTTAACCACTCATGATTTGGTGGAAAAAATTGCCTTTACAGGAGGACCTGAAACCGCCAGAAATATAGTCAGAAATTCTGCAGAAAATTTATCACAAGTAAGCTTAGAACTAGGTGGAAAAAGTCCTGTTGTAGTATTTGATGATGCTGAACAAGAGAATGCGCTTAATGGAATTACTGCTGGCATTTTTGGTGCAAGTGGTCAAAGCTGCATTGCTGGATCAAGACTTTATATTCAATCAAAAATTTATGATGAATTTTTAGATAAATTAGTCGCGAAAGCAGAAAAAATAAAATTAGGTACGCCAATGGATAAGGATACTCAAATGGGTCCTTTAAATAGCTTCAAACAATTAGAAAATATAGAAAAAAACATTAAAGCTACTGTTGAGCAAGGTGGAAAAATTAAATGTGGAAGTAAAAGATCTACTATATCTAGTAAAGGTTATTATTTTCCAGCTACAATTATTGAATGTAAAAATCATAATTTACCTACAGCAGAAAATGAACTATTTGGTCCAGTTTTATCTGTTATGAAATTTGAAACAGAAGAGGAAGTTATTAAATTAATGAATGATAATAAATATGGTTTGTCTTCCGGAGTTTACACATCTAACTTTGGAAGAGGCCTGAGAGTTTCAAAGGCAATTAGAGCTGGAATAACTTTTGTAAACACTTATAGATTAATATCACCAATGGCTCCTTTTGGAGGAATTAAAGATAGCGGCTATGGAAAAGAAGCAGGAATTGAGTCAATTAAAGAATACACAAGAATAAAAACCACATGGTTAAATTCTTCGGATAAACCGATGACTGATCCATTTACAATGGGTTGATAATTGACTGTCAGACATTATTTATTAGTTTTGTTTATTATGTTTCTTTTTGGAAGCTCTTATCCAATTAATAAACTTGCATTAAACACATCTCTAACGCCTGTATTAGCAGCTTCCTTGAGAATGTTTATACTTTTTGTTTGTCTTGTTCTTTTTTGTAAATTTAAAATTCCAAATAAAAAATACTATTTGCCCTTAGCCGGTTTTTCTCTGACCATGGGGTTTGGTGTTTTTATCTTTTTAAATTTATCACTACAAAAAGCAACTATGGTAGCACCTATAATTATTGGAGCTCAACTAGCAATACCTTTTGCAGTTCTTGCAAGCTCTTTATTTTTAGGTGAAAAGGTAACTCCTAAAATGTGGGGATTAATATTTATTTCTTTTTTTGGAATTTTTCTAATTGGATATGATCCAAATTTAAAAAGTGAAATTTTTGCAATTTTTCTTTGTGCAGTTTCTGCTTTTTTCTATGGTATTGCAAATGTATTTTCTAGATATATTAAAGACATAGATGTGAAATTAACTAATACGATTATGGGCTTTACTGGTTTTACACTTCTTTTTCTTTTTTCAATTTTTTTTGAAGGAAATACAGTTAATCAATTACTAAATATTAATTTTTATACTTGGCTTTTGTTACTTCATAATGGAGTAATGGTTTCTGTAATTGCACACACCTCATTATTTTACTTATATAAGTTTTATTCAGTTAATAAGGTTATGCCTTTTTATTCTTTATTTCCTGTATTTGGCTTAATCTTAACATTTTTTATATTTGGTGAAATCCCAACTTTACTTAGTGCAATTGGCGGTTTAATTGTAATATTTTCTGTATATAAGCTTCAAAAAATTAGATAATTCTTCTATTGAAAATTCATTTAAATAGTCTTTAATTTGATTTTTATAAATTGTTAACAATCAAAGAGGAAAATAATGAAAAAACTATTTATTGCTGCATTTATATTCGTTTCTACTTTTACAACGAATACATTCGCAGAAGTTAAGATGGGAATTATCTTAGGATTTACTGGTCCTATTGAATCTCTAACACCAGCTATGGCTGCATCTGCAGAGCTTGCATTTAAAGAAGCTTCTGATTCAGGTTCACTATTAGGTGGAGAAACTATTTCAGTAGTAAGAGCAGACTCAACTTGTGTTGACTCAGCAGCAGCAACAGCGGCAGCAGAAGGTGTTATCGCACAAGGTGTTGCAGCAATTATGGGTGCTGACTGCTCAGGTGTAACTGGTGCTATCGCATCTAATGTTGCTGTACCAAATGGTGTAGTAATGATATCACCATCAGCAACTTCGCCAGGACTTACAGCTTTAGATGATAAAGGGTTCTTTTTTAGAACAGCACCATCTGATGCTAGAGGTGGTCAGATTTTAGCTGACATTACTAAAGACAGAAAAATCAAAAGTGTAGCAATTACTTACACTAACAATGACTATGGAAAAGGTTTAGCTGATGTTTATGAAGCAGCTGTAAAAGCTCATGGCATTAAAGTAACAACTGTATCTGCACACGAAGATGGTAAAGCAGATTACTCATCTGAAGTAGCAACTTTAGCTTCAGCAGGTGGTGATGCAGTAGCAGTAATTGGTTACCTAGACCAAGGTGGAAAAGGAATTATTCAAGGTTCTTTAGACTCTGGTGCATTTGATAAGTTTATTTTATCTGATGGTATGATCGGTGACTCGTTAACTGATGCTTTTGGAAAAGATTTAAATAAATCTTTTGGTTCAATGCCTGGTTCAATGAATAAAAAAACAGCAGGTACTTTTGCAACTGTTGCTAAAGCAGCCGGCATCGACTCATCCGGACCTTACACTGGTGAATCTTATGATGCAGCAGCTTTAATCATTCTTGCGATGCAAGCAGGTGGATCAGCTGATAGAGCTTCTATTGCTAAGAATGTAATGGATGTTGCTAACGCCCCTGGAACTAAAATTTATCCAGGTGAGCTTAAAAAAGGTTTAGACTTACTAGCACAAGGTAAAAAGGTTGACTACGAAGGTGCAACTGGTGTTACCTTTACTAATGTAGGTGAAGCTGAAGGTTCTTTCTTAGAAAAAGAAATCAAAGGTGGAAAATTCAAAAATAAAAAACAAAGATAATTAATATCTTAATTTTAAAACCCTCAGCAGTGAAAGTTGCTGAGGGTTTTTTTATATTAATAAAGATGAATAAAAATGGAAAAAAAAATAGAATTATACCCAAGAATTTTTCTTATAAAAAAAAAATTTAAAAAGAATGAACACTGGCATTATTTTGAAGTACCAGATGTTGCAATTTTAATACCATTAATTAATGCTAAGTTTTTAATTGTTTCTCAAAAACGTGAAGCAATAAATAGGATTAACTTCGAGTTTCCATGTGGATGGATTGATCGTAAAGAAAGACCAGAAAAAAGTGCTGCTAGAGAGCTACTAGAGGAAACTGGGTATAAATCTTTAATTGTCCCAAAAAAATTAATTAAATTTTATGAAGAGCCAGGAAGAATGAATTCAAAAGCACATTGTTTTTTTTCTAAAAAACTAATCAAAATTAAGAACCCTGAAAAGGGAATAAAAATACATTTATTAACTAAAAATGAAATTATTAATTTAATAAGAAAAAATAAATTTAATAATGGAACCCATATAGCTGCTTTTTATAAGTATTTATCTCTAAATAATGCTAATAATTCTCAAAACTCCAAAAATTGAAATAATTATTAAAAAATAAAATACAACTTCTCTATAGGTTGCTTCTTTACTTTTTACAAAGAACTTATCGCCTATAAAAACTCCTAATGGTAAAATAATGATCAGTGGAACAGTTCTGTAAATTGTTGTGACATCTACAATTCCAGCAAAAAAACTAAGAGTAAACGCATAAATATCCGTTAAAAAAAATAATGCTGCCAATGAACCTCTAATTATTGCAGGCTGGATGCTTGTAGCTAATAAGAATAGTGCAACTGGCATACCACCTAATGTTGTAAGCCCATTTAATGTTCCAGAAATTATTCCTGTAAAAAATTTTCCATAATTGTTGTTAATCTTTTTATTCTCATAACCTTTCATTAATAAAATTGAAAAAAATATTACTAATATACAAACAGTTAGGTGTGTAATATCTTGAGGTAAATACTTTATTAAAAAAAGACCAATAGGTGAACCAATAATTATCCCAAATAGTAGTTTTAAAACAAAAATCCAATCTATTTTGTTCCATATATATGGAACCATAAAAATACTAATTATCACTTCAAGTATTAGAATAATTGGAACTATTTCTATTGCTGGAAGAATAAAAGAAAAACCAGAAATACATGTTGCTGAAAAGCCAAAGCCATTAAATCCTCTTATAATAGATGCAATAAATACAGTAAATATTACAAAATAAATTTCGACTAAACTGAGTTGAAAATAAGTTAGTAAATCCATCTCATCTTCTCTCTTTAAAATCTGCTCTTAATGTTGAAAAAATAATTAAAACCAAAAATATTATACATACTAAATTCATTATTTTCCAGCTTGTTAAGGTTAAGAAAACTCCTGCAGACAAACTTGCAGTTGCTTGAATTGAATAGACTATTAGATCATTAAAACCTTGTGCTTTAAATTTTTCATTTTCTCTATAAGATAAAACTAATAAACTCGTTCCAGATATAAATAAAAAGTTCCAGCCAAATCCTAAAAATATTAATGCGATTAAATAATTAGTAAAATTTTGATCAAAAAAACTAGTTAAAATTGTTATTAAAAATAAAAAGACACCAGCGTACATTATTTTACTATGTCCAAATTTTTTTATCAAATTACCTGTAACCAATGATGGTAAAAACATAGCTGCAATATGCAGTTGAATTACAAAACCTGTTTTGGTTAAACTTATTTTTTCCATTACATGCATACTTATTGGTGTAGCTGTCATTAAAAATGACATCACAGCATATGCAAATGCAGATGCTACTAAAGCCTGTAGAAATCTTGGTTGAGAAATTAACTCTAGATAGCTACGCGAAATTTTTTTATTAATACGATTTGGTTTATGTCCATCTTTATAAAATAATAAGAAAATTATTGAGGTGAGTGTTAAAGCTGCAAGTGCTATGTAAGAACCTGCGTATAAATGTTCAGCAATAATATCTTTTGTTATATTAGCAACATTTGGTCCTATAAAAGCAGAACCTATACCTGCTAATAATATTATTGAAATAGCTTTTGGTGCCATATCCCTTTTTACTGTTTCAACAGCTGCAAAACGATACTGATGACTAAACGCAACCCCGGCCCCAAGTAAAAAACATGCAAAATTAAATAATATAAAACTTTCAATAATTATTGAATAAGCAGCAAGTAATGATGACAATGAACTAATAATTGATGCAAATATAAAGCCTGCTCTTCGACCAATTATACTCATAACCTTTGCTGCAAAGATTGCAAAAATTGCTATACCCACAATTGATAAAGCCATTGGAAGAGTTGCTAAAGATTTTACTGGGCTAAATTGAGAACCAATTATTCCACTTAAAAAAACTGTTACGGGTGCTGCTGTAAAAGCAAAAATCTGACTTAAAATTAGTAACCATAAATTTTTATTCACTAAAAAAAATATTTATCACCGATGTACATAGCCCATGCTACTGCAGCTCCAAGTATAATATATTTCATAATGATTTTATTTTATTTCGATTTTCTCAGGAAGTATACCTTTAGGGCGATATCTCATAATCAATAAAAGACCCATACCCATCATTAAATACCTAAAATATGGGATACTTTCAATTAAATGAATTTTCAGTGAATGTGTTTCTGCTAAACCTGCTGTAAATAGATTGATTAAGAATAATGCTATTGGTGCTGCCTCAATCCATAAAAACCAGACTGCAAAACCACCTAATATCGCACCAAAATTATTTCCACTTCCTCCAACAATAACCATGACCCAAATTAAAAAAGTGTATCTCATTGGCTGATAACTACCTGGTGTAAACAATCCATCTTGAGTAACCAGCATAGCGCCAGCTATTCCAATTATAGCTGAGCCTAAAATAAAAATTAATAAGTGCTGTTTGACAACATTTTTTCCCATTGCATTAGCAGCTTCTTCATTATCTCTTATCGCACGCATCATTCTTCCCCATGGGGAGTAAAGAGCTTTTTGAGTAACTATTAATAAAGCTATTACAACAATTAAAAATAAACCTGAATAACAAAGTTTAACAAAAACTGATGATCCTTCAATAACTAATTGATTAAGAGCCGCTTGTTTATCTGTAATACTCGAGATTAAATCTAATTTCCCAGAATTAAATTTTGCAACTAAATTTATAAACCATTCTTTAGTTTGGAGTTCAATTTCATAAGGTACTGGTCGATCTAGTCCAATTACATTCTTAACTCCCCTTGTTAACCAATCTTCATGTTTAATAATAGCTATAACTATTTCTGATATTAATAATGTTGCAATAGCTAGATAATCTGCCCGCAAACCTAACGCAACTTTACCAACTATAAAAGCTAGACCTGCTGCAAAAAATGCACCTACGATCCAAGAAAACATAATTGGCAATCCTAATCCACCAAGAAATCCTGTTGTTGCAGGGTTAACATTTTCAATAGCCTCAATACTTGTCTCTGATGTAACTCTTATAATGATAATTCCAGCAATGATAATTGTAGCAATACCATAAGTTCTAATTTTAGATTTTTCAAAATTTTTTAATACAAAACGTATTGCAAAAACCATCACAACTATTAACCACAAAGACATTAAAATACTAAAACCACCTGCAACCCATGCCTCTTGTACAGGTTCAACAGAAATTAAAACTGCAGCCAATCCACCTAATGCTGCATAACCCATAAGACCAAAATTGATTAACCCTGCATACCCCCATTGAATATTTGCACCCATAGTCATTACTGCAGAAATTAAACACATGTTAAAAATTGATAGAGCTACATTCCAAGATTGAAATATTCCAACTAAAATAATAAGCCCCAGCATTATTGCGTAAGCTATAATTACATTTAAGTGCTTTCTCACAGTACCTTCCCTTTGAATATTCCATTAGGTCTATAAAGTAAGACAATCACCAGTATAGAAAATGAGACAGCAAATTTATAATCTGTTGATAATAGCTGAACTAAAGTTTCTGGCTCCATGCTTGCTGGTAAAACATACATAAAGAATTTTTTATAAGCATAAGTTAGGAATATTTCTGAAAATGCTATGACATATCCTCCTAAAAATGCTCCAAACGGGTTTCCAATACCTCCAACAATTGCTGCAGCAAAAATTGGTAACATGTTATTAAAGTAGGTAAATGGCTTAAAACTTTTATCCAATCCATATAAAGCCCCACCAATTGTCGCTAAAATACCTGCAATAATCCAAGTAATCATAACCACTCTTTTAGGATCAATTCCAGACAATAAAGCTAAATCTTCATTGTCAGAATAAGCACGCATGCTTTTTCCTGTTTTAGTTTTATTTAAAAACCAAAATAAAATAGAAACCAATACAATTGTTACAAATATGGTTAATACCTGACTAGATTTAATTGCTAAACCCTCATTAAGCCCTGTCATTTCTTTAAACTCACCTGCTTTAATAATAAATTTTTCTCCATCAAAAAATCTTTGGTCTGATGGACCAATTATTATTCTAACTACGGCTTGAGTTACAAACATCACACCTATACTAACCATTGCAAGTTGAACAGGAGGGCTTTTACTTACTCTATAATATCTAAAAACAAATTTATCAACTAAGAGCATATACCCAATTGTTAAAATAATTGCAAAAGGGATGGCAAGTAATGCTGTTGGTAAAACTCCTAAAGAAATTCCAAGTGATTGAAAATACCAAGTGAATAATATGGTGACCATCGTACCAAAAGCCATCATGTCTCCAGTTGCAAAATTAGCAAACCTTAGAATTCCATAAATTAAAGTTACAAATATTGCACCTAATGCTAGTTGTGAGCCATACGTAAGTGCTGGCATAAAAATATAATTCAATAATAATATAATTGCGTTTAAAAATTCCATACTATCCACCTAAAAAAGAGCTTCTTACTCTTGGGTCATTTAATAATTCTTGTCCTGTTCCTGAATATTTATTTTCGCCTGTAACTAACACATATCCTCGATCAGAAATATTAAGAGCTTGTTTAGCATTTTGCTCTACCATTAAAATTGCAACATTAGTTCTTTTCACTTTAATTATATGATCAAATAATTCATCCATTACTATTGGAGAAACTCCAGCAGTAGGCTCATCTAACATTAACACAGATGGTTTAATCATTAATGCTCTTCCAAGAGCCACTTGTTGTCTTTGACCTCCTGATAATTCTCCAACTAATTGATTTTTTTTTTCCTTAAGTATTGGAAATAGTTCATAAATTTCTTCTATAATATTTTGATAATTGTCATCTCTTAAATAAGCTCCCATCTCTAAATTTTCCTCAACACTCATTCCAGAAAATACATTTTTTGTCTGTGGTACAAATGAGATACCCTCTCTCACTCTATCTTGTGGAGAAAGTTTTGAAATATCCTTGCCATCGATTACAACTGAACCAGATTTTAAACTTAAAAGACCTAGCATTGCTTTCATGGCTGTTGATTTACCAGCACCATTAGGTCCAAGAATTGAAACTATTTCACCTCTGTTCACATCAACAGAACAAGAATTAATGATATCAGGTCCAGTACCATAGCCACCCGTCATTTTTAAACCTTCAAAAAAAGCCATTAGTTCTCATCCCTTAATTTTGATCCTCTACCTAAATAGCTTTCTATAACTTTTTCATCTTTCTTAGCTTCTTCGGCAGTTCCTTCAAATAAAACTGAACCTTCTGCCATAACAATAACTGGGTCACATAATCTGCTTATAAACTCCATGTCGTGCTCAATCATACAGAATGTATAACCTTCTTCCTTATTTAGCTTAAGAATTGCAGTCCCTAGATCTTTAAGTAGTGTTCTATTAACCCCCGCTCCTACTTCATCAAGCAATACTAGTTTTGCCTCAACCATCATGGTTCTTCCAAGTTCTAATAATTTTTTTTGGCCACCTGATAAGTTGCCAGCTAATTCATTTGATAAATGCGTCAGATTTAAAAAATCAACTACGTCTTGAGCTTTTTGTTTAACTTTTAGTTCTTCAGTTCTAACTAAACTTGGTTTCAGTAAGGCTGTCATTAATTTTTCTCCAGACTGGTTTGCTGGTACCATCATTAAATTTTCAAGGACCGAAAGATTAGTAAACTCATGTGCTATTTGAAAAGTTCTTAAAATTCCTTTAGAAAATAATTCATATGAAGGAACATCTGTCACGTCTTCATTATTAAATAATACTTTTCCTTGTGAAGATCTTAAATTGCCAGCAATTAAATTAAATAAGGTAGTTTTACCAGAGCCGTTGGGTCCTATGATGCCTGTAATAGATCCTTTTTTAATCTTTAAAGAACAATCCAAAACTGCAGCCAATCCACCAAAATATTTAGATAAATTTTCAATTTGTAAAATGTTATTGCTCATAGAGGCTATTGCTCTAATCTTTTATGAATACTATTAAGTGTCTTTTCTACTTTTTTATAAAAACCTAGTTTGGTCAATTCTCTAACACCTTGCTCATTTAATCCTTTTGGTGTTTGCGACTCTTTCACTAAATATTTTAAATCTTTTTTTGCATTAACAGCTGCATCCTCTGATAAGGCTAAAAATAAAGATGTGATATATTTTTGTGCATTATCTCTTTTAATACCTTTTTTAACCAACCAGTTACTCATTATTCTTAATAATTCATAGAAAGGTGCCATCATTCCAGAGGTTGACCAAAAATTTATTGATGATTTTTCATTCTTAATTTCAATAGTTGTTCCAATTTTGTTAAAGAAATCTTTTACTTTCTTATTTGGAGGGCAAATAGGTACGGGTCCTTTTTTTATTGAAATCGGTGGTAAAGGTATGGCTCTTACTATCCTTGCTTTAACTTTAATTGCTTTTTTTAACTGTGTCAGTGTAATTGTTGAAATAAAGCTAATAATAGTTTGATTAGATTTAAATTTAAGTTCTTTAATAATTTTTTGTCCAACAGAAGGTGTAATTGATAAAAAAACCCAATTACAACTATCTACTATTTCTTGATTGTTTTTAGCAATAATAATATTTTTGAATTTTCTTTTAAGATTTTTAGCAATTATTTTATTACGAGGTGAAATTAAAATCTTATTATATAATATTGTTGAACTACAAATGCCAGTTATTACTGATGATGCAATTTTACCAATGCCTATAAAACCTATTTTCATCTTGTAAACTATATATCAATAACTGGAATAATTTCAGGTAAAAAAAAAGCCCCATGAAGGGGCTTTTTAAATTTTTAGTCTATTTGATAATTAGAAAGTATTTCCTGATCTACCAAAAGTGTAAGTTAGAGCAACTTTACCTGTAAGTCCCTCTAAGTTTTTAGCTTTAACCTCAGCGAAACCATGGTTAGCTGGAGTACCTCCAGTTTTTGTAACACCATTATTTACAGTTACATTGTCTAATTCAACATAGTTACCTTCGATTCTGAAACCAAATCCTCTTTCACCAAAAGTTTTTTGGTAACCAGCACCAATGCTAGTACCATCAACAGATGTGTTTTTGTAAGTATTACCAGATAGCATAGTTTCTTTGATATCTATATCTGTAGAAACATTTCCCCACTTAAGGTATATTCCCATAGGAGTGTTTACCTTAAGATAAGTTGTATTCATGTCATTAAAGTCAACCGAAACTTTTGCAGTATCACCTGTTGCTGATACACCACCACTTGTGTTGACATTTTCAGGTGTAGATATTGAATCTGGCACATGCTCAAATCCTAAAGATATATATCTACCTATTCCAAGTTCAACGAACTGTGAACCAAAGCTCTCAGTAAATACACCACTTTGCTTGTTAGAAGCATCAATTGCAGTTCCTCCTGCGTTGTACTCATCTTGTGTCGCAGTAGCTCCCCAAACTGAATTGTTAGTAGCTATACCACCTGTTAAAGAGAAGGTCTCAAAATCAATTGCTTTTGCTGAGACAGTGCTCAGAGCTATAAAAGCAATTGTTGTTATTAATTTTTTCATTTTATTCCTTATTTTTATCGTTAACGTTATTAATTATAATTAATGCTGTTATACATGTTTGGGAATAAATATATCAGATTTAAAAACATTTATTTTATATTTTTTTATAATGTTGCAAATTTACAACATAAAAACCCTTTAAAAACTATTGTTTTTGAAAAAAAATCAAAAAATTTATCTATTCAATCAAGAGTTTTATCATTTATTAAAAATATTTTTTATTTAGTCAAAAAATGAACCTCTGATTCTTAGTAATTCTCTACTTAATTCTTTATTCTCCCTAAACGGTCTTCTTCCATGTAACCAAAAATAATTATTAGCTACAATGGTTGATCCAGGTGCTAATTTAGTGATTACCTTGTTCTTACTCTCCTCTAAACCATCTGATAATTTTTGTAAGAAAATTCCTTGATCCATATTTTTTGGCTCAGGGAATTGATCGATATATGAAATATTTGGCTTGCCCTTATCATCAGTTGTAAAAATTGGGTGTTCAACTTTATATTCTATATTTTTACTTTTAGGAGATCCCCATACAAAGTTTTGCTTTCCAATGGGGTCATTGAATAAATCCTCACAATGTTCCCAGTCATCAAGATGCAACATTGCTGTTTCTCCACCTTGCACATTTTGTTCTTCAATTTTGGTCATAAGCAGCCAATCTGTGATCTCTTTGACATATGTCCCGTCTGTATGGAGATCCATATTTGTGTAGGCTTTTCTCAAATACGAGTCACTTTTATCTTCGTGCTTTACAAAAAATCTTGCATAATATTTTCCAGCCATTGCATCATGGTTTGGATTGCCAATTAAATAGGCAATTGCTGTTGATAGTTTAACTAAAAAAGTATCATTAATTTTTGGACTTATATTTTTTGGTCCTATTATAAAGCAACCTGTGTTTCTGTCTCTAATTATTGAATTAAGTAATTTGCTTAATTTATTAGAAGTTAAATCATCTAAACTTTTGGCAATAGTAAATCTAGTAAATGGTTTGTACTCTAAAGCAGTAATATCAAATTTATTGAATGGAAATATTAATTTATCTAAAATTTCATCTTCAATTCTAATATCAATTATTCTTTTTGAATATTGATGTTCTGTTATTGTTATTCCAGAGATATTTTCCATTAGAGATAATTACTTAGTAGCGTCATCATGATAGCAGAAATAACAGTAGGATAAACAAAATTTCTTTTAGATATTAAAAATATAAATAAACAAAATAAAACAACAGTTACTCTACTTAAATAACTTGCATCAGACAAAACACCTACCGGAAATATAATTGTTCTTGCTATTAATGCGGCTAGTGTTGAGTAGGCAAGACAGTTAAACCACTTAAATAATTTTGAAGTTTCTTTTATTCCGTGCGAAGAAATTGCACCTAAAAACCTTGAAGAGAAAGTTGCAAGGGACGTGACTACGATTGCAAGAAATACACTAGTTGACATTTAGTTCTCCTATAAAATAAGCAATTGTTCCACCAACAAGCCCGCCTAGTAAAATTGACCACTCTGGAGATAGAAAGTAAAAAATTGGTCCTAATACCAAGCCCAAAATTACTGCAGCTATAATTTGAATAGTTTTCATTGCACCTACCATCATGCATAAAAAATAAATTGGATTTAAAATTGCTAAACCCATCATCATATTTTTATCTAGATAATCTGATGCATAAAACCCTATAAAAGTTCCTATTACTGCTGTAGTCCAAGTAGCGCTGCCAATTCCAATCCAAAAATCAATTCTATTTTTTTTGCCAATACTTTTATAATTACTTTTCATGATCAGCCATGCTGACACTGCTATAAAATGGCATGAAAAGTAATATTTCCATTTTGGTTGGCTTTTGTGCATCATTAATGGGAATAAAGAAACTGCCATTGGATACAATCTTGCATTAACAAACCACACAGCTAAAAAAATATTTAATAATGAAGCACCAACTAACAACGATTCTGCCATTACTAAAGAGCCTGGTAATGCATAAGTAAGCATGGTTGAAAAAATACTTTCTTGAATATTAAATCCTAAATTTTTAAGAAGTGCTCCAATAGCAATAAAACAACAACCAAGTGCAAGTGCTGGGCTGTCTGGAGCTAAAATAGATTTGAAACCTTTAAAGAAAAATTCTTTATTAATCATTAACCACCAAGGAATAATCTACCAACATCAGGATTTTTTAATAAATCATCCCCTTTGCCAGCGATAGCAGTTTGTCCTGATACTAAAACATAACCAATATCCGCAAACTCTAATCCTTTTTTTGCATTTTGTTCCACTAGGATAATAGTTTTCTTTTCTGTTTGTTGAAGGTCTCTTAATATTTCAAAAACCATATCTATATATCTTGGCTCTAATCCAATTGAAGGTTCATCAACAAGCAATACTGATGGCTTCATCACTAATGCTCTAGAAATTTCTAATAATCTTCTTTCTCCACCTGATAAAACTTTAGCAGGTTGATTTCTTCTATTTCTTAATCTTTCATATTTTTCAAAAATTCTTTCAGCTTCTTCATAGGATTCGTCAGTATTTTCTTTTGAATAACCCCCCATCAGTAAATTTTCTTCAACTGTCATGTCTGGAAAAACTGAATTATCTTGAAGTATATAAGCAATTCCACATGATGTAAGTTTTTGAGCTGGAGTTAAGTTGGTAATTTCTTTTCCATCAATTTCTATTTGTCCTGAAAAAATATTTGTAAATCCATAAATAGAATGAAGTATGGTGGACTTTCCAGCACCATTTGGACCAATCAAACATAGTGACTGAGCCCTACTTACATTTAAATTAAAATCATGAAGTATTTCCATTTTACCATAACCAGCTGATAATTTTTTTATAGTTAAGTGAATATTATCTGGAGATAATTTTTGTAAATCTTCTGGCCCTGGTGCTTTACCTAATACATCATATTGATTTGACATTATTGTGCCCCCAAGTAAGCGTCTAGCACACGCTTATCATTTTTAATTTCATCTGGAGTTCCATTTGCTAACATTTGACCATGTGCTAAACAAAAAACTCTTTGTGCTAAATTCATTATTACTTTCATGTTGTGCTCTATAACCAGCAAGGTAATTCCATAGTCTTTATTTACACTAATTAAACGATCGATAATTCCATTAATTAATGTTGGATTAATTCCAGCTGTTGGTTCGTCTAATAAAAGCATTTTAGGTTCATTCATTAGTGCCATAGCAAGTTCTAATAATTTTTGCTGCCCAAAAGAAAGATCTCCTGCTCTAAGTTTTCTTTTTTGATGAAGGCCGACAAATTTTAATAACGTCTCAGCCTTATCTGTTAAATCAGAAGGTATCTTTTGAAATACTGATAATATTCCATCATTCTCAGGTTTGTTACTGATTAACATATTCTGAATACAGTTTAATTTCCCATAAATCCTTGTTTGTTGAAAAGTTCTTAGAAGTCCAAGCTTTGCAACAACCGGCACTGGCAGTTCAGAAACTTCTGTACCGTCAAATTTAATTGAACCATTGTCGATTGGATAAGTTCCTACAATTGAATTAAATAAAGTAGTTTTACCAGATCCATTTGGGCCAATTAATCCAACAATTGAACCTTGCTCAACTGACATTGAAATATCAACATTGGCTTTAACACCACCAAAAGACTTACTTACATTTGATATGTCTAATATAGCCATTACTTTAGTTCCACCTGTGCTTTTAAGTCAGCTTCATCTACAACTTCACCAAATCTTTCAGGATACTTTTCTCTTAACCATCCCATCACCCCTTCAGGAAAATAAACAACAATAACGATAATTAAAACTCCAAGAGCAACATACTGCCAGCCCAGGAAGTAAGTCCAAAAACCTTCTTTAAATAAGTGAAATATAGTTGCACCAACAAGTGGTCCCCATAAAGTTCCTTTACCACCAAGGATTGCCATTAAAACCATGAACACACCAAACGTTGGTCCAGCAAATGCGATTTCCGTTGGTTCAATGTAACCATTGATATGCCCCATTAATCCTCCAGCAATTCCAACAAAGAATGCTGATACCATCCAGCCAATAATTTTATATCTCATGGTGTGAATTCCCATTGCTTCAGCTTTATCTTCATTGTCTCTTATTGCATTTAAAACTAAACCAAATCTTGTGCTGTATGCCCACTTCAAAGTAACAAAAGTTACAACTGCAAGAGCAAAACACAAATAATATAAAAATTGAGATGATGATGCATTAGATCCAAATCCTTTTGGCCAAACTGGAACTGTCATACCTTGTCCTGCACCAATAATCTCAATTCCACCTGCAAGTTCACCTGCAGCAATTCCTAATGCTAATGTACAAATTGCAAAGTAATGCCCTCTTAAGCCTAAAATCCCATAACCAATTACTCCTGCAATTATTGTTGGTATAATTCCTGCTAATAGTATTCCTACTCCAAAACCTTGAAAAAATTGAGGGATAGTGTGAACAAAAGTTTTTTCTCCTCCTGCATCTGTCCATTCAGCAAGTGAAAAGAACATTGCTATTTGAGTACTTGAAGCAACATACATTCCAACACCAAAAAATAATATATTACCGAACGTGTTGTAACCCATCTGTCCACCTTGAACATCCCAAGTCATAGCCAAAACAATTAGAATATATAAAAATGATAATTGTAGTTTATAAGCAGGGAATATGAATGCTCCAGCCAAACCAAAAATTATTAAGCCTGCGTATAGGAGTGTATTTTTATTCATTATTTCAGATACTCTCTTTTTCTAGCTAATTTAAATCTTCTATAGACCAGTATGATGACTAGTAAGGAGAATACTGCTGCAATTCTAAATTCTGTTCCAAGCAGATAATCTGCCCATTCTTCAAATACACCAAGTCCCATTCCTGATATTGCAACAGCTGGTAAATTTCCAAGTCCTGCAATAATTACAATCATAAAAGATCTAACCGTGTAAGGTAGTCCTGTATAAGGGTGAAGTGTAAATGTAATTGCAATACAAGCTCCTGCTATTCCACATAATGCTGCATTAATTCCAAAAGTTGCTGCATAAACTTTTTCAGTATCAACACCTAAAATTTTTGCTGCTCTTGCATTTTGAGCGGTTGCTCTAATTGCTCTACCTAGTTTTGATTTCTTCATGTAGATGACAAGAATAATTGCAGATATCACACAAACTGCCCCTGAAAATATTTTTGCGTTAGGAAGTGTTACTGAATTATTAAACAACATCGTTGTTCCAAAATTTGATTGAGCAACTACTACATCTGCACCAAATGCAAAATTCATTAACTGTTGGGCTAAAATACTAATTCCAAATGTTGCAAGTATTGAAGTGAACAAATCTTTGTCTACTACTTTATTAATAACAAGTTTGTACATTCCCCAACCCACACAATACATAATGATTGGTGACACAATTACTCCAAAAGCTGGGTGTATTCCTGATAGATACATAAAGTACGCAATATATCCACCCATGATTACTAATTCTCCTTGAGCAATATTTATTATATTCATTACTCCCCACTGCAATGCCATACCATAAGCAATTAATGCAAATAAAATACCAAGAAGTATCCCATCCATTGACGCTTGAACCATTAGTATTGGTGCTTGGAAAATTAAAAAATCCATAAAATCTTTAGATGTTTATAAAAAAATGCCCCCTATTACTAGGGAGCATTTTACATATTAGGTGTTATCTTTTAGACCAAGATGGAATTGGGTGTACCAACTCAGCAGATGCCCATTTCGTTGGAGCAACAACTTTGTTTTCACACTTACTACCATCATCGTTACATGATACTTGGAAAAGTACCATTGGCTTAGATACGTTTTGACCACCTGCAGCAAATTTTATGTTTCCATAAAAAGTTTGCATATCAGTTGCAGCTAAAGCATCTCTAACTTTTTTAGTATCAAATGATTGTGCTCTTTCGAACGCATCTTTGAAAACTAATAAAGCAGCAGAAGATTCAGCAGCTTGGTATGGCGGAGCATATCCAAATGCTTTAGTAAAGTCTGCATCATATTTCATACCACCACCAAAGTAATTGTCTTTGTATGATAGAGACTTATGCCATTGAGAAGCACAAAGTGCGTACTCTGAAGCTTTACCATGTTGCTTAGATAATTTAGCAGCATCACAGTGAGTCATTGCTAACATTTTCACATCAACTTTCATCTCTGAGATTTGTCTAACAGCTGTTAAAGCACCTTTGGTGTGACCTGAAACTACAAGAACGTCCGGATTTGTGGCTTTTACTTTAGATAAAGTAGCAGCCATATCGTTAAGTTCTTTTGGTAACTTGTCATCTATAATTATTTTAGAACCTGTTCTTTTAGCAGCTTCAACAATACCCAATCTCACATCTTGTGAGAAAGCATCTTGTTCAAATGCCATTGCAATCTTAACTGGTTTTCCACCATTTTTTTCGACAGCAAGGTCAATTGCTACATCAAGATATAAGTTTGCTGGAGCAAGTACTGCAAATAAATATTTGTAGCCTTTAGTGAATAACGATCTAGATGCACCGTTTGCTTCAACCATAGGAACTTGATATTTTTCAGTAACAGGAGCCATAGCCTTTGTAAGTCCTGAGCTATAAGGCCCAAGCATAAACTGAACACCATCTTGTTGGATTAATCTTTCTGCAAGTTGTGCTGCTCTTCCAGAGTTTGACTCATCATCGTAATAAATAATATCAAACTTGTAAGTTTTTCCACCAACCTTAACACCACCCATGCTATTAATTCTCTCAACAGCTAAATTATAACCGTTTTGAGTATGAACACCATTAGATGAATATTTTCCAGTCAATGAAACAGCTGCACCTAAAATAATTTTATCACCAACAACTTTTGCAAAAGATATAGTTGAAGCTGAAATTAAAAGGGCAATAGCAGAAACTAAAGTAATAAGTATATTTCTGATTTTCATTTTATTTTTCCTCTATTAGTTTTAAATTTAAAAAATTAATTAAACTCCTAAACTAAAAGACAAACAAGAGAGTAATAAAGATTGCGACTTAATACTTTTGAATAAAAGCAATGATTAGCGCAATTAATATTAATACACACGCTGAAATTGTATTAATAACCTTTGGATTAGCTTTTATCCAAACGATTAATTTTCTAGCAAGTACAGCATAAGCAATCAATGATAAAAAATCTAAAACTACATATGTTGTAATTAAAATTAAAAATTGAACAACATAGTTTGAATTAAAATCAATAAACTGTGGAAAGATTAATGGAAAAAACATCCAAGCTTTAGGACTTGTTCCTGCAACTAAAAAACCATCTTTGAAAAAAGAAAAAAAACTTTTTGATGTAATGTTAGTTGAGCTTATATCTTTTGGCCTTGAATTATAAATATCATAAGCAAGGTAGAGCAAATAAGCTATTCCAATCCACTTAAACATATTTAAAAAATTTGGATTATCGACAAAAAAAGATCCTAGTACAAAAATTACTAAAGTTGCCTGAATAATATTTGCAGTGATATCTCCAAGTGCTGTCCAAATACATTTTTGAACTCCATAATTCATAGAATATGAAATGATTACAATCCTAGGTGTTCCAGGGGTAATAAATAAAAATAAGATTATTTGTAAAAAAAGGAAGTAATTTAAGGGGAGCATTTTAAGTTTAAGGATAGTCCAAAAAAACCGGGAGCTAAAGATGGCTAAGATGGACTATCTAAATTTGAAGATACCACGACCCTAAATAAAATGCATTAATCATTTTTTTCAAATATAATGATTATTGAGGATTTATGAAAAAAAAAGGTCACACCCCCATAACTAGGGTCAAAAACCCAGAACCCCATATATCAGATCCTGACTGGATCGTTTGGGCTGCTTGGGCAGATCGTATCACTTTTGAAGAAATTGAGAAAAAGACTGGAAAGACAGAAGGTGAAGTAATTAAGATTATGAGACGATCTATAAAGCCTGTTTCTTTTAGATTGTGGAGAAAAAGAGTTAATCAAAAAAGTATTAAACATAAAAAAAAATTTGAATACTCTAGAAAAGAAATAACTAACAAAATAAAAAAGAATGATTATTTATAGTTCATAAAATCATTCACTATTTATATATAGTATAGTTACCTAAAATGGTTGTAATGTTTTAAAGATTATTTATTTGTAACTACAAACTTAATACCGAATGGTTCAACACCTATTTTTTTTGCCTGTATATCTGTTCCGCTTCCATCGTATTGAAAATCAACACTAACCGATTCTGACGTGTTAAACTGTAACTCTAATCCAGTAATATCTTCAGTAATTACCAAAGGAGTTCCAAGTTGAAAAGCACCAAATATTCTTTGTGCATTTGCTAATGTAGTTGCAATAGCTTCATCTGTTTGAAGTAAAGCTCCTGCCATTTCTGCACCAATTGAACCAATTCCTTCATAACCTGTATATGGTCTAAAAGTAGTGTCACAATCATCAGGAGTGTCACAAGTACTATCGATTGAATCAATGATTTCTGTTGCATAATCATAATTTGCTCCAACAGAAGTTCCACAGGCCATACCTAATTTTTGGGTATTATTAGTTGCTGTAGCAATATAACTTTCTGTTATACCAACACCTCCAACTGTATTTCCTTCAGCTCGATTAGTATAAACAGTTGTTTTATCAATACTCCAACAAATAGTTCCTGCTGAATATGTTGATGCATGAAATCCATTCATTGTTGGGTCGCCACCATTATCTTTTACAAAAGTTTCTTGATGTTTTACCTTTAATTCATTGTCTACAATCACAGCAGCAAAGGGATACGATCCAATAGGCAAAACAAGATCACCTTCCAAAAGGTCTTCTTGGCCAGTTGGTGTAATTATAATATCTTTTCCTGCAGCACTATTAAAAATATCTACACAAGAACTAAAATCTTGCTCAGCTCCAGTATCACCAGTTCCTGCAACAAAAGGATCTGCCGTGCATACCATAAATCTGTAGAATTTTACTTTATAAAAAAGAGGTTGTTCGTTACAAGAATCTTTATCATATGTTCCAGCTGAGTGAGACACAATAGTTCCAGAGCCGGGACTATTTTTTACTTTTATTTTATTATTAGCGTCTCTAATACAAGCCTCAGCTTCAGCTGAACTTTGTATGATTGTATTAAAAACTATACTTAACAACACAATAATAAGTAAAATAGGTAGCTTTTTTAAAATATTAGAATCCACTTACTTTTACTCCTGATTTAGATATTTTAACTACTCTTATCTTATTCTCTCTTTTCACTGGAATATATAATTTGTCTTCTACGCTTCTATATTCAAATGCTTTTCTCTTATTTTTAAGGCTTGCTAATCGGTACAAGTTTTTCATTTTTATATCACTTGTAGGATCTTTTATTTCTGACAATGCATAATAGTCTTTTTTTATATTATCTCCTAAAGCTACAACAAATTTAATACTGCCAAAAAAAGCATCATTATTCTGATTGTCATCCAAATATCCACTCTCTATAATAAAATTACCTAAAGACGCATTAGCTCCAATTTTAGTTCCTTTCACTTCATGTGTGCTGCCTGTTTCAGGATTTTCAAATTTAAATAAATTTGCAAAAACATTTACATCTCTTTTTCCAGGTAGATGATAATCTAATTGCGTATCCCATCCATCTAATGCTCTTTCTGATCCATCATTAGTATTTTTTGAACCACTGATAGCATTATAATAATTTCCTCTTAAGTCAAAAACACTTGAAATAGCCTCAACGCCCACTCCTGTTCTTTTATGATCTTCACTAAACTGTTGATCATAAAATAAATTAGAACCTATCAAAAATTTGTTATCATTTAAAAGTTTCCGAACACCAAAACCAATATTTATTGTTTCATCGTCATCATGTGTATTTAAACTGGTTTGATTAAAAATTGTTCCAGAATCTATCTTTAAAAGCTCAGTTACACTCATAATACTAAAGCTTGGTTTTAATTTTTCTTGCACTTGAATATCAAAATCTAGATATTTCATATTTTCAAAATTATTTTTAGCAAAATTTGAAATAGCTAGTGCTGTTTCATTTGTAAATTCATTAATCTTATTTTTTACTAATTCTGCTGAAACACTTACGGAATGACTAGAAATCATGTAAATTAAAGCTGTACTAATAAATAAATTTTTCATTACAGCAATAATTATCGTATACTAAAAATAATTATATTAAAAAATAACTCAAAATAGGTTTTTAAATAATGAAATCAGTAACAATCTATACAGGTCCACTTTGTAATTTTTGTGATGCGGCAAAAAGATTATTAACTAGAAATAATGTTGAATATAAAGAAATTAATATAGCAACAGTTGATGGTGCAATGGATGAAATGATTAAAAAAGCTAATGGAAAAAGAACTATTCCACAAATCTTCTTTGATGATCAACATATTGGTGGTTATGATGAAGCAAGAGCTCTTGAAAAAGACAATAAATTTCAAGACTTATTAAAGTAAATTTTCTTTAAAGAAGTTTATAAACTAAAGTCTTTTTCTTTAAGTTCTAACAATTGTTCTAGTGCACCATTTTTTTTTAGAATTTTTAAAAAATTAGAAAGTGAAATCATTTCTTTTTTCCCAAATGGACGAAAAACCTCTATATTTTCTCCAAAAGTAACTCCAGATTTTGTTGTAAATTTTAATATTTTTTTTTTTATAAGTATATTAATTTTTCTTCTTACTGATTCTTTGGGTATTATTAAAATATTTGATAAAGCAAATATAGTTAGTTTTTCTGATTTTATTATTTGTTCTGTAGATTTATTTCGAGCCATAGCCCAACTTTCATTCCAGTCTAATTGCTTTTTTTTTTTAAATTTTGATAATTAATATGTGAAGCAATTGTCGAGCAAATCATAAAAGACTCGTAATCTATATTTAGTATCGATTTGGAAGAAGTAAACTGATTGATACGAAACATTATTAAATGGTATAGTGTTTCATGATAAGTGGATAAAAAAACTTTCCTCATTATTCTTTAGGTTTAAAGGTTAAACAAACACCGTTATTACAATATCTTTTGCCTGTTGGTTTAGGTCCGTCTTCAAAGATATGACCATGATGACCACCACATTTTTTACAATGATATTCAACTCGCTCATAACCTAATAGAGTGTCTGTTTTAGTTTCAAAAGCATCTGGTAGTGATTGATAGAATGAAGGCCAACCTGAACCACTTTCATATTTAGCATTTGAGTCAAATAATTTTTCACCACAATTAGTACAGTGATAACTACCTTCTCTCTTCTCGTGATTTAATTCACTCGTGCCTGATGCTTCAGTTCCATCTTCAAATAAAACTAATTTTTGTTCAGCCGTAAGGTCTTTGTTAATTTTTTTTATCATTTTTTTTTCTTTCAAATATAAATGAATATTTTTTATGCCAAACAACTTTATATTTTTTATTAATTAAAAACTTGTAGATATTATTAGCTTTTAAATAATCATAATTTGTATCATACATATTTTTAGAATTATGAATTTCAATACACACTAATTGAGGTTTATAGTCATTAAAATTTAGAGATTTTAAAACATTTAACTCACCTCCTTCAACATCAATATTTAAAAAGTCAATTTTTTCTAGTTTTTTAAAATATTTAGAAATAAAATAATTTAATGTGTTTACTTGAACATTTCTCTTTTTAAAACCATTTCTGAAGTGAATTTTTGCTATTCTTTTATCAAGGGTATTTAGCATATTGATTTCTTTTCTATAATACATTGTTAACTTGTCCTTCTTCTTTGAAATGCCCGAATGAATATTAATGTCTTTTTTTCTTAAAAAGTTGAATAGCTTAATTGAATACAAATTAATATCGAAATTAATTCCGTTCCAACCTTTTGTATGAAGTAAATGAGTGTTATTACCATCTAATGGGTGATAACAACCAACATCAATGTAGAAACCTTTTGTTTTTTTTTTAAAGTATTTTTTAATAAACAAATCTTCTTGAAATAATGAATAACTTTTTTTAGGAAAAAAAATTTTTGATCTATAAAATATAAAATATAAAAATTTTAAATACTTAAGCACTTTACTCTATTATTCGAATTGGTTTACCAGCAACGCATGCTTCTAATCCTTCGATCATCTGTGTATAAAATACACTATAATTTTCTGCTGTTACATACCCAACATGTGGCATTAACAATGCATTTGATAAAAACCTTAGCTTGTTTCCTTCTGGTAAAGGTTCTTTTTCATAAACATCAAGACCAGCTCCAGCTATAACATTGGTTGATAATGCAATAATTAAATCATCCTCATTAATAATTGATCCTCTAGAAGTATTAATTAAAAAAGCAGTTTTCTTCATTGAGTCTAACTCTTTTAGTTTTATTAACTCTTTATATCTTTCTCCCCCTTGAACATGGATAGATATAAAATCAGAATTTTGAAACAAATCTTCTTTACTGCATGGAAGTACACCAAGTTCTTTACAGTTATCCAAGTTTAAATTTTCACTCCAAGCCATAACTTCCATACCAAATGCTTTGCCAATTTTAGCAACTTGAGAACCAACTCTTCCCAGTCCTACTAAACCTAAAATTTTTCCTTTAAGCTCAAAACCAATAGTTGACTGCCAGTAGCCTTGATACATATTATCAATTTCTTCTTTAAAATTTCTAGCTAAGCCTAAAATTAATCCCCAAGTTAATTCGGTTGTGCCTGCAAAACCAATCTCTGTTCCACATACTGTAATTTTTCTTTTTTTTGCAGCAGCAAGTTCTATAGCTTTATTTCTTGAACCACTTGTGATGATATATTTAAGATCATTTAAGTTATCAATTAAATTTTTAGTAATAGGAGTTCGTTCTCTCATTATCAATAATGCTTCAAAGTCTGATAATTGCTCTATGGCGTCTGCTTCATCTTCAAATGGCTCACTGAATATTTTAAATTCATATTTGCCAGATAATTTTTTTAAATCAACAAATTCATGAGACACGTTTTGGTAATCATCTAAGATAGCAACTTTAAGCATTTTTAATTTTTCTATTTGATAAAAGAATTCCTGTTAAAATAAATATTGCGCCTAACATATGATAAAACATAAATTTTTCATTAAAAATAATCATTGCCATAATTGCACTTAAAATAGGCATCATGTGTAAAAAAACACCTGCTCTATTGGCACCAATTAAAGCAACTCCTTTTATCCAAAAAATAAAAGAAGCAAGACCTGGAAATAAAACTACATAAAATAAAATCAGGTAAAAGTTTTGATTTAAAACAATCCTAAAGCCCATTTGATACTCTATAAAATAAATTGGTATTAGGAAAATAAAGCCAAATGAAATTACTACTTCTAGTAACCCTAGTTGAGATAATTCGTGTTTTTTTTTCTTTAATAGAGCAGAATAAGTAGCCCAAGAAAGCATTCCAAAAACCATCGTGATGTCACCTTTATTAAAATCTAAGTTCATTAATATTCCAAGATTTGCTTTAGTTATAATTAAAACTACTCCAATAAAAGAACATGCAACTCCCAATATTTGGAAAGTGTTAGTTTTTTCAATTTTTAAAATTGATGAAATAAATATAATCATTACCGGTATTGTTGAAATCATCAACACTCCACTGATAACTTGTGTAAAGTTTAAAGAATAATAGACGATTGAATTAAATATGGTAACACTCGTTATTCCAAGAATTGTATAATACTTATAATTTTCTAAAATATAATTTCTTTTTTTGAATATCTCTTGAATTGTAAATGGAGCTAAAATTAGCCAAGCGAAAAACCATCTATAAAAATTTAATGAAAACGGAGGTATTTCATATTGACTTGCAAATTTTCCAACTAAAAAATTTCCAGACCAAAATAAAGCTGCAAAAAATAAAAAAACATAGGCAACATTATTTTTATTAATCACTTAGTTAAACCTAAGAGAACTATATGGCTTTAAATCTAAATTTGTATTTTCTTCAGCTATCATTCCAGAGATTATTTTCCCTGAAATTGGTCCTAAAGTCCATCCTAAATGATGATGGCCAAAACAATAAAAAACATTTTTATGTTTTTTTGAGGGTCCTATTACTGGTAAGTAATCTGGCAATGTAGGTCTAAAACCAAGCCACTCATCTTCATGTTTGGGTAAATCACCCATCATATATTTTGCATTATTAATTAAATTTTTAACTCTTGATTTTGATAATGGGTTATCCAATCCACCAAATTCAACCGTACCTACAACTCTAAGTCCTTGTTCCATGGGCGTAATACCAAATCCTCTATTTTGGAAAATTACCGGTCTACTTAAAAGATGATCACAATTTTTAAAATGCACATGGTACCCTCTTTCAGTATCAAGAGGTATTTTTTCATCTAAATTGTCTGTTAATTTTTTTGAAAATGAACCACAGGCAATAACAATTTTATCAAATAGAAAGCTTTGCGTTTCAGCTTTTATAACTGGCTTTTCATCATTAAAATTTATGTCTTTAATATTCATTTTTAAGAACTTGCCCCCCTTTTTCAAAAACAGATCATAAAGTTTTAAAAGAATTTTCTTAGGGTTTCTAGCATGTCTACCGTGTTGGTAATAAACACCTCCATGATAGATCGGTTTTATATTTGGTTCTAAATCATGAATTTCTTTTGGAGTAACTACTTGTTGATCAACCCCTAGTTCATTTCTAACCTTAATCTCTAACTCTCTACTTTTTAAGCTTCGATCGTTCCAAATATATAAAATACCTTTTTTTTCAACCAATCCACCAAGTTCTATTTCATCAAATAATTCATCATAAGCAGGTAATGCTAAATCTAAAATTTGATGCATATTTTTAGCGGTATGCATCATTCTTTTTGTAGTGCAATTTCTTATAAACTTTAAAAACCAAGGAATCATTTTTGGAACATGGTTCCATTTAAGAGCAAGGGGACCTGTAGAACTTAAAAGCATTGCAGGGACATCAGTTAAAACATCAGGTCTATTTATAGGAACAGATGCATATGGAGAAAAGTGACCAGCATTACCGTAGGATGCAGCAGGACTTCCTGGCTCGTCTCTGTCAAAAATTGTTACTAAAAAACCTTTTTTTTGTAAAAATAACGCATTGGAAATACCTTGTATACCAGCACCTACAATCCCAATTTTTAAATTTTTTTCCATGACACTTTATATAATTCTTAAACTTAAATATTCTCGCGACAAATTCGACAAATAAAGCATTTTAATGCTTAGGCTATGAGTTGTTTATGATTAATTTTAGCACTCATAACAATTGCAAATCCAATCATTGTTGCAAGCATTGAAGATCCTCCATATGACATAATTGGTAGTGGTGATCCTACTATAGGTAATAAGCCCAACACCATAGACATATTTACTGTTACATAAAAAAATATTGCAGACCCATATCCATAGCAAAAAAGTTTAGCAAAATAACTTCTCGAGACTACACCAATTTTTAACACTCTATAAATAATAATTATGTAAATCAGCAATAAAACTAATGACCCCAAAAAACCATGTTCCTCAGCAAATAAGGTAAAAATAAAATCTGTATGTTTTTCTGGTAAAAATTCTAAATAACTTTGAGTTCCCTTTAAAAAGCCTTTACCACTTAAACCTCCTGATCCAACTGCTATTTTAGATTGGATAATTTGATATCCCGCACCTAAAGGATCCCTATCTGGATTAAGGAATGTCAAAATTCTAAGTTTTTGATAAGGTTGTAAAAAAGCAATAGCGAAGGGCATTGAAATTAATAAAACTATAAACGAATATACAAAATATTTTATATTAATTCCTGCAAGCCAAATTACAACTAGCCCACTTAAAGCAATCAAAATTGAAGTTCCCAAATCAGGTTGAGTAATAACAAGCATAATAGGTAAAATTAAAATTACCAAAGCAACAAACATAACTTGGAAGGTATTAACTTTATTCAGTTGTATACGGTGATAATATTTAGCAAGACATACTATGATTGCAATTTTCATTAATTCTGAAGGTTGCAAATTAATAAAATATAGATTTATCCATCTTTGTGATCCTGAAGCTTTAATGCCATACAAAGAGGCCCAGACTAGAAAAAACAAAACTACTACATAAAATAAATAAGCAAAGTAATGCCAAAATTTAATATTTAAAAATGACATAAAAATCATCATTGTAAAAAATATTAAAAATTTTGAGATATGACTTTTACTATGAAATAAAATTTCTCCACCATCTGTTGAGTACATTGACAAAGCGCTAATTAACCCAAGCAATAAAATACAAATTAACAAAATATAATCAAAATTTCTTAATTTTTGAAAAAAAGTGGCTTGTGTATTAAATGAATTATATTGCATTTATGTTTCTAAATTATTTTGTTTGCTTTTCTTTTCTCTTAATTCGTGTCTATCTATAATTAATTTAAAAAGTTTTTTTGCAATTGGTGCTGCAGTTGAGCTTCCAGATCCACCATGTTCTATAACGATACTCAATGCATATCTTGGATTCTTATAAGGACCAAAAGCTATATATAAAGCGTGATCCCTCTCATTATATGGAATTTCAGAGGTACTTAAATCAAGTTCTCTTGCAGCTTCAGTTATTCTTCTAACTTGTGATGTTCCTGTCTTTCCAGCAAATTGATATTTGGGATCTTCGATTCTAGACGAATAAGATGTTCCTCTAATTTCATTAGTTGAGGCAAACATCGCTTCACGAACTAAGTTTATATTTTTAGAACTTTTAAACAAGGTTTCATATTTTTTTTTATTTAAAAACCCTAAAAGTTCTGTTGTATCTTTCGAACCACTGTCTTTTTTATTTAATCTTTTTCTATTTTCATTCATTATAACTCTAATTTCCTCTGCTGTTTGGATGTCCTCTTCTACTATTATTTTTGGGTAAATTTTAAATCCACCATTTGCCAGCTGAGCTGTCATTTGACATAATTGTAAAGGCGTTGTTTGAGTATACCCTTGTCCAATACCTGTAATTAATGTTTCACCTATAACCCAACCTTTTCCTAAATTATTTTTTTTCCATTTAGTGTCAGGAATTAATCCTTTTTTCTCAATATTAAATGTTTCATTTAAAACTTTTTCACCAAGGCCAAATTTTATAGATGTTTCTTTTAATCGGTCTACGCCAAGTTTTCTTGCAATCTCATAAAAATATGTATCACAAGACTGCTTCATTGCACTTTTTAAATCTACAATACCATGCCCTTTTTTTTTCCAACAATGATAAGTTTGCCCATACATTTCAGTTTTTCCTGTACAGTTAACTTTAAAATTTTTATCAATAATTTTATTTTCTAGTGCCGATAAAGCTACCATTGGTTTGAATGTTGAGCCTGGTGAATATAATCCTGATAAAGTTTTATTAACCAGCGGTTTCAATGGATTATTTCTAATTAACTGCCAGTCATCTTGATTAATTCCAAAAAGAAATAAGTTAGGGTCAAACGATGGTGATGATTGCATGGCAACTATTTCGCCCGTATAAATATCCATTACACTTATTGAGCCAGCTACATCTTTTAAAAGCTCATTACAAAACTTTTGAATTTCTGTATCTATTGTGAGTTTTATTGTCTTACCGTTTAATCCATTGGTATGATCAAGTTGGCTAATTCTTTTTCCATAGGCATTAACTTCATATCTTTGGATTCCATTTGTACCAATTAACTCATTTTCAAAGGTTTTTTCTAAACCAGTTTTTCCTACCTTAAGTCCTGGTACATGTGTACTTTTTATAATTTCGTTATTTAGAATGTCTTTTTCACTCGCCTCACTAACATAACCCAAAACATGTGTATAATTTTCATTAAACGGGTAACTACGTGAAACAGATAGAACTGGTTTGGCTCCTACTAAATCATGTAAATAGTAATTTACTTTTGTAAACTGTTCCCATGTTAAATTTTTCGAAACAATTATAGTTTCCCAGGGTTTTTGCTTATTTTTTTGTTTTATAATCTTTTTAAAAATATCATCACTAATTGATAAGATTTCCTTTAACCTTACCATTAGATATTTAAAATCTTCTACTTCCTCTGGGATTACATGTAACTGGTATATTTTTAAATTACCCGCAATAACATTATCAAAATAATCTAAGAACTCACCTCTAATTGGAGGTAATCTCCATTCACGTAATCTGTTTTTATCAGAAAGTGTCAGATACTTTTTGTTCTCTGTAATTTGTAATGAAAATAACCGAGCTATTATTCCAGTAAATACAACCAACTTAGCAGCACCAATAATAAACATTCTTCTATTAATAGTTTGAACTTTTTTTACACCAAAGTTTTCACCCAGCATGTCTATTGCCTAAAATATTTTTTTCCAAAAAATCAAATAAATTTGCAAATAGAAAATATAACAAAAATGTATATGTAATATTTATTATCTGATTAAAATAATTTAATTCATAATTAAAAACAAAATTTAAAGACATAAATAGCAATGAATTTATAATTAAAATTGTTATAAGAAAAAATATAGCGTCTTTTATTAAGCTTGGTCTTAAAGTAATATTTCTAAGATAAGCAGCGGCACCACAAAGTATCAAATACATTAAACTACTTATTCCAATTGGAGTTCCCACAATAACATCATTAAATAAACCTGCTATAAAAATATAAACATAACCCAAACTTTCACTTTTTTTTAAACTATAGTAAAAAATCAAGATATATGAAAAGTTAAATGAAAAATATATCAATCCTAAATTATTAAAATCAAACTCATTTAATACAGAAATAAAAAGTAAAATTATTGGAGTATATTTTTGTATATTTTGTATAATATTATTTTGACTAATTTTATTCATTTATTTTTTAAGACCTTTTTTTAATACACACTTTCTATACTCAGGTGTGCCAACTTTATATAGACTGTTAATCAGATTTTTTCTACACTTATGTCCATAAAGAAGATTCTTTTTAAGAAATTCTATTTCTTCATCTTGAATTTTATTTTTTTGATTATTTTTTTTTGTAATTAAAATTTCATTTTTTAATCTATCACTCTCATTTCTTAAAAAATCACTTTCTTTTTTTAATTTAATACTTTCATTTTTTAAAAAATTGTTTTCTTTTTGGATTTTACCTCTTATCTCGTCAGCTATTTTTTTTTGTTCTAATAATATTCTTAAAGCTTCTTGCTGTTGACTTGTTTCTTTAATTTCCTCATTTAATGTTTCTGAATTGTTTTTAGATGACAGATCTAAAATATTTTTTTCTTTCGAAAAAGAAACTACTTTTACATATTTTAATTGAGAAAAATCTCTATGAAAATTAACTACTTTATCCTCATCGATTTCAAGACCTTCATCAACATCTATTTCTCCAATCGGTATACCACTTTTAAACAGTCCACCCGCACCTGAAGTAAGAACTTGTATTTCCTCATCGATTTCAAGTAAATTTTTATTTCTAACATATTGCAAGACACCTTCTTGTTTGTCTTTACCAGACATAATTGCTTGAATATCTCCTGGCTGTAATGAAACTGGAATTTTAGAATTAATATCAGAAATTAACAGAACTCTTGATGTGAAAAAATTAACTTCCACTATTTTTCCAACTAAATAGCCATCATCTAAGACTACCATTCCTAATTTAATATTATTTTTGCTACCTTTGTTAAGTATTATAGATCTTAGAAAGGGGCTTTGTTTATCTATTAATACTTTTGCGACTGTCTCATTCTCTCCAATAAAGTAGTCATCAATTAATTTTTTATATTTAATATTCTCAAGTATATTAATTTTCTGAGATAAATCCCTTCCTCTCAAGTAGTTAAGCTCAGTAATATTTTTTTTATTTTCTTCGTAAAGCTTTAAGTGATTACTTACAATTAAGTAATTATTTTTTAAAAAATTTTCTGGGCCAGACACTATAAAAGAAGATTTATAAACTATTTCTTTAATAGTTATTTTTACGTAATCTATAACTTTGAAGTTGAAACTACCTAAAATTAAAAGAATAATAGAAAAAAATATTAAACTTAATAGTGAGAATCTTTGCTGGGTACCTTTTTTTAAAAAAGCAGATCTTAATGCAATTACAAAATCATCTCTGCTTGCTTCCATTATTTCTAATACTCGGACAGCATAGACGAGAATGTTTCTTCTTGCTCTAGGGCTTTACCAGTACCAATTGCTACACAAGACAACGGGTCATCTGCTATAAAAACTGGCAGTCCAGTTTCTTTAGAAAATCTTTTATCAATATTTTTAAGTAATGCTCCACCACCCGTTAGTGTTAAGCCCATATCAACTAAATCAGCTGATAATTCAGGAGGAGTGTTTTCAAGTGCATCTTTTATTCCGTTTACCATTTCTTTTAAAATATCATTTAAAGCTTCGGCTGTATCTTCTTCAGTAATATTTACTTCTTTAGGTGTTCCTGATCTTAAATCTCTTCCCTTAACAGCATAAGTATTACTATTCGATGGTATAGCTGTACCAATTTCTTTTTTTATCTTTTCAGCAGTACTATCTCCAATCATTAAGTTATATTCTTTTCTCATATAATTTACTAAAGCTACATCCATTGCATCTCCCGCAATTCTTAATGATTTAGAATAAACAAGACCTCCTAATGACATAACAGCTATCTCAGTAGTCCCTCCACCAATGTCAACTACCATTGATCCTGTTGCTTCTGAAATTGGAAGACCCGCACCAATTGCTGCTGCAATTGGTTCTTCAATTAATTGTACTCTTCTAGCCCCCGCTGCTAACGCACTGTCTTGAATAGCTTTTCTTTCAACAGGTGTTGATCCAGTTGGAACACAAATTAAAATTCTAGGATTTGCAAAAGTTTTATTTTTATGAACTTTTTTTATAAAATGTTTAATCATTTCTTCGGTAACTATAAAGTCTGCAATCACACCATCTCTTAAAGGTCTAATAGCACTAATATTACCAGGTGTTCTTCCAAGCATAGTTTTTGCTTCATCCCCAACTGCAAGTACAGTTTTTTTTCCCATGTTCTCAACTATAGCAACAACAGATGGTTCGTTTAAAACTACTCCTTGTCCTTTTAAAACAACAAGTGTATTAGCGGTTCCAAGATCAATCGCCATATCCTGACTCCAAACGCTACTTAAATTTTTAAACCAATTAGCCATCTTTTATATACCTTTCACTTTTTGAGTTTTATGCTCCATTGGAGCAGTTTTTTTTCTTTTAATAATCATTTTATTTAAAGCACTTAAATAAGCATTAGCTGACGCTACTAATGTATCGGTATCAGCAGCTTGTCCAACTGTAGTTTTGCCTTCTTCTTCAATTCTAACACTTACTGTAGCTTGCGCGTCTGTTCCTTCTGTAACAGCATGAACTTGATATAATAATAATTTCACATCATGAGGATATAAAGCTTTAATACATTTAAATATAGCATCCACAGGTCCATCTCCTGTTTCTGAAGTTGATTTAACTTCACCGTAAACATCAAGAGTCATTTCTGCTTTTTGAGGCTCACCTGTTCCTGCAAAAACTTTTAATGACTTTAAGTTAATTACATATTTATCTAAAATCATACTGTCATCGACTAAAGCTGCAATATCATCATCATAAACATGTTTTTTCTTATCAGCTAAAATTTTAAATTTCCCAAATGCTGTTTGAATTACATCATCGGTTACATCTGCATAACCAAGATCATTTAATTTCTCTTTAAATGCATGTCGTCCCGAATGTTTACCCATTACCAATGAAGTTTTTTTAACCCCAACACTTTCTGGTGTCATAATTTCATATGTTTCTCTATTTTTAAGCATTCCATCTTGATGAATACCCGCCTCATGTGCAAAAGCATTTTTTCCAACAATTGCTTTATTAAACTGTACTGGAAAAGTTGCATTAGAGACAATTTTTGAAGCTTTGCTTAATAATTCTGTTTTAATTCCAGTTGTATAAGGCATCAAATCATTTCTTGTTCTTATTGCCATAACAATTTCTTCAAGTGCAGCATTTCCTGCTCTTTCACCTATTCCATTAATTGTACATTCAACTTGTCTTGCACCTGCTGAAACACCAGCTAAAGAATTTGCTACAGCTAGTCCTAAGTCATTATGACAATGAACAGATAAAATAGCTTTTTCAATGTTTGGAACTTTATTTTTTAATGTTGTAATAATTTTAGTAAACTCAGAAGGGATAGTGTAACCAACAGTATCTGGAATATTTATTGTTGTGGCACCACTGCTAATTGCTGTTTCAACTATTTTACACATAAAATCCATGTCAGTTCTTGTTCCATCTTCACATGACCATTCAACATCGTCTGTAAAATTTCTTGCGTAAGTTACACTTTCCTTTATTGCATCTACAACTTGCTCGGGAGATTTATTTAACTTAAATTTCATATGAAGTGGACTTGTTGAAATGAAGGTGTGAATTCTAAATCTTGGAGCAGCTTTTAATGCTTCATGACATGCATCTATATCTTTTTTGCTAGCTCTTGATAATCCACATGGAATTGAATTTTTTAAAATTTTACTTATTGCTGTTACAGCCTCAAAATCACCAGGAGAAGCAATTGGAAAACCAGCTTCAATAATATCTATACCTAGTTCATCAAAAATTCTTGCTATTTGAATTTTTTCCTCAAGACTCATCGATGCACCTGGTGATTGTTCACCATCACGCATTGTAGTATCGAATATAAAAATTTTATCTTTGTCGCTCATAGCCAATAATTTTTGAAAAACTATAATACAATCTATAATAGAGATTGCAAAATAATTGTTATATTTTGGCTATAGTTTATGATCGAATTAGGTTTTTAGTAAAAATTAACTCTTATCACTATCTATTAATTTTTTCTTACCAATCCAAGGCATCATAGCTCTAAGTTCTGCGCCGACTTTTTCAATTGGATGATCTGCGAGATCTTTTCTCATTTTTAAAAAGTTCTTTTGACCACCTTCACATTCTTTCATCCAGTCTTTAGTAAATTTACCAGATTGAATATCAGCAAGAACCTCTTTCATTCTTTTCTTACTTTCGCTATCTACAACTTTTTTACCAGATACATATTCGCCATACTCTGCAGTATTCGAAATAGAATAATTCATATTGGCAATTCCACCTTCATAAATTAAATCTACTATTAATTTTACTTCATGTAGACATTCAAAGTATGCCATCTCAGGTTCATAGCCAGCCTCGGTTAAAGTTTCAAAACCATTTTTAATTAGCTCAACTAGTCCCCCACAAAGTACAGACTGCTCACCAAATAAATCAGTTTCACATTCATCTTTAAATGTTGTTTCAATAATGCCAGACTTTCCACCACCTATTGCTGAGGCATATGATAATGCAAGGTCTCTTGCTTTACCTGTTCCATCTTGATGAACAGCAAACAAGCAAGGTACTCCACCACCTCTTTCAAATTCACTTCTAACTAAATGTCCAGGCCCTTTTGGCGCAACCATAAATACATCTAAATCTTTTCTTGCTTCAATTAATTTGTAATGAATATTTAATCCATGAGCAAATGCTATGCTTGTTCCTGGTTTAATTCTTTGATCAATATGATTTTTATAAATAGCTGCTTGCAATTCATCTGGCGTAAGTATCATTGCAACTTCTGCCCATTCTGCAGCATCAGATAAACCCATTACTTTTAAACCTTTTGATTCTGCTTTTGCTTTACTTGCAGATCCATCTCTAAGCGCTACTACAACTTCTTTAGCTCCACTATCTTTTAAATTTAATGCATGTGCGTGCCCTTGACTTCCATATCCAAAAATCGCTATTTTTTTACTTTTGATTAAATCTACATCTGCATCTTTTTCATAAAACATTTTCATTTTTTTTCTCCTTTATTTTTAATTAAAAATTTCTGCGCCTCTTGTCATTGCAACCGCTCCAGTTCTTGAGGCGCTAACAAGACCAAATGGTTTTAAATTTTTTGTCACGATATCTATCTCTCTTCTTAATGCTGTAATTTGAAATACAGCAGATTTATTTGTCTGATCTAATATAACTGGATTGTATTTTTTACAAGCATTTAAAGCTTTCTTAATTTTACTAGAATTTGCAACAATTTTTAATAGAGCCATCTCTTTAAATATAACATTTTTATCTTCTCTTTTAAAATTTCCAACTTTATGAACTGGAACTAGCTTCTTAAGTTGTAATACAATTTGCTCTATAACTTGCGGTGTTCCTGTTGTTACAATTGTAATTCTAGAAAGATTTTTTTTTTGATCAACTTCTGCTACAGCTAAAGATTCTATATTGTAGCCTCTTCCAGAAAATAAACCTACTACTCTTGATAATACACTTGCTTCATTATCCACCCAAACAACAATTATATGAGTATCAATTTTACCTAATTTACTAGGTGTGCTATATGCAGATTTAGATTTTGCCATTTTAAACTAAAGATTTCCCTTTACCTGTAATCTTATTCTCTTCTTGGTCCTTAGGTCCTAACAACATTTGATTGTGCGGTTTCCCAGAAGGTATCATTGGATAACAATTCTCAGCTTGATCAACGTGGCAATCAAAAATTACTGGTCTATCTATATTAATCATTTCTTCAATTTTTTCATCTAATTCATCTGGATTTTCCGCTCTAATACCTACGCAACCATAAGCTTCAGCTAATTTTACAAAATCTGGTAAAGCCTCTGAGTAACTTTCTGAGTAATTTTTTTCATGAAGTAATTCCTGCCATTGTCTAACCATTCCCATATATTGATTATTCAAAATAAATATTTTTATAGGAAGGTTGTATTGAACTGCAGTTGAAATTTCCTGCATAGTCATTAAAATTGAAGCTTCTCCAGCAATATCTACTACTAATTTTTTAGGATGTGCAACTTGTACGCCTATTGCAGCAGGCAATCCATACCCCATAGTTCCAAGTCCACCTGATGTCATCCACCTATTGGGTTTGTTAAATTTATAATGTTGTGCTGCCCACATCTGATGTTGTCCGACTTCAGTGGTAATATATGTGTCTTGATTTTTAGTTAATTCATAAAGTCTTTGAACTGCATGTTGAGGCTTAATAATTTTATCACTATTTATAAAATTTAGAGATTGTTTTGTTTTCCATTTTTGAATTTGTTGCCACCATTTTGATATTTTTTGTTTATTTGATTTTTCTAAATTTAAGTTTTTCTTTTTTAAAGTTTTAGTAGTTGATTTAATTACATCAATCACATCACCAACAATAGCTAGATCAACTTTTACAATTTTATTTATCGATGATGGATCAATATCAATATGAACCTTTTTAGATTTTGGAGAAAACTCATCTATCTTTCCTGTGATACGATCATCAAATCTTGCACCTATATTAATTAATAAATCACAATCATGCATTGCATTATTAGCTTCATAAGTTCCATGCATACCAAGCATTCCTAAAAATTGATTATCATCTCCAGGGTAAGCACCTAATCCTTGTAAAGTTGATGTAATAGGAAATCCAGTTAAGGCCACTAATTCTCTTAAAAGTTCACTTGCCTTTGGGCCTGAATTAATTACCCCACCTCCAGTATAAAAAACTGGTTTTGAAGCTTTTTTCATTAAGTCTACTAATTGGTCAATTTCTTTTTGATTAAATTTATTAAGGACTTTTCCATTTAATTTTTTTTCTTTTTTAGGTTTAAAATATTTTGCTTTTGCAAACTGAATATCTTTTGGAATATCAACTAGTACCGGTCCTGGTCTTCCAGTTGTTGCAACTTCAAATGCCTCATGCATTATTCTTGGAAGATCATTAATATCTTTAACTAACCAATTGTGTTTTGTGCAAGGTCTAGTAATTCCTGTAGTATCACATTCCTGAAAAGCATCTGTTCCAATTAAATGTGTTGGTACTTGGCCTGATATACAAACTAGAGGTACTGAGTCCATAAAAGCATCAGTTAATGCTGTAACAACATTTGTTGCACCTGGTCCTGAAGTAACTAATACAACGCCTGGTTTGCCAGTTGATCTTGCATAACCTTCTGCAGCATGGCCTGCGCCTTGTTCGTGTCTAACTAAAATATGTTTAATAGTTGGATGATTTTTTAATTCATCATAAATAGGAAGCACTGCTCCACCAGGATATCCAAAAATATGTTCAACTTTTTGGTCTTCAAGACATTTAAATACTATCTCTGCTCCTGAATATAATTTTGGCATCTAGGCAATCTATCGGACTTTATGTTAAATGGTCAAGTTTAAGAGAGGATTTTTTTAATTTTTTTATATAGCCATTTACTTTGCTTGGATCAATTTTAATCCATGAGTCCATCCTAGTTCTTGCCCAAGTAGCTTGTCTTTTAGCGTATTGTCTTGTTTTAATTAATATTAATTCTTTTGCTTCTTCTAAGGTGGTTTCACTATTTAGATACTGTGTCAATTCAGCAATCCCAATTACCTTATTTGCACTCTGATCTTTTCTAATTTTTAGTTTAATAAATTTTTTAACTTCATTAATAGCTCCAATATTTATCATGTTAGAAGTTCTTAAGTTAATTCTTTCAATAAGTTTTTCTCTTTTTGTTTCAATTTGAAGTTTTAAAAAATCACTATCTTTAAATTCAGATTTCGTTTTAGTTAACCAATCATACATTGAAATATCAGTATAAGATTTAATCTCATAGGCTCTTATAGATCTTTGAGTATCATTTGGGTCAAATTTATCTTTAACTCTAGGGTCTAGTTTTAAAAGTTTTTTATAAAATTTTTTTTGTCCTTCTTTTTTAGACATCTGTCTGACTTTATTTCTAAACTTAAGAGGTATCTCTGGTATTTTAACTAAACCATTAACTAATGATTGAAAATATAAACCAGTACCACCAACTAAAATTGGAATTTTTTTCTTTTTTTGAATATTTTTTATTTTTTTAATTGCGAGTTCCAACCATTGACCAGTTGAAAATTTTTTATTTAAATCAACAACTCCATAAAGATGATGTTTAATATTTTTTTGTTCTATTCTATTTGGTCTTGCAGTTAAGATTTTTAACTTTTTGTAAACCTGCATGCTATCAGCATTAATTATTTCTCCTTGGATTTTTTTTGCAACCTTGACGGCAAAATTTGATTTACCTGATGCTGTTGGACCTGAAATTAAGATAATTTTGGACTGTTTGTCCATTATTAATCTAACTTAACACCAATATATCTTCTTTGGTTTTGATTGTTATAAATTACAATCAAAATTGTTTTTTGATTAGATTTTAAAACAGTAGCTAAAATATCTTCAAGATCTTTAGTTGATTTTATTTTTTTCTTTTGCGCCTCAACAATGACATCTCCAACATTTAAGTAATCCACTGGACTATTTTTTCCAATATTTGTTATAACCAAACCTGTTGTTTGATTGGGTAACTTTCTTTGTTCAATATCTTTTTTATTTAATGGTCTAACAATTATTTTTAAAGATTTAATTTCAGAAATTTCAGGTGCTTCTTCTTTAGTTTCTTTTTTTTCTACTTTAAAATCTTCTGAAGTTTCAAGTCTTCCTAGTTTAATTTTTTTAGTAATCTCTCTTTTATTTCTCCAAATTTTAACATCTACAGTTTTACCAACTTCTGTTTGAGCAACAATAATTGGTAATTCTTTCATTTCTTTAATTTTAGTATTGTTGAACTCTAATATAATATCTCCTGCTTTAATTCCTGCTTTGTCAGACGGGCTATTTTCTGCAACGCTAGCAACTAACGCTCCTCTAGGTTCATCTAACTTTTCAACTTCAGCAATTTCTTCAGAAACTACTTGAATTCTAACACCCAGCCATCCTCTTTTAGTTTCACCAAATTCTATTAATTGATTTACAACTCTTTCTGCGTCATTCGATGGTATTGAAAAACCTATACCTATAGACCCACCTTTACCTAAAATTGCAGTATTAATTCCAATTACATCACCGTTCATATCAAATAAAGGTCCACCTGAATTTCCTGAATTGATTGAGGCATCTGTTTGAATATAATCTTCATAACGAGATAGGCCAATTGATCTATTTCTTGCTGATATTATTCCTGCAGTAACTGTTCCTCCTAAACCAAAAGGATTACCAATTGCAATAACCCAATCTCCTATCCTTGCTTTATCTGAGTTTCCAAAATTAACTGGCGTAAATTTTTCTTTTGAATCTATTTGAAGGACTGCAATGTCAGATAAAGGATCCGCACCGACAACAGTTGCTTTATATTCTTTATCCCCATCTACTCTAACTAGAATATCTTCAGCATTTTGAATAACATGGTTGTTAGTGATTACAATTCCACTTTCTTTTATTATAAACCCTGAACCTAGTGCAGCAGACTTCCTTGTTTGAGGTGTTCCAAATTCTTTAAACATGTCCTCAAAGGGTGATCCTGGTGGAAATTGAAATCCAGGAAAAGGATTGGTATTTGTTGTAACAGTAGTTGTTGTTGAAATATTGACAACAGATGGCATTAATCTTTCTGCCAAATCAGCGAATGATGCTGGTGCATCTTTAGCATTTACTTGTATTGCAAAAGTTAATGTAAAAAATACTATTATTAATTTTTTAATTCTGTTCATTTTAATTTTTTATATACCAAATAATAATAAATCCTATAACTGCAAATATCAATCCACCTGTTCTTAGTTGACTATTAGTCACGTCATTTAATTTTAATAACATACTTTTCATTTTTGATGGAAATAAGGCGTATAATATTCCTTCGATAAAAAGAAAAAGACCAAATGCTATGATCAACTCCTTCATAAAATTATGTTACTGAGATTTAGGTTTGATATTCCCAAAAAATTTAAAGAACTCACTATCAGGTGATAAAATAACTGAAGTATCTCCACCTATTAAAGCAGTCTCGTAAGCCTGCATAGCTCTATAGAAAGCAAAAAACTCAGGATCTCTACCAAACGCATCTGCAAAAATTTTATTTCTCTCACCATCTCCTTGACCTTTCATGATCTCAGAATCTTTGTTTGCATTTGCTAATAATACCGAAACATCTTTGTCAGCAGTTGATGTAATAGTTACTGCCATTTCAGCACCTCTTGCTCTAAATTCTTTAGCTTCTCTTTCTCTTTCAGTTTGCATTCTTCTATAAATTGCTTCACTATTCGCTTGAGGTAAATCTGCCCTTTTGATTCTAACATCTACTATTTTAATTCCAAATTTTTGAGCTTCCGCGTTTACACCATCTTGAATTAAAGACATTTGCTTAGATCTATCTTTTGATAGTAATGTTTGTAACTCTTGTTGTCCTAAAACATTTCTAATTCTTGAGTTAATAATTGTTGCTAACCTTGATCTTGCAACTCTTTCATTACCTACTGAAATATAGAACTTTAGAGGATCTACAATTTGAAATCTTGCAAATGCATCAACAATTAATCTTTTTTGGTCTGATGCAATAACTTCAGCTGGCGGTGTATCTAGATTTAAAATTCTGCTATCTAAAAAGACAACATTTTGAATAAAAGGTATTTTAAAGTTTAAACCTGGTTTTAGTATAATTTTTTTAGGGTCACCAAACTGAAGTACAATTGCTTGATTAACTTCTTTAACAATAAATATAGAAAAGAATGCTAACGCTCCTATTAAAATTACTATTGGTAATAAAATTTTTTGTACTTTCATTAGTTACTTACCTTTTTTTTACCTAGCTCTGGTAATGGTAAATATGGTACTACACCTGAGCCTGCATTTTTTTCAATTATAACTTTATCTATATCTGCTAAAACTTTCTCCATAGTCTCTAAATACATTCTTTCTTGAGTTACTTCTTTAGCTTTCGCATACTCATTATAAATAGATATAAATCTGCTAGCTTCACCTTCTGCTTGAGCAACAACTTTTTGTTTATATGCTTCTGCTGCTTGCATAATTTTTGCAGCTTCCCCTCTTGCTCTTGGAATAACATCATTAGCATAAGCTTCAGCTTCATTTTTAGATCTTTCCATATCTGCTCTTGCTGCTTGAACATCTCTAAACGCGTCAATTACTTGATCAGGTGGATCCGCTTTTTGTGTTTGAACTTGTGTAATTTGAATACCACTATTGTATTCATCTAGAATTGATTGAATAATTTCCTGAGTTTCAATTTCAATTTGAGCTCTTCCCTCAGTTAAAACTGGTTGAATTCTACTTTTAGCAATTACTTCTCTCATTGCAGTTTCAGCAGCAGCTTTTACTGTTCCTTCTGGGTCTTGTATTTCAAATAAAAATTTACCTGCATCTTTAATTACCCAGAAAACTGAAAAATCTATATTAACTATATTTTCATCACCTGTTAACATTAAACTTTCTTGAGGAACATCAGCAACCCCTCCACCTTGTGAAAAACCACTATCTCTTTCAGATCTAAATCCAATATCAATTCTATTTACTTTTGTAACTTTTGGCGTTTCAACTGTCTCTACTGGAAGTGGAATGTGATAGTGTAATCCTGGTTGAGTAGTTTTTACAAACTTACCAAATCTAAGAACAACCCCTTGTTCATCGGGTCCCACTCTATAAAGTCCACTTGCTAACCAAACAAATGCTATAATAATTAAAATTAAACCAATTGGTTTACCTCCCGATGAACTTCCACCAGGTAAAAATTTATTTATCTTACTTTGAATATCTCTAATTAAAGCTTCGATGTCTGGTGGTGTAGGTCCTTTTCCTGAACCATTTCCTCCTCCTGGAGGTGTTCCCCATGGACTTCCTCCTCTACCTTGAAAATCATCTGACATATGACAAAGTATATAATGTCTTTATAACAAAAAACAAGTAATGATGATCCTATGACAGATAAAAAACCCGAACTAAGTGACGCAATGAAAGCTAAATTAGAGCCTAAAAAATTCACAAAGAACCCAATTTTAGGAACAAAATTTACAATAGCTATATCAAGTGCGAAAGGTGGTGTTGGAAAATCTACTTTTGCAACAAACTTTGCATTAGCCTTAAAGCAAATTGGTTGCAAGGTTGGTTTACTTGATGCTGATATCTATGGTCCATCAATTCCAAAAATGTTTGATATTAATGAAAAACCAAAAAGTGATGGTCAAACTTTAACTCCTATTACTAAATACGACATTCAATGTATGTCGATTGGCTTTCTTGCTGATCAACAAACTCCCATGATTTGGAGAGGACCTATGGTGACCAGTGCAATTAAAACTTTCACACAAAAAGTAGGCTGGAAAGATTTAGATTTTATAATAGTTGATATGCCTCCAGGGACTGGAGATACTCAATTAACTTTTTCTCAAGAAATTAAAATGGATGGAGCCATTATAGTGTCTACTCCACAAGAAGTTGCTCTTCTTGATGTTAAAAGAGGAATTAAGATGTTTGATAAGCTTGGAGTTAAGATCTTAGGTTTGGTTGATAACATGAGCTATTTCACTGGTGATGATGGAAAAAAATATAAAATATTTGGTGAAGGTGGTGTTAAGCGAACTGCAGAAGAATTTGAAAAAGAATTTTTAGGAGAAATTCCAATAAACCCTGAAGTTGGTAAATGTGGTGATGAAGGAAAGCCAATTGTAGAAGCTAATCCTGAGCATGAAATCTCTAAAATATATTTAGACTTTGCTAGAAAAATTAAATCAACTTATCTTTAAGATCAAAAGAAACCATAAGTTCATTCCATTCTCTTTTGGATAAGCCTGAACTATTGGGGTTAACATCTTCACCTTTAATAAGTTTTTGTATGATAACTTTTCCTTTGGCTGAAACTTCTGTTCCACCTACTCTATAATCCATGAATGCATCATAAGTTATGGGTACCCATTTTTTAACAGTGTCCAACATAATATCGGCATAAACTCTTATTTCGTATTGAGCATGACTATCAGCTCTTAATTTTAAAAAATTCATTAAATTTAATAAATCAGTTTTCCAATACCACTGAGTGTAAGTATTTAAAGTTAAATTCATTCTTGCAAGCTCCCTAGCAAGTCCTTTTTTATTTTCATCAATAGTTGATCCATCAAATCTTTGATTGAGCATCAACTCATAATTATCATAAGTTTGTTCGGCATCATTTTTTAAAAGTTCTAAAACTTCTTTTGCCTGTTCACCCTCAATCACGTCACCTCTACCCTGTCTATTACTTGAAGATTGTGCTGCTAAATTTTCTGCTGATGGCAAATAAAATTCTTTATCTAGAATTGAATACCTTGCTGAATACTCATTTACATTTGCAGTTCTATGTCTAATCCATTGTCGGGCAATAAAAATTGGAAGCTTCACATGATATTTGATTTCACACATTTCAAACGGAGTACTGTGCCAGTGCCTCATTAAATACTTAATTAGACCTGCATCTGTTGAAACTTGCTTCGTTCCTTTTCCATATGAAACTCTAGCAGACTGAACAATTGAAGTATCATCCCCCATGTAATCAATAACTCTTACAAAACCATGATCTAGTGCTGGCATTGCTTCATAAAGAATATTTTCAAGCGATGGAGCAGTAACTCTTTTTGTTTTATTTTGTTGGGACTGTTGGTCCTTAATCTCTTTTAATTGTTCTTGTGTTAATTTCATGAAATTTAAGTAAATTGTTCTAACTTTTTAAAGTATTACTACAATAATTTTATTAAATGTCCAATAAGCTTAGACATTTTTTTAATAATTACAACTACTGATAGTATATACAAAATAAAAAAAATTTAATACTTGTGAGGATTATCTAATCTTAAATTGTAAAATTAAAATAATGAAAAATGATACAAAAAATATTTATATTTTAACAACGTTTCTTTTCTTAACAAAATGGTTTTTTGTACTCAATTCTAATTTTGAAATTGATTTGATAACAAAAATTATCTTCTATTTAGATGATCGTCAATATTTTACATTAATCTATAATCTTGCTACCTTAAATTTTAATCCTACTTATAATCCAGAATTAACAGATACTAAATATATACCTTTACCAATTTATTCGATTTTATTTCATTCTTTATTTTTTAAATTATTTAATATTTATGGGTTTATAATAATTGAATTCTTTATAATTTTATCTTTTTGTTTTATTTTTTTTAAAATTTTTGCCAGTTTGGGATTAGGCAGAATTGAAAATATTTTTTTAGTACTTTTTATATTTTGTTTACCAAATATAATTGATTATTTTCATTTATTTAAAATTCCTTATGTTTCTTCAATAAAGGATTTATACAATTTAAGAATTCCAAGGCCTGCAATAACTAACTTATATCTATTTCTATTCTTTTACATATTGGTAACCAAAAATAAAAAAATTAAATTTAAATATTTGGATCTCACTTTGATTGGAATAATTTTTGGATTAATGTGGGGAAGTTATTATTATAATCTAGCTATATCAGGAATAACTTTTCTAATTTATTATTTTTATATTATTCATGGATCAAATCAAAAAATAGTTAATTATCTAAGGGATGCTTCGATCATATTTGTTTTTTTTATTATTTTTTCTATTCCAGTAATATTATTTTTGATAAACTCTGAACCAGATTATCTTGTAAGAGTTGGACTAATTGAGCTTACTTTTTTAAAAAAAAAGATCTTATTAAATCATTTTATTGATAAAATATTTACATTAGAATTTATTTTAATTTTTATTTGTATAACAAGTCTTTATATTTTTTTAAAATATAAAAGTATTTTTAGATTAGAGTCTTTAAGTCTTTTATTTATTATTTTTTTAAGCTCCTTTATTGGTCCAATTATCTTTATTGTTATTTCACCAACAATAAGTGAGATTTATAATTTCTCCAATATGATTGTTGCATTAACTTTTTTAATTTTTGTAATTTTTTTATATTTAACTCTATTAACAATTTTAAAAAAAAATATTAAGATTGTTCAACATATCTTGAAAGCTTTTATTGTTTTCTTGCTTCTCATTCATGCGCTACATTACTTCACATTAAATAAAAATAACTTATTAGATGTCAAAAAAATACACACAAAAGAATTAATGAATACAATTAAAAAATTAAATATTAACAAAGAAGCTTCTATCTTAGTATTTGATGATGATATTCAGATAAATTTAATTTTAAACGGGTACAAAAATCTAAATTTTGTAACTGGTGTACATTCCTCACTAAGTGATGCGCAATTAGAAAGTCAAATAATTAATATTTTTAGGTTTTTGGAACTTAATAAAAATGATTTTATGAATTTTATAAAAAATAAAAAAGAAGGCTGGAGATATTATAATGATAAAATAGGAAAAACTTTTTATATGAAATATCAAGCTAATAAATTAATCACATATAATGGTAGTTTTGATTTTTCAGAGGATGAGATGAAAGCTATTTCAAAATCTTCACCTTTAAATTCTCAGCAAGTGATAATTCCTGCTTTTGAAACTAAAAGACTAATAGAAAAATTTATAAACTTTAAAACTTCAAAAATGATTAAACCTGACTTAGTTATACTAATGCTAAAATTTGATAATGTAAAAAATATAACTATCGATGAAAAGCTTTATTGTATTAAAAAAATTAATAACACCTTTATGATTTATTTTAGCAAAAGTTTAGTTCCTACGTGTCCCTCACAATTAATTGATTTCACAAAATAATAAATTTGTATTGTTTGATATGATAAATGAGTCAACTGTTTAAAGATTATCATTAATATATTTCATTTTTTTTTGATCAATATTGATAAAAACAATAAATGTCTTTTTATATTTTAAATAAAACTTAGCCTCACTTATTAAAACAGGAATTACATAAAAATTAACAAAATCTTTAATAGGATTGGTTATCTAAATTATTTTAATGAAAATTAAATCAAATCGTTGCAAAAACTAACAAAATTAAAAAATAATATTCTGTTTTTTTTAACATAAAAAAATTAATGCAATTTTTAATTATTGGTCTATATTTATACTGTTGGCTTGCCAACTACGACGATAAACGAATTTCGTAATAACCATTACGGACGTGGGGGCAGTACCCACCACCTCCACCATTTACAACTTATGGGGGTGAAATAGGATCGACGGGTGACTAAAGGCTATTCTTTCGTTCGGGATTGTTCCACCGTAACGGACAAAACTTTAAATGCTAACGAAAGTTACGCTATTGCTGCATAATTAACTTAGGTTAATTATAGAAGCACGGTCTGGGGCACCGGGTAACAGAACGCCCCTTATTAATTAAAACATCATAATTCCTAACGACTATTTTTTAAAAAATTCCATCAAGTAAAAAAGATAGAAAGACGTACATAGGACTTTATTAAAAAAATTGAGAAGTTATTATTGAAATTTATTAATTAAATTAATAATTAATTTAAGTTATAGAATAGAGATACGAATGGAAAATTTTCAAAACAAACTAAATTTAATAAAAGAAAAGATAAGGAATATAGATAAACCCTTAATATTGGAATTAGGAGTTAAAGAAGGAAGGTCAACAGAAATGTTTTTGGAAGTATGTGATAAAAATGATGGAAATCTCATTTCAGTAGATATTCTAGATTGTTCTAAAATTTCAAAAAACCCTAGGTGGAAATTTATACATTCATCAGATGACAATTTTAATTACATAAATAATATAATTACAAAAAAAGTTGATGTTTTATTTATCGACTCCTTACATGAGCCCAATCATATAAGAAAAGTTTTTTTTAATTATTTTAATTTTGTTAAAATAAATGGTTTAATTTTTATAGATGATGTGATTTGGTTACCTTATGTTAAGGAAGAATATAGAGATAATGAATTTGTGGAAACAATTAACAGGTTAACTTTCAATAAAATATTAGAAATTTTTAATGCAAATAAAAATAATTTTACTTTAGATATAAATTTTTCTGGATCAGGTCTTGCAACAATAAAAAAAATTAATGTAAATTTAAATAATGAAAAAAAAATAAATAATAGACTTTTTTCTTTTAAAAACATTTTAAAAAATTTTTATAGACCTAGCCCAAAGAATTAAGAATATAAATAATTATAAAATTTTAGCAATAATGTTTGGAACACCTAGTAACTGAATATCTTCTTTAGTTTATAAATTTAGTTAGATCAGGTTTATAATATTTAGGGCCCTTCAGAACTTTTCCAGATTCGTTATAGATAGGCTTACCATCTTCACCTAGCTTACTCATATTTGAGCTTTGTACTTCTTCAAAACACTTATCAAGATCAATGCCAAATGCATGCCCAGCCCCATAAGTTACATACAGTATATCTGTTAAAGCATCTGCAACTTCCAAAAGATCTCTATTTCTCATTGCTTCTTTAAGCTCTTCTAATTCCTCTTTTATTAAATCATATCTAAGACTATTGATCTTATCAGTGCTAAAAGATGGACTAGTTTTGACTTCTTGACCAAAGGTTTCCATGAAAGTTTTTACTTTGTTAAAATTTGACATTTAGCTCCTATAAGTTTTTAAAATATAATATATAAGTATATTAAAATATTAATTATGTATTAATCAATGAAATTAAGAAAAGAATTCGACAGCATTGGAAGTGTCAACGTGCCTAGTGATAAATATTGGGGTGCATCAACTCAAAGATCTAATAAGTTTTTCAATATTGGAAAAAATTTAGTTAATATTTCCATAATAAAATCTATTGCAATCATTAAAAGATCTGCTGCTTTAGTACATTATAAAGAAAAGCAAATTAATAAAAAAATTACTAATTCAATAATTAAAGCTTCAGATGAGGTTATTAAAGGAAAGCTAGATGAAAATTTTCCTTTAAAGGTTTGGCAGACAGGCTCAGGTACACAAACTAATATGAATGTTAATGAGGTGATTGCAAACAGAGCAATTGAAATATTAGGTGGAGAAAAAGGTACAAAAAAACCAGTTCATCCAAACGATCATGTAAATAAATCTCAATCAACAAATGATGTTTTTCCAACAGCTATGCATATATCTGTTGCTCAAGAGACTATATCAAAACTATTACCTAGCTTAAAAATTTTAGAAAAAGAGTTAGCAAAAAAATCTAAGGAATTTAAAAATATTATTAAAATTGGCAGAACCCACTTGCAAGATGCAACACCTTTGTCACTTGGACAGGAATTTTCAGGCTATGAAGTGCAGCTAAAAAAATGTATTGGTAGAATAGAGCTTGCACTTAAAGAAATATATTTTTTAGCACAAGGTGGGACAGCTGTAGGGACTGGAATTAACTCTAAAAAAGGTTTTGATAAAAAAATTGTTAAAGAGATCGCCAAATATACCAAAGTCCCTTTTAAACCAGCTCTAAATAAATTTGCAGAACTAGCTGCTCACGATTCTATTGTAAATTTTTCAGGTACACTTAATACTTGTGCTGTTGCATTAATGAAAATATCAAATGATGTAAGATTTTTAGGTTCAGGACCTCGTGCAGGTTATGGTGAATTAATATTACCAGAAAATGAACCTGGTTCATCTATTATGCCAGGAAAAGTTAACCCTACTCAATGTGAGGCGGTAACAATGGTTTGCGCCAATGTAATGGGCAATCATACTGGAATTACAGTTGCTGGATCTCATGGGCATTTTGAATTGAATGTATTTAAACCAATGATTGCTCATAATATACTTCAATCGATAGATCTTATTGCAGATAGTACTAAAAATTTTGCAATTTATTGTGTTAAAGGAATAAAAGCTAACAAGAAAAGAATTAAAGAGCATCTGGATAATTCACTGATGTTAGTTACAGCGCTAGCTCCACATATCGGATATGATAATGCAGCAAAGATTGCAAAGTTAGCTTTAAAAAATGGGACAACACTAAAGCATGAAACTCTTAAAACAGGTCTTGTGGATGAGAAAGACTATGAGAAAATTGTAGACCCTAAAAAAATGACCTACCCCTCATAAAGACCTATTAGTTCATTTAATAATCTTCTACTTTTAGTTAAATTATTAGAATTATTATCACTAAAACCTTCAGCTATATTGTAAAATTGATCACTTACTTTATTGCCATCTATCATAATATTTTTAAATACAATTTCATTACTCAAAAAATCATAAATTATATTTAGCTTAATGTTTTTAATGTCTTTTCTTAATCTTTTATTGGTGATTAAAAAAGAATACAATTTATCAGTATCTTTAATATCTATTGATAAATTAGAAGTTAAAATTAACTTATCATTTTCTAAAAATAAATCGCTATTTGAAACTTCTATTAAGCCAATATTGTTGTTTATAAATACCGATTTATCAAAACTTATTTTGCCATTTAAAACTCTTAACTCTAATTTAACTTCGTTAAAAATTTTATCTTTTTTTGTAGACTCAATGTTTACCAAAGTGTGTAGGCTAATATTTTTATTAAATAATAAACCTGATTTAATAAATTCATTGATGATAGAATTTGATCTAAATAAATTAGTAATTTTATAATTGTATAAATTAATCTTTAGATTTAGATCAAATGGATTTATTGCTAGTCTTCCATTATAATTTATTTTTGAATTATAAACTCTAGAATCATCTGATTTAAATATTACTATTTGATCCTTAATACTGTATTTCGTATTGAGAGATGAATTTAGTATAGAAATATTATTCATCCCACTGTTTAAATCTTCATTTTTTTTAAAAAATTCATTTATAATTTTAAGTTTAAAATCAGAAACCTTTATCTCAATATTTTTTTGTGAATTTATTGTATTTTGATAATTTAATTTAAAAGGGATATTGAATACTTCACCATTTAAATTGAATAAATTAAATAAATTTTTCTCATTAAAAAATAAAAATGCGTTTGAAATTTTTATAATTGAAATTACTTCATTTAAATTATCCTTCAAAAAAATATTACTATCATTAATTTTAATTTCTTTTTCAGAAAATTTATTTTCACTGTTTTTATAAAGTGTTTTTAAATCATTACTTAATAAAAAAAAGTTTGCTTCTTTAATGGATACTTCATTTATTCTAGTGCTCTCTTTGTTAAAAAAATTATTTTGACTGATAAAAACATTTAATACCTTAATCTCTGCTAAAGAGGTTTTGCTGTCTCTAATTAAATAATGGGGTTTTGGTAAAATACGATACGAGATATCAAAAGAGTTACTTAAATTTATATTAAATTCAGTGCTCAATTTACTAACAATCTTATTTTGTACCCAATTTTTGTCATACAATAGGGGTATTAATAAATAAAAAATATAGGCAAATAATATGCTAATTACAGTTATTATATACTTATTAAAAGTACTAACATGAAACTTATTATTTGTTTTTTTTTTAAGTTTGAATATTGTCTTTTTAATTAAGTTATTAAAATTTTTAACAATTTGTTTCATAAATCACATTGAAAGTTTTAACAGCTTATAATCAAATTTAAAAAATGATAAACTCTGAATATCTAAACAACCTTAATAATGCTCAAAAAGAAGCTGTTTTATACCTTGATGGACCATTATTGATTGTTGCAGGGGCTGGATCTGGAAAAACAAAAGTTCTAACCTCAAGAATTGCCCATATAATTAATGAAAAAAAGGCCTTTCCAAATCAAATCTTATCAGTGACTTTTACTAATAAGGCTGCAAAAGAAATGCAAAACAGAGTCAGCTCTATATTAAATTCTGAAGCTATAGGGCTCTCGTGGCTTGGGACCTTTCATTCTATATGTGCAAAGTTGCTAAGAAAACATGCACCTGCGGCTGGACTAACTTCTAATTTTACAATTATTGATATAGATGATCAGGTAAGATTAATCAAAAATATATGTAAAGCTGAAAATATAGACATAAAACAATTAGCCCCAAAATTTATTCTTTCAATAATTGATAGATGGAAAAATAAAGGTTTCTATCCAGATGAAGTTGTTATCAATAAAAATGATATTTTTGAGAGAACTATAATCCCTCTTTATAAAATCTATCAACAAAAGTTGTTAGATTTAAATGCATGTGACTTTGGAGATTTAATTTTACATGTAGTTAAAATTTTAGAAAAAAATCAAGATATAAGAAATATTTATTCAAATAATTTTAAATATATACTTGTAGATGAGTACCAAGATACTAATTATATTCAAAGTAGATGGCTTAATCTACTCTCTGAAAAACATAAAAATTTGTGTTGTGTCGGAGATGACGATCAATCCATTTATAGTTGGCGTGGAGCAGAAATAAAAAATTTCTTAGAATTTGATCAAGTTTATAAAAACTCAAAGGTAATAAGATTGGAAGAAAATTATCGTTCTTCACAAAATATATTATCCGTCGCTTCAAATCTTATAGCTAATAACCAAAACAGAGTTGGAAAAACTTTAAAAACAACAATGGAGGAAGGAGATCTTGTAAAACTTAATTGTTTTAAAAATGGAAAAGATGAGGCAATAGGAGTTTCTGATGAAATTGAAAAAAAACTTAAAAAAAAATATTCTTTCAACAATATTGCTATTTTAGTTAGAGCTATTTTTCAAACAAGAGAGTTTGAAGAAAGATTTTTGAAAATTGGTTTACCCTATAGAATTCTTGGTGGTACAAAATTTTATGAAAGAGCAGAAATTAAAGATTGTGTTGCGTATTTAAGGTTGATTCACCAACCAAAAGATGATTTAGCATTTGATCGAATAGTGAATAATCCTAAAAGAGCAATTGGAGAAAGTACTATAAAATTAATTCATGAGTTTTCAAAAACAAACGCTGTTAGTTTAGAAATTGCTTCTAAAAAATTAATTGAAGAAAATTTAATTAAACCCAAAACTAAAATTGGTCTTAGCTCTTTTTTATTCCTCATGGATAAGTGGAGGAATGACATTAACATTAAAAAAATTAACCATGTGAAATTATTACAATTAGTTTTAGATGAATCTGGCTATTCAAGTATGTTAAAAAATAAAAAAGATCTAGAAAATGAAAACAGACTTGAAAACATTAAAGAACTTTTAAGTGCGATGAAAGATTTTGATAATTTAGAAAGTTTTCTAGAACATGTTGCTCTTGCTACCTCAGTTGATCAAGATTGGGATGGAGAAAAAGTTAACATGATGACAATGCATGGATCTAAAGGACTTGAATTTGATGTAGTTTTCTTACCAGGCTGGGAAGAAGGTCTTTTTCCACACCAAAAATCTATTGAAGAAAAAGGCCAAAATGGGCTTGAAGAAGAAAGGCGATTAGCTTATGTGGGAATAACAAGAGCCAAAAAAAAAGCACTTATATCTTTTGCTATGAATAGGTTTTATCAGGGAAACTGGATAGACAGTATGGCTTCAAGGTTTATTGAAGAGTTGCCAGAAAAATTTTTAGAAAAAAATTCTTTTTTTGACGACTCTAAAGATAATGAAGAAGATTTTGAGTTTAATCAAGATTTTGAGATTGAAGAAGGAACTAGAAGTCCTGGATGGATAAGATATCAAAAAAGAATTAAATGATTTTAAAAAAAATAAAAATTTTAAGAAATAAATTTAACCAATATGACATTGATGGTTACATTATTCCAAAAAATGATGAGTATTTTTCTGAATATGCAAAAAATGACAGGTTAAGAAATATTACAGGCTTTTCAGGTTCTGCAGGTTTTGCGGTGGTTTTAAAAAAACATAATTATTTATTTGTTGATGGAAGATATACTATTCAAGCACATCAACAATCATCTAAAAATTTTAAGATAATTGAAATTCATAAAAAACTACCCCATACAATTATTAAAAATTTTAATTTAGGTTACGACCCAAAACTATTTACATCCAAATTACTTAGTAAATATTTTATAAATAACAACCTAGTTTCTATTGATAAAAACTTAATTGATCAAATATTTAGATTTAAAGAAAAAAATACAAAGCCATTCTATTCTCTAGACAAAAAAATTGTAGGTGAAACTTATGGTTCGAAAATTTCTAAAGTTGTAAAATTTCTTAAAAATATCAAAGCAGATTATTGTTTCATTTCTGCACCAGAAAATGTAGCTTGGCTTTTAAATATACGAGGATATGATAATCCTAATAGTCCAATTGCAAATGCAAGACTAATATTAAATAAAAAAAAAGAATTATTTTTAATAGCAAATAAAAATAATTTAAAAAATCTTGTTTTAGATAAAAAAATTAAAAAAAACCAAGTTTTATCGATCAAATCATTTCCAAAATTTTTAAATAATTTAGAAGGTAGAAATTTTATTATTGATAGTAAAACTTGCTCAATTTTTTATGAAAAAATGATTAAGTCAAAATTTAATATACTTAAATTTGATGATCCAGTTTATGAATTAAAATCAATCAAAAATTCTACTGAAATAAAACATATGATTGAAGCCCATAAAAAAGACGGCTTAGCATTAACAAGATTTATTTATTGGATTAAAAACATTAACAAAAAAAAAATAACAGAAGTATATGCACAAAATAAATTAGAAAAATTTCGAAAGCTAAATAAAGATTATTTATTTCCAAGTTTTGATACTATTGCTGGTGCTGGTTCAAATGGTGCAATTGTTCATTATAGAGCTAATAGAAAAACAGCCAAAAAAATTAAGCAAAGTGACATTTTATTGTTAGATTCTGGTGGACAATATCATTACGGAACTACGGATGTTACTAGAACCATTTCATTTTCAAAACAAAACACATTTATCAAAAATGCTTATACAAATGTCTTAAAAGGCCATATTGCTGTTGCCCTAACAAACTTGAATAAGGATAACACAGGAAAAAAAGTAGATATAAGAGCTAGAAAATTTTTAAAAAAAGAAGGACTAGATTATGCTCACGGAACAGGACATGGAGTTGGTTTTTTTTTAAATGTTCATGAGGGACCTCAATCAATCTCAAAACATAATTTTATAAAGATAAAAAATGGAATGATCCTAAGCAATGAACCTGGTTTTTATAAAAAAAACCACTTTGGCATTAGGATAGAAAACTTAATTTATGCTAAAGAAACCAAAAGAAGCTTTAATTTTGAAAACCTTACACTTGCTCCTCTAGAAAAAGACTTAATTAACTATGAACTATTAAATAAAACAGAAAAAAACTATTTATTTAAATATCATTTAAATATTTATTTAGAATTTTTTAGTTTACTTAATAAAAAAGAAAGAAAATGGTTAGCTACTCTTATTTAGCATTTTTAACCATTCTGCTTGATTTATAACTTTTATATTCCAGTCCTTAGCTATATTTATTTTTTTTAGAGTTGGTTTTTCTCCAGCAATTAAATAATCAAGTTTTTTATTAACATTATTAATTATTTTTCCTGAGTTTTGTTCAATCAATGATTTTGCTTCCGCCCTACTAATACCATTTAACTTTCCAGTTAACATAAAAGTTTTATTTCTTAATAACCCATCATTATTTATTAAAATTATATCTTTTATCGTAAGATTTTTTTCTAGTTCAGATAATACTTTAAGATTAATTTTGTTTAAGAAAAATTTTTTGATAGACTGAATTTGTGTAATTCCAATTCCATTAATATTAGATAAACTTTCAATATTGCTTTCTTCTGACAGTCGAAAAAAATTAGGTGCTCTTTTGAGGTGTCTTGTAATAAGCTTCGCATTTTCTTGTCCTATATGTCTTATACCCAAGGAATAAATAAATCGCTCTAAAGAAATATTTTTTTTTTCTTCAATTGAAAATTTTAAATTAGCAACTGATAATTTTCCCCATCCCTCAAGTTCTTCTATTTTTTTATAGTTAAGCTTAAATATATCTTGTGGAAGTCTAACTAATTTTAAGTTCCAAAAATTTTCAACAATTTTTTTACCAAATCCATCTATATTAAATGCATCTTTAGAAACAAAATGTTTAATTTTTTCTATAGCAATTTTTTCACATTCAAATCCCTCACTAGCACACCTTCTTACGGCATCTTGTTTTTTGGTTGTCTCATTATAATCTTTAATTGTTTTACTCCCACAAGATGGGCATTTCAGAGGAAAAATAAATTTTTTTGAGTTTTGTTTTCTTTTTTTTAAATCTACCAAAACTACATGCGGTATTACATCACCAGCCCTTTCTACTGTAACTGTGTCGCCAATTCTTATGTCTTTTCTAATAATTTCATCTTCGTTATGAAGTGTTGCATTTGAGACAATTACACCGCCAATATTAACTGGTTTAATTTTTGCAACTGGTGTTAATGCACCCGTTCGACCTATTTGAATTTCAATATTAATTATTTCAGAAATTGAACTATTGGCAGAGAATTTATGTGCAATTGCCCATCTAGGTGCATTTGCAGCAAATCCCAATCTTTTTTGTAAACTAAAGTCATTAACTTTGTAGACAATTCCATCAATATCAAACGCTATTTCTTTCCTTTTTTCTTCCAGGTTTTTATGGTTTAGCATTAAATTTTTAACACCTGAGATTTTTTTATTAAATGGATTTATCTTAAAGCCCCATATCTTCAAATTTTTCAAAAACTCAGTTTGATTGTAGATCTTCATTTCTTTGGCATGACCATAGGTGTATGCAATAAATTTTAATGGAATGTTAGCTGTAATTGCTGGATCTTTTTGTCTTAATGATCCTGATGCTGCATTTCTAGGATTGGCAAATTTTTCACTAATTTTTTTGAAATCATTATTTTCAATAAATACTTCTCCCCTAATATCAATTTCATTAGGAAAGTTTTTTTCATTTACTTTCTTAGGAATATCACCAATAGTTTTTAAATTCTGGGTAATATCTTCTCCTGCTACACCATCCCCCCTAGAAAGTCCTTTTATAAATTTTCCATTAACATAAATTAATGAAGCGGATATTCCGTCAATTTTAGGTTCAACACTATAATCAATTATATTTGTTTTATTTAAGCTTAAAAAATTAAATATTTTTTTTTCAAAACTATTTAAATCTTCTTCGTTGAAAGCATTTCCAAGTGATAACATTGGAACTTTATGTTTTACTTTTTCAAAATTTTTTGATGGTTTAAAGCCAACTATTTTTGTAGGTGATCGATCATTATTTAGAAATTTATACGAATTTTCTAAATCAATTATTTCCTTTTTAAGTAAATCATATTCTTGATCTGAAACAATTGGATTATCCTTGTCATAATAGTTTTTATTATATTCTTCTAATAATTCAATTTTATGCAAATAATCTTTACTTATTTTTTTCTTATCCATTTATTAAAAAAGTTTTTTAAATTTTTCTTTTAAACTTTTTTTCTCACTTTTAATTTTATCTACTTCATATTCTTTGTTAAATATATTGTAAGTTTTTCCATACCATTCACTAGATAGATAATTATATCCTAGTAAACTTGCATATTTTTTAGCTTCACCTTCTAGACCTATTTTGTAATGAATTTCTACCAACCTATGTATTGCCTCTTCTGTATAAATTGTGGTGTCATAATCATTCAATATAGTTTTAAATCTATTGATTGCCGCTATCCATTTTTCTTTTTTTATATAATGTCTACCTAAATACATTTCCTTTGAAGCTAAAATATCGTTTATTAAACCGATTTTAAATTTTGAATCCAAGGCAAAATCAGTATTTGGGTAATTTTCAATTACAAATATAAATTTCTTTTTAGCTTCCAGTAGTGGTTTGAGATCTTTTTTTTCACCTTCGATATTTTCGTAATATGATAAGCCCATTAAATAATACACATAATCTAACCTAGTGTCTTTTGGATATGTTTTTAAAAATCTTTCTAAATTATATATGGCTTCAAAATAATTACCCTCAATGTAATAAGCATAAGATGCCATTAGAGAGGATTTTGACGCCCAATCAGATTGTGGAAACAATAACTCTGCTTCTAAAAATTTTTTAGTAGCAAAAAACGTATCATTTTCTTCTAGCGCTTTTACTCCCTCTTTGTATGCCTGTATCATTTCATCTTCTTGATTAATTTCTTTGATTAAAGAAATTTCTTTGTCATTTTTTGCACAAGCATTTAGAACTAGGATTACAAATATTATTAATTTAGATAAAAGTTTCATTTAGTTTTACTATAATTTATATAATAAAAAAAATTAAGCGATAGACCTTAAATGACTTCTGTTTATAAAGGTATTTGGTAGATTCTTTTCAGTAATCTCAATTAGTGAAAAATTTTCATCATTTTGAAAAACTTTTCTTAACAATTGGTTTGTAAGTTTATGACCACCTTGAGAACAAACAATCTTTCCAATTATTTTATAACCAGCTAGATATAAATCTCCCATACAATCTAAAATCTTATGGTTTACAAATTCTTTTTTATTTCTAAGGCCTTCTTCATTTAAAATTTCATTGTCCTTAACAACTATTGCATTCTCAAGGCTACCACCTTGAGCTAATCCCATTTTTTTTAGCTTTTCAATATCTTCAAAAAGACAGAAGGTTCTTGAATTATAAATATCAGTCAAATCTGACTCAAATACATTTACAGAGTTTTTTTGTGTTCCTATTGTCTCATTTTCATATTTTAGTTCAAAATCTATATCCAAACTAACCTTGCTTGGTTCTATAGAAATTGTTTTTTTGCCATCATTAAATTCAATTCTTTTTTCAATTTTAATTATTTTTATTGGTGCTTCACTATTTTTTATTCCAGCTTTGGATATTTCTTCAATAAAAAGTTTTGCTGATCCATCAAGAATTGGAACTTCCTGATTGTCAATCTCTACCAACGCGTTATCAATTCCTAGGCCATATAATGCTCCCATTAAATGCTCTATTGTTGATATACTAACTCCACTTTCATTTGCAATGGTTGTACAAAATACTGCACTACTAACATTAAAAATGCTTGGAACTATTATATTATTTTCCTTTAGATCTATTCTTTTAAAAAGAATCCCTGAATTTGGTTTTGCTGGCTTAACCGTCATAGTTACACTTCCTCCACTATGAAGTCCAACACCTTTAAAGGTAATATCTTTATTGATAGTTTTTTGATTAAGAACTGACATTATTATTCTTATAAATAATTGGTTTAAATTTAGAAAAACAATAAATGTTACAAGAAAATACTAGTCTATTTGAAAAAATGAAAAAGTTTTTCAAAAAAACCCTGTTTTATTTGTATTTTTGGCACAACTACAACCTCTTGTTTGTTGTGTGTTTTTATTAGTTTGTAACCAGACTGACAAACATCTTCCAGGGTTTCCTCTAAAAAATCGATATCTTTAGAAAATGAAATTTTATCTTTAAATTTATTATCTAAAATTTTTGATCCTTCTCCCATTAGTATCATCTTAGGTTGACTGTTTATCTTCGTATTTGCGGCAAGGGATTTATCACATAAATCCAAAATCTCTTCTGTTCTAGCAAAAGCTATTTTTTGCAGCATTTCCAAAGAAAAATTTGGATTATCAGCTTGTGGGTTATTTTTTTCAAAATTTAATTTAAGTTTTTCTGCTTCGTTAATGTCAATCTTTAAAAGTAGAGAGATATCTTTAGTAATATGATTTCCACCTATTGGCAGAGCGTCCAAAAAGATTAATTTATCATTGTTAAAAGAAATAATTGATGTTTTTTTAAAACCAATATCAATGAAGGACATCTCACCTTTTAAATCTAAATTATTTTTATAATTGATAGATTTTGCATAACTAGAAGAAATTATTTGATTAATTGATATGTTTAATTCTGAAAAAATATTTTTAAAGCTAAGTACTAACTCACTTGGAAGACAAATAAAAATAATATCAAGTGATATGAATTGGCAATCAATTTCATCTGGTAGCTCAGAATAATCAACATTATCAATTTTATAATTATTTATAATTATGTGTGCAATATTATAATCTGAATAATATTTTTTTATTTGCTGTTTCGCTTCTTGAATTAAAAATAAAATATCATCTTGTCTTAATTTCAGTTCTTCAATTTTTTTAAATACAGAAATTGCAACAGAGATCGTTTTTGAACTATCTACCATCAAATCTATATTATCAATATATTCATTTGTGGATTTTTCTAATGATGCAACAATTTTTTGAATGTCTAATTTAAAATTATATTGATCTGTATAAAAATTACTCTCAATAAAAAAAGGGTTGTTCGCACCTTCTTCATTAAATGCACCTGCTCTTATTTTTGAAAAGCCACAGTCAATTATTGTTTGAAATTTTTTATCACTCATTACTTAATAACTAAATGATTTTTTACCCTCAAATCAATAAATTTATTATCTTTAAAATTATCATTATTTATAAGCTTCTTAGATAAATTTAATGATGCTACAATATGTTCTTGTGGTAGCCTAATCAAAATATCGTTATCAGTTAAAATATCCCACCTTCCAGATGGGAAAAAATATAATGTTTTTAAATTTGAAAAAGAAAATATAGATTTTTCAATATTCTGTTTAAATGACAAAAAATCAAGAGAATTAAATTCACCAAAGATATATGGAAGTAATTCGTTGTTATTTTTGTCTTCAATTAATTTACCATTAGCACCTACTAGGTATTGACCATTATTAAAAACTCGAGCAATAAATTTAGTTGGTTTAATTTCAATATTAAGTGTTGATGGGTAAATTTTTTTTATACTAAACTCTTGTATAATATTATGTTTTTCTAAAATTTTTTTTATTTCATCTTTGCTAATGACAAATATACTTTCATATAAAAAGTTATTAAGATTATCTGAGATCTCTAAATTTTTCCTTTCCGAAAGGCCTGTAATATTAATTTTACTTACTGATGAAGATAGTGTGTTTTGATCATTTTTAAACTTTGCACTAGTAGTGCTTAAAATGAATAAAAATAATAAATAAATTATTATCTTTTTATTTTTATCTGTTGATTGATGCATCTTTTAGAATCCATTCAACTAATTTTATAAAGCTTATACCCTTATGTTTTGCTATCTCAGGGACCAAAGAAAGTTTAGTCATTCCTGGCTGAGTATTTATCTCTAGTAAATAAAATTTCCCTTTAAAAAATTTAAAGTCCGATCTAGTAACACCTTTACAGCCAATAATTTTATGAGCTTCTCTTGCTATACCACTAATTTTAGCTAGATTATTTTTGCTCAAATCTACAGGAATTATGTGCTTGGTCTTAGCGTTTGAATTATATTTTGCCTCATAATCATAAAACTTTCTTTTGGGCTCAAGTTCAATTGCACCGAGTATTTTATTATCCATTATTGCAACTTGGATTTCTCTACCTGGTATAAATTCCTCAATTAATATTTCATTATAACCTCTTAAAGCATTTAGATTTTTTATTATATTAGTCTTGTCACAAATATATACGTGAACGCTGGACCCTTCATTTATAGGTTTTGCTACTACAGGGAATTTTAATTTTTTTTCAATTAATTTTATAATATTAAGTTTATTTTTTTTATAATTAAATTTAATATATTTTGGAGTAAGTATTTTATTTTTAATAAAAATTTTTTTTGAAATTTCTTTATCCATTGCTATAGATGATGCAATTATACCTGAGTGCGTATATGGAATTTTTTTAGTCTCTAAAATCGTTTGGATATATCCATCTTCACCAAATTGTCCATGTAGTGCATTAAAAATAATATTTGGTTTAAATAAAGTAATATCTTTTGATAGATTTTTATCAGGCTCACTAATTAAAACCTTATATCCATTTTTGATTAACTCTTTGGCAACTTGCTTTCCAGTATCTAGGCTAATTAGCCGCTCCTTGGATATACCACCAGATAATATTAAGATTTTTTTTTTCATTTTATTTTAAAATTTTAATTTCTTTTTCTAATACTATACCAGTTTTTTTTTCTACACTTGTCTTAACAAATTCAATCAGTTTATTCATATCATCAAAGCTAGCATTATTTTTATTTACAAAAAAATTACAGTGCTTATTTGAAATGTGAGCATCTCCAAAGCTGGTATCTAGTGCTACAGATTCTTTTATCAATTCCCAAACTTTTTTATCAGTTTGATCAATTGGATTCTTGAATGTGCTGCCACTTGTTTTTAATTTTGTTGGTTGTGCATTATCTTTCTTTTCCTTTAATTCTAAGACTTTTTTTTCGATTTCTGCTTGATTTTTTCTTAATCCTTTAAACGATGCACTTAAAAAAATTAAGTCCTCTTTTAAATCATTGCTTCTGTATTTAAATATAACTTTACTCGCTGGTATTGTTAAAACCTGTCCATTTTTATCTATTGCTTGGATTGATACTAGCACATCTTTAAACTCTTTATTAAAACATCCAGCATTCATCTTTAGCCCCCCACCTATAGTACCTGGTATGCATGCTAAAAATTCAAATCCACTTATTCCATTATTCAATGCAAAATCAGAAAGCTTTTTATCGAGACAGGCACTGCCTGCTATAATGACATCATTTGGTAATATGGAAATATTGGAAAAATTTTTCCCTAACTTGATAACAACACCATCAAATTTTTGGTCACTTATAAGAGTATTCGAGCCTGCACCTAAAATATGTACTTTTTCTTTTTCCGCAAATTTTTTTAAAAATAAAATTAAGTCAGGCAAACTATCCGGTCTAAAGTAAACTTTGGTTTGTCCACCAATATTAAACCAATTGCTTTTTTTTAAATCATAGTCAAAGTCAATCTTACTACTAATTTCATTGGAAAATTTTCTTATTTCTTCAATGCTCATTTGATCAATTCTGGTAATTGTTTCATCCATGTTGAAATTGTGCCCGCACCCATTCCAACAACTATTTTTTTACCAAAAATAGTATTTTTAATAAATTTTGCTAATTGATACTGATCCTCAACCATAAACAGTTTTACTTTTGAATTTTTAATAATATCTTTTGCAAAATTATTATATTTAAAACTTAATTTTATTTTTTCTCCAGCTGTATATATAGGACATAATATTACAACATCAGCTTTTTTAAATGATAAGCTAAATTCTTTTTTAAGATCTTTTAGTCTCGAAATTCTGTGTGGTTGAAATATACAAATCACTTCTTCTTTCTTATAAGCAGCTCTCACACCATTTAACACTTCTCTAATTTCAGTTGGATGATGGGCATAATCATCATAAAAATTAGTTTCTCTATGTGTAAAAATTTTATTAAATCTTCTTTGAACACCCTTAAATTCTTTCAATCCTTTTTTGATAATATTTTGTGATATTCCAATTGTTAATGCCACAGCTACTGTTGCTGTAGAGTTTCTAATATTATGAATTCCTAATAATGGTAATTTAATTTTTCTTATAGTTAAATTCTTTTTCCCTGGCAAATTTATAGCAAGATCATATTGGGAATATTCTTTTTCTTGTTTTATATTTTTAATACAGAAATGTGATTTATGGTCAATTCCATATGTATAATAATTTTTCATTTTTAATTTACTTAATAAATCTTTATTATTTTTGTCATCTATACAAATAAAAGACTTCCCAAACGAAGGGACTTTATTGATAAATTTAATAAATAATTCTTTAAGATCTTTCATTGAATTATAAAAATCCATATGTTCACGATCAATATTTGTTACTATAGAATAAGTTGGTGGCACATGTATGAAGCTACCATCTGACTCATCAGCTTCTAATATACACCAATCACTTTTACCTAGTTTTGCAGAATTTTTTATTGCATTCAGGACACCACCGTTAATAATTGTTGGATCCAATTTTGTCTTTGAAAATATTGAGGCTAATAGAGACGTGGTTGTTGTTTTTCCATGTGAACCTGTAACAACTATATTTTTTGTTAAAGAGACTATATTTGCTAACATCTCTCCTCTTTTATAAATGGGTAATTGTTTTAGTTTGGCTTCAATTAATTCAGGATTATTATTTTTAATAGCTGATGAAATGACAACAATTGTTGCTTTTGCTATATTTTTTTTAGTATGGCTAATTGTAATTTTGATCTTATCTTTTTTTAATCTTTCAATATTCTTATTTGCAAGGATGTCGCTACCCTGGACATTAAAACCCATTCTTTTCATAATGAGTGCAAGGCCACTCATTCCAATCCCCCCTATACCAACAAAATGTATAATTTCAGTTTTAGCTAATTCAATTTTCATTAATAACAGATATAATTTTCAGATTTATATTATTCCATGTGTTTTCATAGTTAAAATCTTTCATGTTCTTTTTTTTAGCAAGATATTCTTCTTTATTATCAATAATATTAATTAGTTTATCGAGTAATATTTTCTCATCTATTTCTTTTTGATTTAGCAACCAATTGAAGCCAAGTTTATTATAAAAATAAGCATTTTCAAATTGATGGTTATCTTTTGAAGTTGGCAAAGGTATTGCTAAATATGGAGTCTCAGTAAAATTTAACTCAGCTAGAGTTGATGCACCTGCTCTAGTAATGCATAAATCTGTTTTTTGCATAAAATTTATAACATCATCATTAAAATTGAATAATTCACAATTAATATTGTTATTTTCATAAGTTTTTTTAAAACTTTCAAAGTTAATAGAACTAGTTTGTTGATAAATTTTTAGTTTATATTTTCTAGATAATTCAATAATTGTATTTTTAACTAAATCATCGAATATTTTAGCTCCTTGACTACCACCTATTATAAGTAAATTAATTGTATCTAAGGAGTTATTGCCATCTCTCATATCATAAAAATTTTTTCTTAATAATGCTGGAATTACTTTAATTTTATTTTTAAATTTAATAGGAAATTTTTTGACGTTATTAGAATAACAAAATATTTTTTGACAGTAACTTATAAAGAACCTATTTGATCTGCCTAAAACCATATTTGGTTCAAATAATAACAACTTAATATTTAAAATTTTAGCACCTAAGCATAGGGGTAGCGACATATATCCGCCTGTCGAAATTAATATATTAATTTTATTTTTTCTTAAAAAAATAATAGATTTGAAAATCAAAACTATCATTGAAAGAAAATCAAATAGTAATGTTAGTAAATTTTTTGAAATTGACCTTACATTAAATATTTTTAAATTATATTCATCTTTGTTTAAAAATTTGATACCCCTAAGATCAGATGTCATGGAAACATCAAAATTACGCTCTAAGTGTTTATATATTATAGTTGCAGGTATAACATGGCCTCCTGATCCACCGGTACTAATTAATATTTTTTTATTCATTTAATCAATTTTTCTTTTTGTTAAATTTAAAATTATTCCAGATAATATAGAAACTCCTACAATTGAAGAACCTCCATAACTTAAAAATGGCAATGTTATTCCTGTTGTGGGAAATAGCCTTATATTTACTCCAAGGTGTATTAGTGCTTGAAAAATTATTAGACTTATTGTTCCTGTTAGCACTAGTTTATTTTTTTCGCTTTTTTCTAAGTAAATTTTTTTAAAAACAGAATAAATAAAGAACAAAAATAAGATTAATAACAATATTATTGTGATAACACCAAACTCCTCAGAAATAACTGAGACTATATAATCGGTATGAGCCTCTGGGACTCTTGTCTTTAACGTTCCTTCTCCAATTCCTTTGCCAAAAAAACCACCACTACTGATTGCCTCTATAGCTTTATCTGATTGAAAATTATGTGTTCCTCCATCAGGGTTAAAGAAAGATAGAATACGACTTTTTATGTAAATAAATTTTGGGATAAAAAAAATCACATATAACAGCGTTAAAATAGCAAAACTTATAAATATTAAAATGAACAGTAGATTTATACCAGATACAAAAACTAATATTGTCCAAGATAAAAATACCAACAACGTTTGACCGATGTCGGGCTGCATTATTAACAGTAAGCAAGTTGGGATAATAGCAATAATTGTCAATAAATACTTGATATAAATATTATAATTTTTTTCACTACATAAAATTGTTGCTACAAAAATAATTATAAATGGTTTTAATAATTCAATTGGTTGAAATTGAGGAAGAAAAAAAAAATTCAACCATCTTTTTGATCCTTTAACTTCAGTACCAAAAATTGGAACTAAAAATAATAGAAATAAAATAACAAAGAAAAGATAAATAGAAATTCTAAAAAGATTCTTTTCACTTAAAGAAGAGAAAAATACTAAAGTTGCCAACCCAATAAAAATATAGGTCAGATGCTTAAAAAAGAAAAAATAATTATTTGTATCTAATTTATCAGAAGCAATTAATGAAGTTGAAACTAAAGAAAAAAATAAACCTAAACTAAATAAAAATATTATTAATAAAAAAATTGTTTTATCTATATTTTTCCACCAGTTATAATGCATTGAGTTGAGCGAACTAATATTTATCATTTTATATATTTTTTTATAAGTTTATTAAAATGTTTTCCTCTTTCTTCAAAGTTTCTAAAACTATCAAATGATGCAGATGCTGGACTAAAAAGAATTGTTTTTTTAATAAAATTATTTTCATTTTTAATATCTAAAAAAATCTTAGCCATTAAAGTCTTTAAATTTAAAAACAATTTAAATTCCATGTTATTTTTTAATTGATTAATAAAAAAATTTTGATTTTTTCCAAAAATGTATACCTTAATGTTTTTACAATCATTTTTTTTAAGTAAAAATTTATCTCCCTTTTTAGGTAAACCACCCATTATCCAATAAATATTTTTTAATGATTTCAATAATTTTTCTGACGAAGAAAAGCTTGTTGCTTTAGAATCGTTAATAACTTTTAAAAATTTAGAATTATGAATTATTTCTTGTCTAAAACTTAATCCTTTAAAATTTTTTAGTGTTTGTAATAGCAGTTTATTTTTTAAATTTAATAGCTTTGAAACCTTCAGTACAAATGTCAAATTTTCTTTATTACTATCTGTATCAAAAAAATAATTATCAATTTTTTTAATAAACTTATCGCTTGTATATTTTTCTATTTTCAAAATTGATGGTGCAAATTTTTTTTTCTTTAATTCTCTTTTAATGTAGAAATTTTTTGTATTTAAAATTGCAATATCATTTTTAGATTGATTTTTTATTAATTTAAATTTAGCACTTACATATTTGTTTATAGTCTTGTGTCTTTCGAGGTGATCTGGTGCAATATTTAAGATTATAGATATATTTGTCTTAAACAACTTACTATATTCTAGTTGATAAGATGAAGCCTCGATTACAAATAGAGTGTCTTTTTTGATCTTTTTTTCGAGTAAAATTGGATTACCTATATTTCCAACTAAACGAACATCTTTTTTTTGGTCTTTTAATATATCGTACAAAAGTTTAGCAGTAGTTGATTTTCCATTTGTGCCTGTAATAGTTATTTTTTGATTAAAAGCATATCGACTATAAAAAATGTCTAAATCTGTATAAATTTTTTTATGATTTTTTTTTAAAAATCTACTTAATTTGCACTTATTAATGTCTATTCCTGGACTAATTATAATACAATCAAATTCCTTTTTAGTTATTTCTTTATGTGTTGTGTGAATATCTTTAATTTTTTTTTTAGCAATTTTTCGATCATCAAATAAACTAATAACATTGCTTTTTTTTAAAAAACTATAAGTGGATAGACCGCTTTTACCCAGACCATAAATCAATATTCTTTTTTTAAAAAAGTTTTTTTCTAGATTTAACATTATCTAAGTTTTAATGTCGCTAATCCAATCATTGCTAAGATTATTGATATAATCCAAAATCTAATTACAACTGTTGATTCTGCCCAACCTTTTTTTTCAAAATGATGGTGTATAGGTGCCATTCTAAAAATTCTTTTACCTGTTAATTTGAATGAAAATACTTGAATTATAACTGACACAGCTTCTAGTACAAATAACCCACCTGTTATTGCTAAAACAATCTCGTGTTTAGTAATAATACCAATTGCCCCTAAAGATCCACCTAATGCTAATGAGCCAGTGTCACCCATAAATATTTTAGCGGGTGGTGCATTAAACCATAAAAATCCTAAACAAGCTCCTATGATTGATCCACAAAAAACTGAAACTTCACCCATACCTACAAGATAGGGAATATTTAAATATTCTGAAAATACAATATTACCAGTTACGTAGCTAATAAATGCAAAACATGCTGCTACTAATATCACCGGCACTGTCGCTAGGCCATCTAAACCATCTGTTAAATTAACTGCATTGGAGGATCCAACAATTATAAAAATTGAAAATGGAATAAAAAACCATCCAAGATTAATAATTAAATTTTTAAAAAAAGGAAAATATAAGTTTGTTAGTTCAGTATTTTGAGATAATTGAGTTAAACCAAAAATTCCAACGATGGCTATTAAAATTTGAGAAATAATTTTAAATCTAAGTGAAACACCAGATGAATTTTTAAACTTAATTTTTTTATAATCATCATATGCACCTAATAGCCCAAACCCTGTAACAATAAATAACAAAAACCATATATGATAATTTGATAGATCACCCCAAAGTAATATTCCTGAAAATAGTCCAAGTAAAATTAAAACACCCCCCATTGTTGGCGTTCCAATTTTCTTAATTATATGTTCAGTAGGACCATCATCTCTTATTGGATTTAAGATTTTTCTTGCTGAAAAAAATTTAATAAAAGGAGTACCTATTAATAAAACCACAAACATTGACGTAAACATTGCAAGTCCCGTTCTAAATGTTAAATACTTAAATACATTTAGAAAACTATATTGATCAACTAATTGAGTAATAAGACTATAAAGCATTAAACTTACCAGTTTTTAATTTGTTAACTATATTGTTAAGTCCAGTAAAGTTTGAACCCTTAATCATTAAATAATCATTATTATTTAAATCATTTTTAATCAAATCAATTATTTTAGACTTATTTTTCAAAATGACACCTCTACGATGCTTATCAAGGTTTTTATAAGTATATAAAATATGTTTGCCTACTACATTAACATTTTTAAGAGAAGTTTTATTAATATCTTTACCGGCTTCCAGGTGTAGCTTCTTTGAATAATTTCCTAACTCCAACATATCACCCAGTATTAATTTTTTTTTAGAGTTATCGATTTTTAATTCATCAAAATTTTTTATAGCAGATTTTAATGATAACGGATTAGAGTTATAGCTTTCATCTACAATATAAATATTCTTTTTATTAAATTTAACTTTTGCAATATCTCCACGGCCTTTTGCTATCTCATAATCAAAAAATATATTTTTATCTAATTTTTGTGTATCTTTATAAATTGATATAATTGCAATTGCCGCTAATAAGTTTTTTAAATTATTTTCAAAAATTGATCTTACATAAAAATAAGTTTGTTTTTTATTAATATTTACAAATATCTTATATTTAGATTTTTCTTTAACTATTTTTTTTAAAAAGATATCTGCTGATTTATTTTTTAAACTAAATGTAAGAATATTTATCTTTTTTTTCTTAGCAGTTTTTTTATGTAAATTATAAAATTTGTCATCTTGGTTTAAAACAAGAAATCCATTTGTTTTTATATTATTAATAATTTCTGACTTGGCTAGGGCTACTTGATGAATGTTTTTAAAATTCTTAATATGTGCATAGGAAATATTTGTAATAACGCCAACATCAGGTTTAATAATTTTTGATAAATAATCAATCTCACCTTTTCTATCCATTCCAATTTCAAAAATACCAAATTCATCATTTTCTCTTAGATTAAATAAACTTAACGGTACTCCAAATTTATTATTAAAAGATTTTGGTGAATAAGTTACATTACTAATCTTACTTAAAGTTTTTCCTAACAATTCTTTAAGAGAGGTTTTTCCACAACTGCCTGTTATAGATATAATTTTACTAGATAAATTTTCTCTTAGTTTTGATGAGGCCTCTGTGAAAAGCTGTAACGTATTATCTACTATAATTTTTTTTTTAGATTTTTTTTGATTATTAGCTATTACTAATGATGCACCATTTTGGAAAGCTTCGTTAACATATAAATTTCCATCTTTATTATTTCCTTTTATTGCAAAGAATATGTCATTTTTATTTATTGTTTTAGAATTAATTGATGCATTGTTTATTTTTATATTTGAATTAATTTGAGGAGAGTTGCTAATCTCTTTTAAAATATTTATTTTAAGATTAGTTGAAAGAATTTTATTTTTTAATTTAATATTTTGTAGTATTTCCAATCTGTCAGAAAATTTATTTACAAACTTTCCATAATCTTGCGTCTGTTCATGACCTTTGCCTGCTATAACTAGAATATCACCAGTATTTAAATCAAATATAGCCTTATGAATAGCCTTAGACCTATTTGAAATTTCAAAAATTTTTGATTTATTAATAGTTTTTTTAATAGCTAATCTTATCTTTTGTGGATTTTCATCTCTTGGATTATCGTCAGTTAAATAAACTCTGTCACAGTATTGATTGGCTATTTTTCCCATCATGGGTCTCTTGTCTTTATCTCTATTACCACCACATCCAAATACAATGAAAATTCTTTTATTTTCAAATTGTTCTTTCAAATTAGACAAACAAGTATTTAATGCATCAGGTGTATGAGCATAATCTAAAATAACTTTTGATTTATTTTTTAACGTTCCAATTTTTTCAAACCTACCACTTACTGATTTTACCCTTGAGGCCAATTTTACTATTTTATCAAATTTTAAATTACTTTTTTTAGCAGCAAGCATTGCCATAAATAAGTTTTTTAATTGAATTCTGCCAATTAAATCTGTTTGCAATTTATAATGTTTTTGATTGTGTGTAATTTCAATTATTTGTTTATCATCTTTAAATTTATGTGAATAAATGTCTATTCCATTATTACTTTTTGATAAAACCTGAAGGTTAAATTTATTATTTAGTGATATTTTTTTTAAATCTTTATATTCTGGAATTTTACTATCGGTAATGATGTTTCCTCTAGATTTTAATAAACTCTCAAATAGATAGAGTTTTGATTTAAGATAATCATTAAATGTTTTGTGATAATCTAAATGATCATGAGATAAATTTGTAAAAATTGCAGTATTAAATTTCAAGCCATCAAGTCTATTTTGCTTAAGTCCATGACTAGAAGCTTCCAATATAACATTGTCAATTTTTTGTTTTTTTAAATCATTTAATGTTTTGCTTAATCCTATTGGGTCTAATGTGGTATTAGAAACATTCTTTAAATTATTTTTTGTCCTAATTCCCAATGTTCCAATAGAAGCTACTTTTTTATTACTTAAGTTGAGTAGTTGAAAATAAAAATCTGCAATTGATGATTTTCCATTTGTTCCTGTTACAGCAATTAAATTTTTGGGTTTATTTTTTGTTACCTTATACGATAATTCTGATAATAATTTTCTAACATTTTTTGATCTTAAAAATAATACTTTATTTTTTATGCCTTCAAATTTTTTCTCTGAAATAATTATTGTTGCACCTTTTTTAGTAGCGTCATCAATGAATTTACTTCCATCTGACTTTGTTCCTTTAATTGCAAAAAAAATATAATCCTTTTTACAATCTGCACTATTAAAACTAAGGCCAGCAAACCGATGATTTTGAAATTCTTTTTTAATATTTTTAAGGAAGTTGCCAATCAACATATAAGTATTAATTTTCTATATATTTTGTGGCTAGAATAGGACCAATTTTGTCTATGATTTTTCCTGCGGCTTCAACTGTTGTCCATCCTGCTGTATTTCTTGGACTGCCTAATAACTTAAATCCAGAACCATCTCTGTACTCGTACGTATAATCTTTATTGTTTTTTGTTGATTCAAGCATTACTACCAAAACAAATTTAGGATTGTTTGATGGAAAAATTGATGCAAGTGTATTAATTTTAGTTTTTGAATATATACTATTTGATACTTGCTCTGCTGTTCCTGTCTTGCCTCCTACTTGAAATCCTTCAACGTTTACTAGTTTTGCCGTTCCCTCTGAAACTACTTTTCTCATCATAATATTCATTTTTTTTGAAACATCATTACTTAAGACCTTTAATCTTTTTATTTTTTTATTTGTATTATCTTTAATTAATGTTGGTGTGATTTTATAACCCCCGTTTGAAATTATCGCATAACCTTTTGCTAATTGTAATATTGTTGTTGTTATACCATGACCAAATGCAATGGTTTCTATCTTACAACCTTCATTCCAATCTATTTTTAATGGTTTACCTACCTCATCAATATCAAAACTTATCTTATCTAGAATGCCAATTGTTTCTAAAAATGATTTATGTTTTTCTACCCCTATTTTTCTTACAATTCTAACTGATCCAATATTTCCTGATTTAATAAGAATGTTTTCTACACTCAGATCTGATGGCATTTTATTATCATATTCATTAATTGTGTAACCATCTCCACAATTAATACTTTTTTTTGAATCTAAAAATTTAGTTTCGGGTTCTATCAGACCATAATTTATTCCTGAGGCAATTGTAAAAGTTTTAAAAACTGAACCCAGTTCATAAGTTCCTTTTGTAACTCTATTAATATAGTTTACATCAACAATTGTTTCTCTTTTATTTAGATCAAAATCTGGCAAAGATACCATTGAAAGTATTTCTCCATTATTTACATTCATTAAAATAGCAGCACCACCTTTAGCATCAAAAATTTTTTGATATTTTAAAAGTTCTTTTCTTATTAAAAATTGTATGTCAACATCTACTGTTAATTGAAGTGACTTTTTTCTTTGTTTTAATTCTTCATCAAAAGATTTTTCTAAACCAGATATTCCATTATTTTCGTTATCTATCTGTCCTATAATATGACTAAAAAGATTTTTTTGTGGATAAATTCTAGTTAACCTTTCTTCTGGTCTAATTGCTTTATCTCCAAGAGACATGATTTTTTGATAATTTGTTAAAGATATTGTTTTTTCAAAATTAAAAAATTTATTTTTATTAAGTTTTTTTTCAACATCAGCGTAATCTTTCTTAGGAAAAATCCACTTTAAGTTAATTAATAATTTTTGTTTATCTATTACTTCTATTGGGCTAATACCAATATCAATTGAGCTAACAGTTTTAACCAAATAATTTCCATTTCTATCAATTATATCTGCTCTATAATCTTTTATGCTGGGTGTATAGTTTGTCTCAACGTCTAACTTTAATGAACCCAAATGAAGTAATTGTATTGAATAAATTACTGAAATCATTAAGAAAACAAAAAAAATAAAGGCTATTCTATTAAACTGTATATCTAAATTAGTTTTACTTTTTTTATATGAAAATTCATTTTCATATTCTTCTAGAATAATATTCTTTTTATTATTCATTGCCACTCTTGCTGATTAAGTCGTTTATTTCTAAAGTTTCATTATTTTTAATGATTTCTTTAATATTCATAATTTCAATTTTAATTAAATCTTTTTCAAAATATTGTGTCTGATATTGAACTAATTTTTCAGGGGAGCTTAAATAATTAAACTCAAGCAGCACATCTTCAAGTTCTGATTTTAAAGGTCTTATGTTTTCATTGATTACAAAAATTTGATCTTCTATTTCTTTTGTAGAATTTTTAACAAGTGATGTAATCAGTATTAATACGAAAATAACAACTAACACTAATTGTTTCATAGTTTTTTTGACAAATTCTCAATGTCAATTAAATATTTAAATTTATCCAAGATATCTGTTTCAAAATCAAAAAAATCTTCTTTTTTAATTACATAACGTAACTTGGCTGATCTAGAGGGTGGATTTTCACTAATTTCTTTATCACTTGGTACTATTGGTTTTTTTATAACAGATTTAAATAAATTTAATTTTTCTTCAGTTTTTGGCATATGTCTTGAGACACTTTTATTTTCAGATAAACTTTTAAAAAAGTATTTAACAATTTTATCTTCTAGCGAATGAAATGTTACAACTGCAATAACACCATCTTTTTTAACAACTTTTGCTGCATTAATTAATCCATAAATTAGTTCACTAATTTCTTTATTTACAAATATTCTTAATGCTTGGAAAATTTTAGTTGCACTATGTGTCTTATAATTTCTTTTTCTTTTTGAAGACTCTATAATTCTAACTAGCTCTTCTGTTGTGATTTCTCTTTTGGATCTGTCTACAACGATATTGTGTGCTATTCTTTTACTGTCTACTTCATCACCAAAATATTTAAATATCTTTGTAAGCTCTTTTTCATCTAATTGATTAATTGCTTCTTTTGCTGAATAATCATTTATACCCATTTTCATATTAAGTTCTCCTATGCTATCAAATGAAAGACCTTTTTTTGGGTCTTTAATCTGATTCAATGAATACCCTAAATCAAAAATTACAGCTTTAATATTTTCATCCTTTAACTTTAGATTATTTAATTGACTAAATTTGATATTTTTAAATAACAGCCTATCTTCAAAATTATTTTGAAGTTCTTGAGCTTTTTTAGAACTCTCAGAATCTCTATCTAATGCAATTACTTTTGTTTCTGGAAAGTTTAATATTTTTTTTGTGTATCCGCCTTGACCGAACGTACAGTCAATAAATGTGCCACCATATTGAGGGGTAATAATACTAATTATTTCACTTAGCAATACCGGATAATGATTTCTCACGTCTGGCATTATGGTGGCTATCATTTATTTTCTTGAAGACCATTAATTCTTTTGTCTTCTTAAAAATGCTGGAATTTCTAGATCGTCATCTTCTGAAGTATTTTCTGAAGTTTCAGTTGATAAAAATCCTTCTGTCTCTGAAGTTTCACTATCCGGGCTAAATAGATCTGGAGCTTCTTCACCCTCTACACCAAAGTTTTCAAGTCCATTAGAAACGTGATTTTCTTCTATTGAGCTACTTTCTTCAGATTCTGAAGTTGTAAGTGCTTCCTCTGAAAAAGATTGCTCATAATCATTTGATTGATTATTCTCAACAATACTTTCAACTTCTTGATTAGTGGCAGTTTGCTCATTCATCATTTCTGATGATGCAGTGTTTGTAACTGGCTCTTCAATTATTTCATTTTCTAACTTTAATGCATTTGCACCATGTGAAATGGGGCTAGTCATTGTAGGTGAAAAGTTAAACGATTGAGCAGAACTTTCGCTGTTAAAGTCTGAATAACCAGGATTTCTATTTTGTATTCTGTGAACCATATTGATTACAGATTTACTTTCTGGTTGTTGCCCATCTAATGCTGTTGCAACAATTGATACTCTAATTTTTCCATCAAGCTCAACAGATGTAATGGCGCCAATAATTACTTCAGCTTCTGGATCTACTTCAGCTCTTATTTTGTTAACAACTTCATCAACTTCAAAAAGTTTAAGATCCTTACCACCAGTAATATTTACTAGTAATCCTTTTGCACCTTTTAATGTATAATCATCAATCAATGGGTTGCTAATTGCCATATCAGTTGCTTTAGCTGCTCTACCCTCTCCTTCAGCTTCACCGGTTCCCATCATTGCTTTACCCATTGAAGCCATTACGGTTTCAACATCAGCAAAATCTAAATTAACTATACCTGGTCTAACCATTAGATCGGTTACACTTTGTACACCTTGCATTAAAACATTATTTGAAAGATTAAAAGATTCCTCAAATGTAGTTTGTTCATTCGCAACCTTAAATAGATTTTGATTTGGAATTACAATAATTGTATCCACATGTTTTCTTAATTCTTCTAGACCTAGTTGAGCTCTTCTCATTCTTGATGGTCCTTCATATAAGAAAGGAAGTGTTACAACGCCTACTGTTAAAATATTTAATTCTTTAGCAGCTCTTGCGATAACGTGAGCAGCACCTGTTCCAGTTCCACCACCCATACCAGCAGTTATAAAAACCATGTTTGCACCTTGAAGTGTATTCACAATTTCATTTAAAGATTCATCTGCAGCTGCTTGACCAATGTCATGCTTTGCACCAGCACCCAAACCTTTTGTTAAATTTAATCCAATTTGAATTCTCGCTTTAGCTTTACTTGATTTTAAATCTTGCGCATCAGTGTTTACTGCTATGAACTCTACTCCTTGAAGTCCATTATCAATCATTTCATTAAGTGCATTTCCACCTGCTCCGCCAACTCCTACAACTAGCAGTCTTGGTTGTAATTCTTTTATTTCTGGTGATTTAAAGTTAATTGTCATTTTTATTTCCCCTCATTGTTATTAAAATGTTTTTCCCATTTAAGACTTGCACGATTTAGATTTGCTTTTTTTCTTGCGTTGATCTTAAATTTTTCAAATGCTGCTGGTTCCCATATTTGGAATGTTTGACCCTGACCAACAAACAACATGCTGTTTTTTATTTTTGCATGTTTTAATAATTTTGTTGATAATGAAATTCTACCTTCACTATCAAATTGTAAATTCATACTCTCAGATAAAATTGATGTTGCAAAATAATCTCTTTTTTCTTCAAATGGGCTTAATGAGTCTATACTTGCAGAAAGTTTTTCAATTCTATCTTGTGAGCAAGCTTCAATAGATTGATTGTTAAATGAGGGATAACAAATAACACCATTATATCCTAAATTAGAAAGGTGAGATCTAAAACTAGCAGGCACAGAAACCCTTCCTTTTTTGTCTATTTTGTTCTCGTAAGTCGATAAAAACATATTTTTTATATTTCATAAATTCCATATTTGGGAATATATGGGACAATATGGGTTTTTAACCATAGTGTCAATATGTTCGTTTTAGGCCTATTTGTTAATAATTGTAGCTAACTTTTATGTATATACATTAAATCTAAAATCAATTTTTAGTTTTAACTCAATACAATTCTAGGATTAAAAATAAGAACAGAAATGATTCAATTATGAATCAAAAGGTGAACATCTAAATTTAATTAAAATTGAACTGTGGAGTTTGCTAGACAAACTATAAGCCGGGTTCTGTCATTTAAACCTATCATTTCTCTAGGCTTAAGATCACTCTTAAGCTCAAGCAACTAACCCTGATGACTAGCCAAAGACGGCTTTTAGTTTTGCAACAATGTCATCTCTACTTAGTCTTGCTCCCAGTGGGGTTTTCCAGCGTTCATTGTTACCAATAGAACCGGTGCGCTCTTACCACACCTTTTCACCCTTGCCATGTTATGGCGGTATATTTTCTGTGGCACTATCCCTAGGGTTTCCCCCGCCAGGTATTATCTGGCACTGTGTCTTTGCGGAGCCCGGACTTTCCTCTTTAATAAATTAAAGCGATAAGTCGTTCATCTAGCATCTTTAATTTATTACTAAAATCTAGAACTTCAAGTACAATTTAGTTATATCTTCTAACAAGATTTTTGCTAATTAGCAGGCATTCTCGGTCGATTTTACCATCAACTAACTCTTGTCTAAATCTTCTTTGAAAAGTTTTTGCTAATTCTCTTGAATATTTGTCTCTACTATTATCTTTTGGATATTTTTTTGAGTATCCAATCTTAAACAGGTTTTTGAAAAAAATATTTTTTTCTACCTCACTTATTTTTAGTTTCTTATTTTTTGTAAGCTCTTGTTTGTCTAATGTGTGCCATATCCCTATTTTATTTCTAGATAAATACTCCCAAGGAAATTTTTCTCCTGGGTCTTTTTTTCTTAATGCCGCTACATCAGAATGTCCCAAAATATTCATAGGTTTGATTTTATATTCTTTTATTAAAAATTTACTTAACTTTAAAAGAGAAGAGATCTGTTTTTTTTTAAATTTTTTATAACCATGTTCATGCCCAGGGTTTGTAATTTCAATTCCAATAGAATTTTGATTTAAAGACTTATAATTTTTCCACGAAGATTTGCCTGCGTGCCATGCGATGTATAAATCAGGTACCAATTTTATAATTTTTCCATTATTTTTAATTAAATAATGACAGCTAACCTCAGATTGTATTTCAGTAAGCCTATTTAAAGCGTCAGACTCGTTTTTCATCCCCGTATAATGAAAAATAATAAATTTGATTTCCTTTGAGAGTCTTTTTTTGGAGTTAAAATTTGGTGAATAGTTAAATATTGTTTTTAAAGCCATTTTTATGTCGTATTTAGAGCTAATTCCTGATTTACATTAATATAATATATATTATATAATCAGTTGTAATGAAAAAAATTATAATAACTTCTTTAATAAGCTTAATGTTAGCAACAAATGTAAGTGCTGACACAGATGGTGAAAATAACTTATCAAAAAAAAATTCGAGAGAAGTTAAAGACTGTTTTGAAGGTTTAAATAGAGCTACTTTTTCTTTAAATCAAGGGTTAGATAAAGTTATATTTAAACCAGTTGCTAAAGGTTATAGAAAATTACCGTCACCAATCAGGTCTGGAACGAGTAATGCCCTTGAAAATATTTCTTCACTCATAACTATTCCCAACAATATTCTTCAGGGAGAGTTCAGAAAAGCAGGAGTTAATACTGGAAGATTTGTTGTTAATACTACGGTAGGAATTCTTGGAATATTCGATGTGGCTACAAAAATGGATTTTCCAGAGTATGAAAGAGAAGATTACGGACAAACTTTTGGTGCTTGGGGTATAGGAGCAGGTTGTTATGTGGTGTTACCAGTTATTGGACCATCAACTGTTAGAGATGCTTTTGGTTCATTTGTGAATGTATTAGGTGGGGATCCTTATTATAACATGTCTGTTCATGGAAATAATCAATATTTAGATAAAGAAATATATATGACAACAAAAATTGTATCAGGAATTGATTTTAGGGCAAAAAACTTAGAGTCTATAGATAATTTAGAAAAAAACTCTATGGACTTTTATGCTTCAGTAAGAAGTTTGTATTTACAAGATAGACAGCAAAAAATTAGAAACTCAGATCCAACAATTGATATTATGTATGAAGGTGACTGGGAAGAAGTAGAAACTCAATAATTAAAAAAATAATCTTAAACAATGAGCAGGGTAATGTTTCTAAAAAAAACCACAACATTCTTAATTTTTTTAGTAATTTTTTTCTCAAGTATTGCTAAAGTTTACTCGATTGAACCAGATATTTTTGTTCAATCAACAGTTAACAGGGCTTCAGAAGCTCTTAATAATAAATTTTCTAAAGAAGAAAAAATAGCAAAACTTAAGGCTATTGCAAAAGAAACTGTGGATATTACTGGTATAGGTTTTTATACTTTAGGTTCATATAGAAAAAATATTAATGATGAACAAAAAAAAGAGTATTCAAATCTTTTTGAACAATATTTTTTAAAAAGTTTTGCTAGTAGACTAGCCGAATATTCAAACCCAGAGATAGAAGTCTTATCTAAAAAAAGATTAAATGAAAATTATACAATGGTTAGCAGTGTTTTAGTTGCAACAGAGCAAAGGCCACAAGTTAAAATTGATTGGCGAATTTATACTAAGAATCCAGAAAACCCATTGATTAGAGACTTAATTATTGAAGGCTTAAGCCTTGTAAGAACTCAAAAAGAAGAATTCTCTTCTATCATTCAAAGTAATGATGGAGATATCAATGCTCTTTTTTCTACTTTAAAAGAGTTTATTAAATAATCATCTATAAAAATAATTTTTGGTGGGCCCACCAGGACTCGAACCTGGGACCAATACATTATGAGTGTACTGCTCTAACCAACTGAGCTACAGGCCCTAAAAATTAAACTTTAATTATATTATAATGTAACCGATGTCTAGCATAGGTAAAAGACACTGAAAATGGTGGGACTGGTTGGTTACGCTCCAACTACCCCTGCAATGTCAACATAGGGGCAGACGATTATTGTTCCCTTCCATCAAAGATTATAGCAACTATTTCCCAGTAACTAAAGAAAGTTAATGGCGAACATAAGCAGGGTATTGAGGATTCTCGGTGAACCACAGTTGAACTGCTTAACGAGCATTACATTTGTTCTTTGTCATAGAACCATGTAAGAATTGCACTTAATCCTGACTTCGCTACTATTTGAAACTCATTAAACTAGGTTAATTAAACAACAAGACCTTTTAAAACTAAAACTTGTACCCAAATTCAGCTACAAGATAATTTCTATTTTGTGCCACATTTTTTTTAAAAAAACTCTTACCGCTATTATCAACATATTTGATAGCAAGATCTATTTTTTTATTTACATCTAAAGTTGTCTTTATAACACGACTGCGTCTAAAATTACTTACATCAGTCTGAGCAATTTTTAGATGAACAGGAAAAACATCTAAGAAAAAAAGATTTTTTTTTGTAAGTTTAACATCTGTTACCTTATCGCCATATACATACCCAGTTCTAACAATTTTTGCACCATTGCTAGTTTCTTCCCTATAATCATAGTCAAAAAATAAATCTTTATGTAATTTGGCCTGGAACACGAATCCTAAATGAGAATTGTCATTTTGTGTGGACACATTTTTATCATGGTGAGTAATTTTTGCATAAGGCATTAGTACAAGATTTTTTTTTTAATTATAAAGCCTAGTCTTTGATCAAATTCAAAATTCTGCTCTGTTCCATCGTTAACTGTATCGTCATAATTAATAATGTGATTAACACTGCGGATAGCAAAATTTTTATTGATCAAATATGTAAAATGTGAATCAAGTACCAAGCCTGGTCTAGTATTGTTATAATTGGTTCCTCCATCACTGATCAATGTTGTAAAATATCTAATTTTACCTTCAGGATAAAATTTTTTAGTTTCCGCATGCAGTGTTGAAGAAGAAAAAAGGATCGTAAGGAAAATGAAAATTTTTTTATAAGAATGCATTGCAGGGAGTGTAAATGTTATTTATTACCAAATATACAGTTATTAGATAAAATTGATTGCAGATTTCTTAATCCCTTTAGTTTTGAAATAAATCTTTTTGATGTTGTAATAAGGTATAGCAATCGCACAATAAGCTAGAAATAATAGCATTACTATTCCAACTCCTCCTATTATGTACTCCACAATCCAAGACTAACAAATCCCAAATCAGGTGTCTAGGTGATGGAATGTTGGTGCGGTTGATTGTCTTTAATTCCCGTTACCTGTGGTGTGCTAAAATTTATTTGAAACTTCTATATTTGCACCATAGTCAGGAATTTCACTCATCAGAGTGTAATTAGATCCAACAGTAATATCAAACCCATTTACCTTATTGGTTAATGATAAGCTAGTATTGTTAAAATTATTAACATCAAAGACAAATTTCATTTCATCAATCGGAACATAGCCTACTGATAAATAAATTTCATTACTGTGGCCTTTTCCATTAGCTGTAAATCTTTCAAAACTTCCAACCAATGACCAACCTGATATTGAAGTGACATCAAAACCATAACCAATTCTAAAATTATGTTTAGACACATTATCTACTTTATAATTATAAACTGTACTTTGACTATTTAGATAATAAAACTCTGCATCTGATGATGGACTTAGATCAGTAATATATTCTAACCGCCCATGATGATTTATAATTTCATCTTCTTGCTTATCAGTATCAGTTTTATCTAAAAGGATACCAGTTGTAACTAATGCAGATTTAATATTTTGATCCTTATAAAGTAATGCATCTGTCAAACTGGTTGCTACGGTTGATTTTTCTCTAAAAGCTTTTAGCTTTGTGTAACCTAAATCTAATTTGATGCCAGGATTGAGATTTATATCTTCATCAACTATTCTTTTTCCAAAATTAAATGATCCAAAGATCTGCTGTCCTTCTCGGTTACCTTTTAAGGTGTTGCCGTAAGTAACCCTTTTTTGATCAATATCTAGTAAACTAACTCCAATTAATGCATCGGTAAAAACGTCATCATCTCTAAGTTTGGTGCCATATAACGCCAAACTATAAGCCTCAGTGTCTAATTTGCTTCCTTGATATCCAATATCAACATTATCGCTGCCATACTGAAAAACGTATCCATACATAGCGTCTCTATCATCTTCTTTAATTCTATCAGCACCAATTGAGATACCATAACTATGAAAATCTCTTGATGATGAATTTAAAGATTTGTTTTCTCCCACACTAACTCTACCTTCGCTCCACTGAAACCAATCATCACTATCATAACTTCTATCAATTTCTTTTTTTGAGTTTTTAAGAGCACTAACTAATTTTGATATTTTTTTATCTGTAAAATTAATTTCTGCATTAAGATTTGATAAATTGTCTTTATTTTTATGTCTTCTTAACCACTCAATTCGATGAAAGATTGGAAGAGTATTATTTTTAATTATACGTTTTGATAATTCAACATTAGCTTCAATGATTGCTGTAATATCTTTATCATTAATAGGATCACAAGTAATTGTGCCAGCACAAGCTAGGTTATATTCATAAACAACATTTGTTCCTGCACCAGAATCTGCAGTGTCTCCAGTTACATATAGTTTTGTAAAGTTAGCTGTAAATTTAAATCCTCTCATCTGACGAGTTTGTGAGCTAATTGAATAACTAGTTACATGAGTAATTGTGCTTATATCCCATGCAGTAGGCAATTTATACTTGTTAATATCATCACCGCCACTTCCACCCAGATACATTATAGTTCCATCTGAATTAAATTGTATATTTCTCATGTCAGATTCTTGATCTCCAAAACTATTTGAACACACATTATTTGTTGCACTCGAAACATCCCATGCTGTAGTTAAATCATATTGACTAACAACTTCAGCACCTTCTTGAGAGACAAACATACGAGTTCCATCAGGTTTAAAAGCTAAGGCTCTTGCTTGAACATTGGTACTACAATCTACAGCTCCATTTATAATTTTTCTTGCGGCGTAACTGATTGTACTTGTGTCCCAAGCGGTTGAAAGGTTAAACTGTTGTACACTCACCTTACCTGACTGACTTCGGATAACATACATTACTTTTCCATCGGGCTTAAATTCTATTGCATGAGGTTTGTCAAAATTACCTCCCTCGCCTTCTAGATCGTCCTCAGAAATTTTGGTAGCAGTACTAATATCAAATGCAGGACTTAAAGAATATTGTATGACTGTAGGATTTGTTTCGTCAGCAGTAACATACATTATTGTACCATCTGGTTTAAAAGTTATTCCTCTAAGATGCTTAGTGTCTGATGAAATATCTTTTTCTTGTTTAAATTCTAAAAAAGCAAAAGAATTGGAACAGAAAAAAAATATATAAAATATTGAAATAAGAAATATTTTTTTCATTCTGATAGTGAATAACTTGGGATTAATTTCTCAAATTATATATTACTATTCAATGAATTCCTGAATAACCGACCTATTTTGGGTCTAATAATTTTATCTTATTTACTATAAAATTGAGGACTATTGAAAGGTTGAAGATTAAAGATTTAGACTTTGATAAAATTAGATATCTAATATTTTATTTAAGAATACTAAATGGGTCTTGAAAACAATCAATCTCATCTAAAGTTTCAAAAAAAATTTCATTTATAGATGAAGAGTGGATTGTTTGGCACTCTTTGTAACTTTCCTCTTCCTTTAAAGATGAATTATTTTTTACTAGAGAATTTATGTGTTCACCAGGTGTATAACCTGTTGTTTGTTTAATTCCATAGGATGTGGCTGCAGAAGCGCCTGCTAGAATAGGACTGCCTGTTTTAGCCATAGTATATGCTGGGCCCATAATTGAACTGTATTGAGCACAACCATTTAAAACTATAAAAATAATAATAAAAAAAATATTTTTCTTCATATATTCGGGCACCTTAACATATTCTCTTTATATTTGTCTTATTTTTCATTTGGATGCTTATTCATTTTTTATTTTGTAAGTTCTGTATTTTTAATATCTAAAGCCAAGCAAGTAATATCATCTCTTAATTTTTCTGCTCCCCAATTAAGTTCTGTTGTAATAGAATCTACTATATTTTGTGGGGTAACAATTTCTATTTTTCTTATTATTCTTTCAACTCCTTCTACTCCAAGTTCTTGACCATTCCTTAAATAACCTTCTGTTACGCCATCAGTATAAACTAAAAATGTTTTTTCTTTTAAATTAGTAGCTTTTGATTTTACCATAGACTCTGAAGAATATTTTATAATTCCTATTGGTGGTATTTCAGATTTCATAAACTCAAAATTTTTTTCTTTATCAAAAACCATAATACTTTCATGACCCGCATTCACAAAGATCGCTTCTCCGGTTTCTATATTAAATTTTCCAAATACAGCTGTCATAAACATTCCTTTAAACTTTGCTTCAACTAGCTCATTATTTACTGTAAAGACAACTTTTTCTAATGGATATGATAAATTAGAAATTGTTCTAAATATTGAAGCTGCTTTAGCCATGTAAATACCAGCTGTAATACCTTTTCCTGATACATCTGCTAATATAAAAAAATATTCATTTTCACCTACATTAACTACATCAAAAAAATCTCCAGAAACATCTCTTGCTGGAACGTTTTTTGCATAAAGAAAATTTTTAAACTTTGATATGTCTGGAAATAGACTTTTTTGTACATCACCTGCAAGTTCTCTTTCTTTTAGTAACTTTGCCTCTTTTTGTAAATTTGCTATTGCAATTTGATTTTCCTCTATAAATCTAAAATAAAGCCCAGTTAAGAAAGTAATTGTGAGCATGAATATAGGGTAGCTAATATCTACAAGTTGAGATTTAAATAAAAAGGCACTAAAACCAATTATAATTACTATGATTAAGCTTCCGAAGAATATTAATAAACTATATTTGGGTTTAGTATGTTGGGAGAGAAAAAAAACAACACCCGCGACTACAATTGAAAATAGCAATTCAAATATATAAGTGTTTGGATTTCGAATAAGATAAGATTGATCTAAAATATTTTCAATTATGTTTCCATGCACTTCAACTCCTGGAATTGTATTTCCTAAAGGAGTTTTTACTAGATCAAACAGGCCCTGTGCTGATGCACCAATTAAAACATACTTATCTTTAAATCTTGATGGATCAAATTTACCCTCAAAAACAGAGCTTGCAGAAATATACTGGTTTTTTAATGATTCTTTATATCTAATCCAAATAATGCCATTCGGATCTGAGTAAATTTTATGAGGTCTTGAGCTTATTCTATTAATGCCCGCCTCATTCATCTCTACATACAAATTCTTTTGGTTTGACCCTACACGGATCATTTCAAGTCCCATTGTTGGATATAACTGATTTTTCAAACGAACAATCAATGGAAGCGATCTGATAATACCATCGGTTTGATCTAAAAAAGAAATAGAGCCCAATCCTTTTACACTGTTTTCTAATTTCTCAAGTGATCCTATAGAGTGAGGAAAAGAATAAGTGAACTCATTAGGATCTCCTCCTTTTGCAAGAAATTTTGCTTTTGGTGATCTATCATATGTTCCATGAGAGGAAACATTGCTACCAAGTACTGCTATAACTGATTTTGATTTTTCTAGCTGCTCTCTAAATATTTCATCAGGTCCTTTAATATTTTGCAAACGAGCAACGTCGTCTGGTATTAAGTTATAAGCGCTAATTATTTCTTCGGGAGATTGTTTATCTTTTTCTGTAAAAAAAATATCAAAGCCTATAGCTTTTGGGTTTGTCGCATTAACATTTTCCACAATTTTTGCAAAAATAGATCTATTCCAAGGAAATTGGCCAAACTTACCTAAACTTTTTTCATCTATGTCTATTATAATAACTTCAGAAGTTTGCATGTTTAATGGAAAAATTTTTTGATATACATCAAAACTCAAATAAGAAATTGATTTTATAAAACTTGGATTAATTGTTTTTAAAAAAACTAATAAAAATAATAAAATTAAAAATGTTGTATAATTCTTATATTTATTAAATAAAAGTTTCATATTTATTTTATTGATCTTTTTATAATTAAAATATACGACTTAAATTAATCATTGCTTCATCAATGGTATTTGGTTTCAATACATCTTGATTATTTAATTTAAAATCAATTTCAAAATCATTAATATTTTTACTTATCTTATACTCCGATCCTATATTATCTGAGCCTGCTACTTTAAAAGCATAGTTAGTTTGTTTATTTGGCAAGTATCCAATCGTAATAATAATGTTATCCGTATGTCCTGATCCTAAAGCTTGATTACGCTCATATATTAAAAAGACACTCAAACTATCAGGTAAAATTATATCTATACCCACTTCACCATTTACATTATGTAAGGCCCCTGAGTATAATCTTTCCTGAAAATCTGCTGCACTATCAGAAGCATAAGCATATTTAAAATTAGAGGAACGTCTTAAATCAGCCATATATTCTAATTTACCATGTCTTTTTATGGCACATGTTTTAGCTATGTCTAAGCAAAAAGTAGTTTCATTTGGTAAATCATCCACTACTCCCATCGCTGTTCTTAGTTTTAATGTTTGTATGTGCTGATCTTTAACTTTAATTGCACCAGTTCCAGATTCTGTATATCCGTATAATATAGTGTGCCCAATATCAGCTTGAAAAGAAGGAATTAAAATAAAATTATTTTTTTTGATCTCGTCTTTTGACTTAACAGCCCCATATATTTGTCTACCATCTCTACTGGCTTTCATATGTTTGCCGTCTAAAACAGTTAGAATATCGTACTTTAATTTACCAAAACCAATAACGATATCCTCAGATTTTGTGTCATTTTCTAGTGGGGTAGTAGAATAATAAGTGAGGTTAAATGTATCAGTATCTATATTACTTCCACCCATTCCAACATCAACGTTGTTATTACCAAGTCTAAATGCCCATCCTTTTATACCATTATTATCAGTAAATTTATCAGCTCCAAGGGTAATTGCTTCAGTACCAATTTTTTTAAATGAAGAAATATTTGTGTCTCCTACTCTTCCAACTGAAATACTTCCTTCACTCCAATAAAAGATATCTTGTTGTTTATCTTCTGTCTTTTTTTTTATAGATGCCTGGTATGCGGTTATTTTGTCTGGGATTTTACTCAACCAAGAATTTAACATTGGGTTATCTGATTTAAAGACTGTGGTAAAATTATTTGAGTTCTTACTATTCATATCTTCTTTATTAATAGTTATAGACTGACCACCTTCTACTTTTTCATTAACTGAAAGTATTCTATCTGGAAGTTTTTTAACCCAGTAATTTAATAATGGGTTATCAAGTTGAGTGGCAGTATTAAAATTAAAATTAAGATTTGTTAAATTTTGATTATCTTTATTTCTTCTTATCCATTCTAAACGGTTTAAGGCACTTTTAGTTGAATGATCAATGGTTCTTTTAGCAATCATTATTTGTGCTTCTGCTATCCCAGTTCTGACACTATTTTCTGTAATTGGAGGACATTTTCCTGCAATGATATTAAAAGGACACACTAAATCAAATTCATGTATTGAATCATCACCATTATCATCTGAGACAAACATTTTTAATCCAGTTGTGCTAAATGCAAGCGCTCTTGTTTGATTGGCAGTTTTAGTTGTTATTAAATTTCTTATGACTACCTCTCCATCTTTGACATTGGAAGATGTGTCATATGCTTTTGAAAGTGAATATTGAGCAACTGAAAATCGGCTATGATCGGTAACAAAAATTCTTTTTCCATTTGCACTAAAAAAAATTGCATCAGGGTTAAATCCGGTCGCGCCATTAGCAAGATCGATACCACCACTTGTTATTAGAGACATAGTTGCAAGATCATATGGAGTTGAAAGATTATACTCCTTGATACCATCACCTGTGCTAGAAACATCATTAAAACTTAAAAATATTTTCGTACCATCGGTATTAATCTCAATACCCTGAACATGATATCTTGATTTATCAGTCCTACCTCCAAAACTAGTGCCCGCAAGAGCATCAGTATCGGGATCAACATCAGCAACATATACACATGTTGAAATATCATAAGGTGCAGTTAAGTCATATCTATATATACGATCGTTGTTACTACCATTTGTTGATCTTTGGACAAAAAACATTTTAAGTCCATCACTAGTAATCACCATATCACCAATATTAGCTGGATTTAAAGTTGCAGCAGTACCTAATTCACATCTCTGAGCATCTCCTGCATAAGTAGCTGCAGAAATATCAAATGGTGTTGATAGATTATATTCGATTATAAATTGGGTGCTACTTGTACGAGACACAAACATTTTAGTTCCATCAGGATTAAAAGCAATACCATTTACAACACCACCTCCATCAAGAAAACTGTATGCTTGATCGCTGTCTACTTCAGTTACCATAGCTGCAGATGAATTAGAGATTGGAATTATGAGAAAAAAAATAATTAAAATTCTTTTAAATAAAAACATAAAATTTTATTAATGGACGGATAGGCTTATTTCTTACGTTTTCTTTTGTTCTTTGCTTTTTTCTTTTTCTTAGCTATTTTTTTCTTTGTTATTTTTTTTGCTTTTTTCTTTATAACTTTTTTCTTTTTAACTTTTTTCTTTACTACTTTTTTCTTTTTAGTCTTACTTTTTTTCACTGTTTTTTTCTTTTTAGTCTTACTTTTTTTCACTGCTTTTTTCTTTTTAGTCTTACCTTTTTTCTTCACAGCTTTTTTATTTTTCTTTTTATCTTTTTTCTTCACAGCTTTTTTATTTTTCTTTTTATCTTTTTTATTTACTGCTTTTTTATTTTTCTTTTTATCTTTTTTCTTTACTGCTTTTTTATCTTTACTTTTATCTTGTTTCTCGACCACTATTTTGTCTTCTGTTTCAATAACTTTTTCTTCAACAATGTTTTCAGGTTGTGCTATTTCTGAAACCTCTTCTTCATTTGTTGTTAGTAAAACAATTCTCTTTTCTTCGTCCTTTTTAATGTTTTCTTTAATTAATATTTTTATTTCTTCTTTATCAAAACCCTGAGCTTTAAGTTCTTGTCTGATTTTTTTTCTAGTAGCTTTTCTTTCTTCTTTTGTGGCTCCATCAAGTTTTGTAAGCCTTGCTACTTTCATTCTTTTTTTAAATTTTTTCAGTTGGTTTTTTGTTATTTGTTTTGCTTTTCCTGGTGCATTACCTTTAACCATACTTGCCACACTATAAGGATTGCTCAATAGTGTTTGACCCAAATTATTTCCAACAAGAACTGCCCCAGGCCTTAAACCCAATGTATTATTTTTTCCAGGTCCTATTAATAAAGTATCTGTTTTTTGATTTGATACTATGGTTTGAAACTCTGTTCCTCTTGAGCCTAAAGTTCCTTCAGGAACGTTAACTGTTAGGCTGTCTGGATTTTTTTTACTTATTAAACCCGAAATTATTTTTAAACTTCCTTTTTTAACATTAGCTACAATTTTTCCATCATTCGTTGCTGGATTGTATATAAAGGTATCCATTACAACTTCTGAGTTCTGATCCAATAGTAAATGTTGATTGATCTAGGAGTAATATTTGTGTGCCTGAATCTATTCCTGCATAAATCGTTTCGTTTAAATAAATTTTATCCCCAGCTTTAAGTTCTCTTGTGTTAGTTTTAGCTGTTCCAGATACTGCACCTACAATTCCGATTAATTGTTTATCAATATCAATTTTTTCTTCTGCCTGGGTGATATTGAATACAAAAAATAATGCTATAATTGTCGATAAAATTTTTTTCATCCACTTAAAGTAACATTTTTGACAACTTTTTCAGCTTGGCTTGACCCATATTAGGTGAGAGTTTCTAATCTTTAATAAGTAAAAGGGGCTTATATGTAGTCTAAAATCAGTCTTTATTTTGATTATTTATTTAAGTGGAATGATTTGGATAAACTAAGTGCAAACGAGTCTGCAATATAATCATAATTAATTATATTGGCTTCAGAGATGATTTTTTCGTATGAAAAGTTAACAAACAAACTTTTATCTGGATCGATTGAGGGAAAAAAATCTCCAAGCGCTTTGGTAAGCATCAAGTCAAAAGTATTTGTTACATCTGATCTTATTCTGTTTGAGTTTATGCTTGTATCTACATTTTTGTAATCATTAAAACTCAGTGCATCCCCTATTGAAATATAAGCCCAAGGAAAAGCAAAATTTAATCTGAAACTTAAATCATAAGTTTCAAAGTCGTTTGTCCCCTCTTTTGCTTCTGAAATGCTATACCCTAAACCTGTCGATGATGAGATTATTTCATTAAACATATAATCGTGCCCAAGTGAAACACCATGCCCTTTAGCATTTGTTTCATCTGCAGTTGTATCAGTACTATTTCTATTATTTTTAGAATCTGAAAAAGAATAACCATAGCTAAATGAATTTTGATCTCCTACAGAAAAAAATCCTCCTATCCCTTGCATTAAAGAAAAGCTATCTGCATCATCTTGATAATCAGTTTTGCTTATCATTATATATGGGCTTAAACTTTGGTTGCCTAAAGATGTATCCAAAGCAAGAGTTAAACCATAACTTTCAAAATCATCTGCAGTTTCTTCTCTTTGATCTGAGTTTGTGAAACTCGTATTTATCATTAATGATGAAGTTTCCCCTAAAGATCGAGTTGCTGTTAAACCTAAGCCCTCACTGTACGTTTTATCATACTTTGCACTATTAAATCCAATGACTTCATCAGCGCTACTTTGTAATCTTGTTTTTGAAACACTATTAACATTTTGATTGAAAACACCACCAAGAGATACATCTGCATAAAAATTCCATAACTTAGGAGCTCCCCTTTCTTTAAGCGTAGTTTCAATTTGATTTATTGTCTCAATATCTTCTGCTGTTAAATCTTCACTAGTTTTAATGTCTTCAATTATAGTTAAAGCTTTATTTGGCGAGTCTGCTTGGACTAAAACTGAAAGCAGATATAGTTTTATTTCAACATTATCTGGATAAATCATATTTAATCTTTCCAGAGTTGCGATGGTTTGTTTATAATTTCCAATTTTTCCTTGTTGTTGTGCGTACTTTAAATTTAAATCTAAATCATTTGGTTTTTGTAAAATTTGTAAGTAAGTAATATTTTTTTCTGAAGAGCCTGGAAGTAAAATTTCTTCTCCATCAACTATGATTTTAGAGGCGCTAGTATCTGCAGCCATTATGGTGCTCGTCGTTTCTAGAAATAAGCCAATTAAAAAAACAAAAAATAAGACTAATGAAATACCACTTGTTTCTGGTTTTTTATTAATCATTTTTAGTCCAGATAAAGTAAAAAAAATATGGCATGGTTGCAGGAACTATGCCAAACCAAAACCATTCATCCCATCTGAAACTTTTATCTGACCCTAAGTTGCTAAGTCCATTCCACCATGTCAGGTAACCAATAGCTATTATCCAAACTAAACTAATAGTTGCTGATATTTTTTCTTTTTTAGAAAGATTGATTGGAAATAATTTTTTAGTAGGTTCATCCATTTTTATAAAAATATTTTATTAATTTAAATTACTTGCCTGTCCAAGTTCCATTAGCCGTCATTGTTAATGTTTTGTCGCCATTAGTTGCTGTCACAATATAGCTTGTCCCATCTTTAGCTATACACATGTCATAACCAGCTTCTTTTGTAATTACATCTCCCCCACCAAACAGTGCGTCTTCAATATCATTTGAAGTTTGATCATCTGGTGTACAGCTTCCAGTTTCAGTTCCAGTATAATATTCACTGTTATCTGAGTAATACTCTGTTTGTGCTAAGGATATTTGCTGCATAGCATTTTCTGCAGACTTTTGTTTCGTTCCTGAAACATAGCCGTTGTAACTAACAACACCTATTGATGAAAGAATTCCTATGATTGCTACAACCACTAAAAGCTCAATTAAACTAAAGCCTGAGCTTTTAGTGATCATAATTTTTAGATCTTGATTTTATTCACCAACTTGAATTGTGTTATCAATTGTGTTTGCTGGTTCATCTGCCCCTGGTGTTGCACAATCGTTTTGAAAACAAGTTGTAATTGTTAATTCATCACCATCAGCTTTTATGTTAACAAAACCCATGTCTGCTTTCGCAGCAAATGCACCATCTTTTCTTACAGAACCAGAATTTGTGTCATATGGATTTTTAAAATCTTCCAAAGCTGTTAAGGCAGCAGTAATCACCGTAGCACCAGTTCGATTTAAACAAGTAAGTTCACCACTCATTGCCGTATCCTCACCAATATTACATTTTTGATCTTCTGCAGCTATGTATTTTACAACTGAAGCATGATTAGATTTAGCAGATGATTTTTTTGCACCCGCAGTATAACCGTTGTAAGCAACTGTACCGACTGCTGCTAGAATTCCTATAATTGCTACAACCACTAGCAATTCAATTAATGTAAAACCTTTATTATTTTTTTTCATATAAAATTTCCTTTAATTAATTTTTAACTGTTTTTAATACAGTCTAATAATAACCTCATAATCTAAGAAAATAGCCCGTCATGCACCCATAATGGGTTCATTTTCTTGATTTATGTGGTAAAAAATTGATGTTATCACTTTTTAAAATATGACTTATAAAATAAGCGAAAATGCCAACATCAGTACTGTTTTTCTAGACGGAGAAATAGACATGGATGTAACTGAGAAAGCCAAACAAATTATTCTTCCTTTAGTTGAAGCGGGCAAAGAAGTTCATATTAATTTAAAAGATGTTTCGTATATGGATTCATCAGGAATTTCTGTTCTTATTGAGAGCCATCAAAAAGCATTAGAAAAAGGTACGAAAGTAATTGTAAAAGAAATTAGTAAATCTGTCTTAAAGGTTATCATGATGGCAAAGTTAGAACAGATATTAAATCTAGAGTAATGACACTATCAGAATCAAAAGACTTTGTAGTAAATAGTTCCAATCTTAAAGAAGTCAGAATATTTTCAAGAAAAGTTTTTGAAAAAATAAATTTACCTCAAGAGCAAAAAGATGAATTAGTTTTAGCAATTGCAGAAGCTGCTCAAAATATAGTCAAGCACGCTTATAAAGATGTAGAAGAAACCAATGATAAAATGCAAATTAAAATTTCATTTAAAGATAATCAATTAGAAATAGGATTCTTTGATAAAGGTAAACCTGTCATACCTGAAAATATTCAGCACAGAAAATTAGATGATATTAAGCCTGGCGGATTGGGTACTTTTTTTATTAAACAGATTATGGATGAGGCTATTTTTAAAAAAAACCAAAAAGGTTGGGTTAACCATCTTGTTTTAACAAAAACAATCTAACCAATTAATGCTCCCACATTAAATATTGGTGCATACATCGCAATCATTAATCCACCAATCATAATTCCCATAAAAACAATCATGATCGGTTCTATTAAAGTAGACATATTATCTACCGCTGTATCAAACTCTTCTTCATAATAATTTGCAACAGAAGTAAACATTTCATCTAAACTTCCTGTTTGCTCACCAACAGAAATAAGTTGACTAAACGTTGGTGGAAATAAAGGTTCTTTTAAAAAAAGTTTTGTGAGTGTATCTCCAGAGAAAACTCCCTTTTTAACGTTCTCTAAAGCTAAAGTAACACAATCATTATTACTAACAGATTTAGCAATATCTATACTTTCTAATAAATTTACACCAGCGGCACTTAAATTACCCATGATCAGTGAAATTCTTGCTAATAAAGATTTTTTAATCATGTCTCCAAAAATTGGTAATTTTAAAATTTTTGCATGCCATTTATATCGAAACGCTGCATTCTTAGATACGGTATATCTAAAGGCAATAATAGTTCCTGAGATAATAAGAAAAGTCATCAATCCACCAGTACCTCTCATAAAATCACTAGCAGACAAAATACCCGCTGTTGCTCCTGGTAACGCAATTCCCATTCCGTCATACATTTTTGCAAAAACAGGAACGACCTTAATTAACATGAATACCATAACCGTAATTGCTACGGTAAACATCACCATCGGGTACATTAAAGCACCTTTAATTTTTTTCTTAATTCTTTCTTTTTTCTCCAATGACTCAACTAGTTTTAATAAAAACACATCTAATTTACCACTAGCCTCTCCAGCTTTAATTAAGTTTACATAAATATTGTCAAAAATTTTTGGATAACTTTCAAAACATTTTGATAAAGTTGTTCCTCCTTCAAGCTTTTTTTTAATCTCTACAACAATCTCTTTAAGTGAAGGATTGTCAAGTTGGCTGCCTAACATATCCAGTACTTGAAGTATGGGTAGACCTGCCTTTACCATTGTTGCAAACTGTTTTGAAAAAATTACAATATCTTGAGGTTTAATTTTTTGCTTAAAAAAAGAGGATCCTTCACCTTTTTTCTTAGTTTTTTTATCTTTTTTTTTTTAGATCTTACCAGATTGGTAATAATTAATTTTTGTTCTTTTAATTTGTGAGAGGCTTCATCTTGATTTAAGGCTTCTATTTCTCCTTCTACGTATTTACCTGCTGAAATACCCTTATATGTATAAAATTCCATTAATTATAATTATGAACTTGATAAAACACGTTCATATTCTCTGAAATTAAGATCTCCAGAAGCAATCATTCTTTTACCCATTTCTTGCATAGTTTGAAAACCTTCTTTAATAGCAATTGCTTTGAGTTCAGGTGTTGTTGCTTTTTTTAATATCGCTTCTTTAATGGGTTTTGTGACATTTAAAATTTCATAAATTCCCATTCTTCCTTTATAGCCAGAATCTTTACATTTTGGACAACCTTTGCCTTTAATAGCTTTAACTCTAGAGGCAAGTTCAGGAGTAAAACCAATATCGGTTAACACTTTTGGATTTACATCGTCGTCAGGCACTCTGCAGTCAGTACAAGTTTTTCTTGCCAGTCTTTGAGCCAAAACAAGAGAGCATGCAGCACTTATTAAATAATCTGGTGTTCCCATATTTTGTAATCTTGTAATTGTGCTTGGGGCATCATTAGTGTGCAGAGTGCTAAACACTAAGTGTCCTGTAAGAGCTGCCTTTAAGCCTATATCAACCGTTTCCTTATCTCTCATCTCTCCAATTAAAATAATTTCTGGGTCTTGACGTAAAAAAGATCTTAAAGCTGTAGAAAAACTATAACCAATATCATCTTTAATTTGAACTTGAGCCACTCCATCTAATTCATACTCAACTGGATCTTCAGCCGTTAAAATATTTAAATGAGGTTTGCTCACTTCTTTTAGAATACTATAAAGCGTAGTTGTTTTACCCGAGCCTGTTGGTCCCGTAACAAGTATTAGACCTTGTGTACTGTGAATATTTTTTCTTAAAATTTTTAAATCAGTTTCATCAAAATTTAATTGTTCAAGTGTAATATCTCCTGCATCTTTATTTAAAACACGCATTACAATTCTCTCGTTGTTTGCAGTTGGTAAAATTGATAAACGTAAATCAACTACCTTTCCTTCTATCTTAAAATTAATTGCTCCATCTTGTGGTAGTCTTCTTTCAGCAATATCCAATTTACCCATTATTTTAAAACGAGTTACCACTGCACCATAATTGTCATGTAAGAATTTTGTATAATGATCTTGCACTGAAAGCATTCCATCTAATCTGTAACGAACTCTTGAATTAAATCGATAAGGTTCAATATGAATATCACTCACTCCTAATTTAATTGCTTCTGCTACAACTGCGGTACTAAATTTTATAACTTCAGATTCATTTTCTAATGCTTCAATATCTTCTTCTGGAGCTTTCTCAAGAACTTCTCCAACATCACCTAATTCAGAATCAAATGTTTTTGTTTTTTCTCTATTATCTTTATTTTCTTTCCTAATTGTTGCTGTAGTTACATCCCCACTTTCACTAAGAAGTTTTTCTATAAATTCAGAAATTTGAGATACTTTAGCTGCATGTAATTCTATATTTTTTTTTGTTATAGCTTTTAAATTTCTCATTAAACCAAGTTTAGAACTATCTGGTATTGCAATATGAAGTGTTTTGCCGTCGACTTTAAATGGAGCAACAAAATTCATATTTATATAATTGGAAGGAAGTACAGTTTTGATATCTTCAGTAATATTAACTTTTGATAAGTCTACTACTTCAAGATTTTGTTCTTTAACGAGTACATCTAAAATCTTATCTTCATCTGTAAGTTTAAGTTCAAAGACAGCATCAATTTGAGATTTGTTGCCCTCGCTACTTACTTTTTTAATATTCGGTAAATCTTTACCCGATATAATGTCATGATCGATTAAAACATTAATGAGATTAATTTCACTTTCTCTGCTGATTTTAAGCATTTTATAATATCCTTGGTGCTATAAATATTAACAGTTCATCCAGTTTGTCTGATTTACTTTTACCTTTGAATAGATTTCCTAGAACTGGTAAATTTCCAACACCTGGTGTCTGTGACTTGCTACTAAATACTTTATTCTTCTTAATTCCACCAATAACGACAATATCTCCATCTGCCACTAAAAGCTTTGTTGAAATTTCCATTTTATTTATTGATGGTTCACCAGCATTTGCTCTATTTACAGTGTTATTGTTGACCATAATTTCTAATAGCACGTTACCATCTCCAATAATACTCGGTGTAACTGTTAATTTTAATGCTGCTTCTTTAAATGAAGTGTCTGCTCCCTCAGATCCGGTAGCTTGATAAGATATTTCCTCTCCTTGTGTGATTGTTGCAACTTGATTATCTAAAGTAAAAACTTTTGGATTAGATATAGTCTTACCTTTGCCCAACACTTCTAGAGCTGTAATTTCTGCTTTCAATACTGCTGATCCAGTTTGTCTTAAAATACCTATGCCACTTGTTGCACCAACTGCAGCAAAATCTGTTAAAGCATCGGTTGCACCTCCTATGGCTGCTGATGAACTACCAGTTCCTGATGAGGTAATACTGCTTGCACCTGTGCCACCTATCTTTTTACCCTTTCTTGAATATGCTCCACCCAACCTAGTTCCTAATGCTTGTTCAAAAGTTGAGTCTGCCTCTACTATAAATGCTTCAATTAAAACTTGTTTAGTTCTTACATCAATTTCTTTAATAACTTTATCAACTACATCTAAATCTTTTTCTTTTCCTCTAACGATTATGGATCTTGTAGTTGTTTCTTCTGTTATTTGAATTGGGGAATAAGAAGAGTCTCCTACTGAAGTAAATAGTTCACTTATAGTTTTTTTAGCTTGTGCAGGACTAATATAATAAAGTCTAAAAATTTCTGAAAGAATTGGCTCAACTGAATCTTCAAGTTCCACTTTTTTCTTAACAGCCGCAGCTCTCGTTGATTTATAAGTTTCTTGTCCAGTTAAAGTTGATGGAGTGTGTACTCTTATAAGATTGCTTGCCACATCAATATCAGCTGCAAAATTCTTCATGTCTAATAAAGCATTGAATGCTTTATCCCATGGAACATCAACTAATTCTGCTGAAATAGCTCCCGCAACTTCATCACCTACTAATATATTAATTTCTCCAATTTTAGCCATTAAACTCATGGCTTCATTGTAATCTAAGTTTTGAAAATTAAGAGTTACTGTTTGTTTTAAAAGTTCAAATTCATCAGGTATAAGCAAGTAATTTCGTGTTTTCTGAGATGATATTTTTTTTCTTTTTTCTAATAAATCTATATCGCCAATAGTGGGTTTTGGTCCCATCTCAACTGTTTTATCAACTTCAATTGTTCCCAATTTTTTAATATCATCCTTTATTAAAGGAGTATTATGATTAAATGTCTTAGATTTACCAAGCTGACCAGATGCACAGCCCGTTAAACTAAGCACTAAAAAAGAAAATAAAACAAATATTTTTATTAATCTAAAATTCATCAGTTTCCTTAATTTTATTGTTAAAATCAATTGTCATGTAGGTATCATCTGCCTTTTGAAATACTGCCTCATTAAGTGTCATATCAACTAACTTTACTCCGTCGCTTAATTCTTCATGTAATTGCAAAGTTATAATTTCACCTGAAGCATTAACTAAAGAAACATAACTCTCGTAAGAGCCTGAAATAATTCCAACAAGTTTAAAATTATATAAACTCATTTCTTCACGATCCCCAGTTTGACCTGTTGAAATTATACTTGTTCCACTTCCACTTCCTAAAGAAGAGTTTCCAGCAAAAGGGTCATTTAAAGGTAATGGTTCCTCAGTATTTATATCCACATCGTGACTATCGGCTATTACATTGTTTGGAGTAATGCTCATAAAAAGCAACATCAGAAATAAGGTTATAGTTTTAAAAAAAATCATTTGCTAATCCTACGATAGTTAAAGTTCCATCAACATTTATCGTGCCAGCTGAAGTTCCTTGCACAATTTTTATTGATTCTTCGTCAAAATTAAGCATTTTCTTTGACAGAGATATTTGTCTTTTAAATTTAATATAGCCTAAAAAATTGCCTGTAATTTCAAAATCCACAGGAATTTTATAATAAGCTATATTTTTTACGCTTTTCTTTTTGGTCGTCTTTTTTTTTTTCTTTTTCTTTTTATCTAAAATATCTGATCTACTAATTGCTTCTGGTTTTTTCTTTTCTATTTTTGAAATAACCAAACCATTTTGTCCTGCAAATTCACTTAGGGTTTGATAAAGCCCTTCAACTTCTGCTCTGGAATGAAATAATGTAGAATATTTTTCATAATCAGGTTCTAGTTTTTTTATCTTACTTTTGTTTGCTTTTATTTTTTTGGTGAATTCGATTATTTCATTTTGTTTAACAATCATATCATCTAGTTTAATTTTTTTAGAATTTACAATTGGATTTAAAATAGAATAGTAAATAATTAGAAAAAAAATAATTGCTCCAAAAGCAATTCCACTTTTTATGAGAGTCTTTTCGTCAGTAAAAGTTAAAACTTTTGCTTTTAAATCTTCAATTTTTAAATTATTTAAATCCATATTTTTTATCCTTTTTTAATTTTAACAAAAATTTTAAAACCTTTACTAGGTTGTCCTGTTGTTTTGGAATTAGTTGGTAATTGCATTGAAGTTAACGATGCTTGTTGAATTAAATTTTTACTACTTAAATTACCAATTAACCTTAAAATATCTTGATCACTAGCAGCAACACCTTGAATTATAACTTGGCTTTTTCCGTTATAGTCTACAGACTCAAATTTTACTCTATTAGGAACACTCGATGCTATTTGTGCTAAAACTCTATAACTAATTTCTTTATTTGATTTTAAACTTTTACTTAATTTTAAAGTTTTTGTAATTAACCCCAACTCTTTAGTGCTTTTTGCTTTTTCTTTTGTTTTAACAACGTGCATTGAAAGAACATTTTCATAATTATTTAATTTTTTGTTATAGGAATGAATATTCCAAAAAGATAATGTGAAAAGTATTAAATAAATCCCTATTACTCCTCCTACCACTCCCTTAAATGCAAAATTTGAAACAGCTTTTATTTTCTTTTCTTTAATTAAACTTTTTCTATTTGGTAATAAATTGATGTTTTTGACTGCAGTTACAAATTTGTAATAGCCAAAGACATCTAATTTTCTAAAAGCAAGTCCAATAACTGTTGATAAATAAGATCGATTTTTTAAAGTAATAGCTTGTTTTAGTTGTTCTGGAACTTTCAAGCCATCTAGTGGATCAAATAAATTAAATCCTGTATTGATTAAATTTTTTCTAAAAATTCCTAAAAAAATATCTACATTTGGTAGGTTTGAAACTACTTTTATGTTTCTAATTCTTTTTTCATATTTAGTTTCAAAGTCCTGTATCGCTTGTTTTACTTGTGTACTAAACCTTCTACTTAAAGCTTCTCTTTCTTCATGATTCCCTGAATCTAGTAAAATTTTTCTATCCTGACCTCTTAAAAAAATATCAGTTATAATTGGATTATTATTATATAAAATCATTAAATAATTTTCATCTAAACCAAATTCTAATACTGCTGTTAAATTATTATCTTCTGCACTTTTAGAAATTTGATTAATTTGATCTACAGCTGATTTTAATGCAAAACATTTAACATCAATAATTACGGGATTAAGACCACTATTTTTAATTATGGAGGTATAATTGTTTATGTCAGACAATTTTGATGCAACAAATAAAATATCCATCGTATTTTCTTTTTGATTTCTATTTATTACTTGATGAAAAATAGAATAATCATCTAGATTGTCAGTTAGTTGAACCAAGTTTTCCCAAAGTGAATTAGTATCAATTGCTTTTGCTAATTCTTCTTCAGTCATTAACGGAGCTGTTACTACACGGATTATCGCACTCGTTACTGGAATTGCAATTGCAGCATTTGGTGTTACAATTTTTGCTTTTTGTAAAGCAATCGTTAATTCATTACTTACATGATCAGCATTTTCTAAAACTGAAGCTTCATCTGGTAAATCAATAGGATGTATAAAAAATTTATCAAGAACCCAATGATTTTCTTTATTGGTTGAAATTTGAGCTAATCTAATTTCTGTATTATTAAGTTCTATGCCTAAAATTTCTTCACCTTGAGCAGATTTTTTTCCAAGTCGTGCTTTAAAAAAACTCTCAACCTTTCCTACAAAATTATTTTTTCCTAGTGCAGAAATTTTATTTGTTAAATCTTTTTTATCAAAACTTATTTTTTTTAATTTAATACTTTTAAATTTTTCAAAAACACTTAAATTTATTTTTGACTCTGAAGCTTCTTTATTCTCAACTGAAGCAGCAACATTTTGTGAAGCAGTTACAGGTTCTGTTTGTTCTGGTAGTACAGATGGTTCTTCATTTATTTCTTCTATTGTTTCTTGGTGAACCTGTTCTTCTTTTTTGTTTTCTGCATGAATGTCATCAAACCATTTTTCCAATATTGGTATAGCCTCTTCAAGATTGGGAGTTCCTGATGAAGAAATTTTTTGTTTTCCATCAATATAAATTCTGCCAACAAAGTTTTTTGATTTTAGCTCACCTTTATATTTATCTTGTCTAACATATATGTGTAACCTGCCATCTTTTTTGTGAATTAACTCGCGATCGTTATTTTCTTCAATTTTGGGTTGTGTTTCTTCTTGGTTTTCACCTGATGTCACAGAAGGATTATTTTCAGCAGAACTAGATTCACGCTGTGATTGATTCTTATCAACCTTGAGATTTTCATTAGTCTCTTCGTTATTATTAATATTGTCTTTATTATCTTCGTTCATAATTATTATAATAAAATTTTTTCTCTAACACCAAACTTAAGAATCTCTAACACAAAATAATAATGTAATCATAAGTTGTGGACCTAAAATGGGTGACGCATCAAAAATTCAAAAACATTTTAACAATTAATCTTTTAAAATTTTAAGAATTAAATTGAATCAAAGGTTATGAAAATAAAATGCTTAATTTATTGAAATTGAAAATTGTGAAATTATCGATTTAAAATAGAAAGTATAAAAAATAAGAAGAAATATTTAATTTTATTATAAATTTTGCAATTTTTCGTTAAATAAACAAATTTGTTTGTGTTAGAGTAATTTTAACATTGTGTTAGAGTATTTTGATATTGTGTTAGAGTAATTTATCAAAATAAAAATTATTTTTTACTCAAAAAATCAATAAATATGATTTTTTTCATTTTTATCTTGAATTACAACTTTTGTGTTAGAGATATTAGTTTTGTGTTAGATAATAATTTTTAATTGTTAAATATCTATGATTTTATAAATTTATATTTATAAAAAAAGAGATCCCCATTTGCTCTAAATATGATCTATTCATATTTTAAAAAAATCTTCATTTTAAGGGATTTTTTTGTTTTTTTGATCCTTATCGACAAAAAGCATCAAAATAAAGCCTAAAATAAAGAAAATACTGATAGATAAGAGCCCTATTCTTTGAGAATAAAAGAAAGTCATGGTTCCAACCAATAAAGGTCCGGCAAATGCAGTAATTCGGCCTGAAAAGCTAAATAATCCAAAGCCACTTCCTTGATCGTCATCTTTTAATAATCCTGTCATCATAACACGACTTGCGCTTTGAATTGATCCTATAAAGAAAGATATAACCATTACATTGGTAAAGAATTGTGCTTTAGTTTGCGCAATAATTGAAGAATAAAAAACACATGACGTTAATGCGACAATACAAGTTAAAATAATAATTTTTGATGAAATTTTATCATTTAAATACCCACCTAACAAAACTCCTACGAATGCAACTAAGTTTGCAAAAATAGCTAATTTTAATAACTCTCCTGGAGTAAAACCAAAAACACCAGAGGCATACACACCTCCTCCTGCAATTAAAACAATCAAAGCATCTGAATAGATCATTCTAGCTAAAAGAAACTTTCCAGTACTTGTAAATTTATTTTTCCATATTAGTGCAATAAGTTTTTTAAAAACAGGAGTTTGA